>CAIMWL010000032.1 GCA_903845135.1 uncultured Caryophanales bacterium
AAGTCAAGATGCCCACGAAGCGATTCGTCCGACTTCATTATCAAGAACCCCTGACATGATGGCCGCTTATCTTGAACCTGATCAACTCAAACTCTATCGCTTAATTTATTCGCGGGCAGTCGCCTCATTAATGACAGCAAAGAAATATGATGTGACCACTTACACTTTCCAAGGTGGAGAGTTCTCCTTTAAAGCCCAAGGTTCCGTCGTCACCTTTGAAGGGTACACGAAAGCTTATCCAGTGGTTGAAGAAGATGAAGGTAGTCAATTACCACAATTGTTTAAAGGCCAAACTTTTCCACTCGTGTTCAAAGAACTGAAATCACATATGACCTCAGGCCCTTCGCGTTACTCTGAAGCTAAATTGATTCAAGAAATGGAATATCGCGGTATTGGCAGGCCTTCCACGTATGCAGCGACCATTGCAAGATTAAAAGATCACCACTATGTGAGTGTGAAAAGTCATACGCTTTATCCTAATCCGGAAGCGCATGCAGCGATGAAATATTTAATGACGTATTTTCAATACTTAGTCAATCCTACTTATACTTCAGAAATGGAATTAAAACTCGACGAAGTGAAAGATGGTGAAGTGACGCGAATTGATTTGTTAAATGATTTTTATCAACACTTTAAAGAACAGTACGAAAAAGCAGGGGATTTACCTCAAGATGACCCTGCCCTTCACTTCTACGGCAGTTGTCCAAAGTGTTTAGAACATCATCGCAAAGGCACGATTATTCCTCGTCGTTCTCGATTTGGCGTATTTTTAGGGTGTGACCAATATCCAACCTGCGATTTTATTTCCAATGATGTGCCGTTACCTTGGGAAAAAGAAAATCCATCTGACAAAGAAGATGATGAAGATAATGGTAAAGCGGTTTTCCAATCAACCAAAGTTGCAGCCGAACCCATCGGTAAAGATTGTCCAAAGTGTGGGAAGCCACTGATGAAACGATTTGCGAAACGTGGAGGACGCCCTTTTGTGGGTTGCTCAGGTTATCCTACTTGTCGGCATTTAGAAAATCTAGATGGTACAGAGATTGTTCTCAAAGAACGGCCGAATAAGAAATTTGGTAAAGGCAGTAAAGCCACTTCAATAAAAAAACCTAAAAAAGCGTAATCATTTATAATGAAGTTGTGAATCAGCCCATTCAACAATTTTTAGATTATCTCACCAACACCCGGCAATTTTCATCACAAACGGTGAAGTCCTATCAACATGATTTGGAAATATATTTTCGTTATCTTTTTAAGCAATCCTGGTTATTTGATCGCGTGCAATTGAAAGATGCACGCGCTTTTTTAGCCAACCAAGTGCAACAAGATTTAAATCCAAAAACGTTAAAAAGACGAGTCGCAACCTTGAAGCATTTTTATCAGTTTTATGTGGATGAGGGGTTACTTACCATCAATCCCTTTGCCTTGGTGCGCACACCCAAAGTAGCAAAGACGCTACCAACGACCGTTGATGAACCGCAAGTGCAACAAGTGTTAAATCGCCCCATCGAAGAGGCTTCACGGCTGCTGATGCGAGATTTGGCTTTAGTGGAATTATTATATGGATCGGGATTGCGAGCAAGTGAAGTTGTCAATCTCACGATGCAAGATGTCAATATGCCACAACGCATCTTAAGAATCCTTGGGAAAGGTAATAAACAACGATTGGTGCCCATCACCAAACCTTGTCAACAAACTTTATCCCTTTATTTAAAAGATGTTCGCTCGATGCTAATCAAAGATTTGGATGCAAGTCAATTATCCAACCATGTATTTTTAAACCAACATGGGAGAAAGCTGACCGTCAGAGGTTTAGAGTATATACTCTCGCAACTTGCCAAACGCTCAGGGATTGCCTTCCATCTTCATCCCCACCAATTAAGACATACCTTTGCAACGCAGTTACTGGATAATGGCGCGGATTTAAGAACCATTCAAGAACTATTGGGCCATGCTACGATTAATACGACCCAGATTTATACTCATGTCTCCAAAGAAGCCTTACAAAAAGAGTATCGGGCCGCCCATCCTCGCGCTTTGAAAAAGAAGTAAACTTTATTTGATATTCACCTAAATTGTGCTAAAATAACCCTGCTCTAGCGAAAGTTAGGGACAACACACATCATGAATTCAACTACCATGTCTAACTTCGGTTAGGGTGGTTGTCCGAAGTGATGGAGGCAAAACAAATAGGAGGTTTCACCGATGAGTGAACAAAAAAAGGAAGGCGTTTTACCTGCGGTCAATAGCACCGAAAACAAAGACGCAATGGCTGATGTCGTCCGTTCTTCTACTGAACCAATTATCTCGATGAAGAAGCTTGCTGCTGCTGGGGTCCAATATGGTCACCAAATGCGGAAGTGGAATCCAAAAATGGCGAAGTATATTTATACTTCGGACCGTGGGATTTACATCGTTGACTTAAAAAAGACCGTTACCAAGATTGAAGAAGCTTATAACAAATTAAAAGAAATCGTCACCAATAAAGGCACTGTCTTATTTGTTGGTACGAAAAAACAAATTCAAGTCGTCATCAAAGAAGAAGCATTACGTTCTGGCTCCTTCTATATAAATACCCGTTGGTTAGGTGGAACCTTAACCAATTTCCGCACCATTTTGGGTCGGATCCGTTATTTAAAAGATTTAGAAGCGCAAGAAGCAAATGGCACGTTAGATTTATTACCAAAGAAAGAAGCCAACGGTCTACGTAAGATGAAAGAAAAGCTTTTAAAGAACCTTGAAGGCATTAAAGAAATTCGTGGTTTGCCAAAAGCGGTCTTTGTCGTTGATCCTACCATTGACCACAATGCTGTTGCCGAAGCTCGTAAATTAAATATTCCGGTTTTTGGTATCACTGACACCAACTGTGATCCAGATTTAGTCGATTATGCCATTCCTGGAAATGACGATGCGATTGGCTCCGTAAGATTAATCGTTCAAACCATCGCTGACGCGATTGTGGAAGCTAAAGGTGGCGTCACGGTTGTTGCCTATACTAAGGATGAAGATTTCATTGCGAAAATTGCCGCCTTAAAAGAAGCAACCAAACCTCAAGAAAAAACGTATTCACCTCGTCCTGATTATCGGCCAAATTATGCACCTACTGCTCAACCCGTTTCTCAACCATTACCAACGCCGGTTAGTAAACCAGCACCGGTTGTGGCACCAACCCCGGCAGCGGTAACACCAGCGGCCGTGGTGACACCAACGACTGCAGCAGCAGTGGAAAAGAAACCTAGAGCCCCACGCAAACCCAAAATTGAAGCAAAGGAAGAATAACCATGGCTGACATTATCGCCTTAATTAAAGAATTAAGAGAACGCACCGGTGCGGGGATGATGGATTGCAAAAAAGCGTTATTAGAATCCAACATGGATGTGGCAAAAGCCCAAGCATGGCTTCATGAAAAAGGTGTTTTAAAGGCCGCAAAAAAAGCCGACCGCGTGGCCGCTGAAGGTTTATCGCTCGTCTTTATCAATGGTCAACAAGGATTATTATTGGAAGTTAATTGTGAAACGGATTTCGTTTCTCGTGGCGACGCCTTTCGCAAACTTGTGAATGATACGGCTGCCATCATTTTAAAAAACAAACCCAAAACGTTAGAACAAGCGCTAACCTTAACAGCAAACTTATTCACCGAAGCAACTGTGAAAATTGGTGAAAAACTATCTTTAAGACGTTTTAGTTTGATGACCAAATTACCTCATCAATTTTTTGGCCAATATGTTCACATGAATGGTGTCGTCTCTTCACTGACGGTGGTTGAAGGTGGGACTCAAGCGTTTGCCGATCAATTAGCGATGCATATAACCGACCGCAATCCGTTATATCCTTCTTTAAGCAGTATTCCTGCTCAATTAATCAAAGAAGAAACCGTGAAGCAACAAGCATTGGTAAAAGAAGATCCAAAATACACGAACAAACCTGAAGCCATCTTAGTAAAGATTGTTGAAGGCAAGGTCAACACCATGTTTAAGGAATCCTCCTTAGATATGCAACCCTTTATGTTCGCTGAAAATGAAGAACCGACCAAAGTATTTCTTGAAAAACATAAAACCAAAGTGCATCAATTCGCCCGATATAAAGTTGGTGAAGGCATCGAGAAAAAAGTAGTCGATTTCGCCAGTGAAGTTATGTCGCAAGTAAAAAACACTCACTAAGAGTGTTTTTTTCTCATATAATGGAGGAACTATGAAACGAATCGTCATCAAATTATCCGGAGAAGCCTTAGCCGATACCAAAGAAAAAACAATTTTAGAGGCATTACATTTATCGACGGTCGCTAAAGCGATTAAAACCATTCAAGCCAAAGGATTGGAAGTGGCAGTCGTGATTGGTGCCGGGAATATTTGGCGTGGTAAACTTGCTAAATCCATCGGCATCGAATCCTCAACTGCGGATTACATGGGCATGTTAGGGACAATTATCAACTCGTTAGCCTTACAAAGTGCCTTAGAAAATGAAGGCGTTCAATGCCGAGTTTTATCTTCGATTCATGTTGAACAGGTTGCTGAAAATTATATTCGTCGCCGCGCGATTCGCCATTTAGAAAAAGGACGCGTCGTCATCTTTGCTGGTGGCACAGGAAGTCCATATTTTTCTACGGATACGACCGCCTCTTTACGAGCGATGGAAATTCATGCTGATACCATTTTTATGGCCAAAAATGGTGTGGCAGGCGTCTTTGATGCCGATCCCAAAGTCAATGGTAATGCCAAATTAATTAAACATATAACATTTGATGAAATGCTGAACAAAAAACTTGCCGTGATGGATTTAACCGCCGTTTCCTTAATCAAGGATTCTGCAATTGTGATCCGTGTTTTTGACATGAAAGATACCCACAATTTAGTGAAAGTTATTTCCGACGAGTCGATTGGTACCACGATTAAAAAAGGAGTTTAATTCAAGATGGAAGCACTTGCAATCGAAGCGAAAGTAGCAATGGATAAAACCCTTGTTGCTCTCCAAGCTCAATTTAATACGTTAAGAACTGGCAGAGCCAATGCTGCATTATTAGATCGCGTCCTGGTTGACTACTATGGTGAACCCACCCCGATTAATCAAATTGCAAGCATTGCCGTCCCTGAACCAAGACAACTGTTGATCAAACCTTATGATAAAGGTGATTTAAAAGCAATTTTAGAAGGCATCAATAAAGCAGAAATTGGCATCAATCCTGTCGCCGAAGCCGATAGTATTCGCTTAGTGCTCCCAGCGTTAACTCAAGACCGCCGTAAAGAACTTGCCAAGCAAGCCAAGCGCATGGCCGATGAAGCCAAAGTGGCGATCCGCAATGTCCGAAAAGATTACTTAGCCTTGGTGACCGATGATGAATATACCGAAGATTTAAAAAAACGCATCGAAAGTGACATGACGAAAGTCCATGATCAAATGATTGCCTCTATTGATGCAGCGTTCCTCGCTAAAGAAAAAGAAATTTTAACGTTGTAGTCTATCTTCATTTCAACACAACTGGGGGAAGTTGTATAATTTATTTATGGCCAAAATTCAAACCAAAAACAAAGACGCACCTTTAAGACATCTTGCCATCATTATGGATGGTAATGGTCGTTGGGCTAAGGCCAAAGGTTGGCCACGCCTTCGCGGTCATCAAGAAGGTGCCAACCGGGTTATTGAAATTGCCCAAGCTTGTAAAAAATTGAACATACCCTATTTGTCTTTGTTTGCTTTTTCGACGGAAAATTGGCAAAGACCTGCCGGTGAAGTCAATGGATTATTTAAACTCCTGAATGAATTTGTCCAAAAATATCTTAAAACCCTTCATGAAGATCAAGTGCGATTAGTGATTTCTGGGCAACTAGAAGCGTTACCCACTCTCACACAAACTTTATTAAAGGATGCGATTAACGCCACTGCATCCTACCAACGTTACACCTTAAATATTTGCGTGAATTATGGGGGTCAAGATGAAATCGTCCGGGCGGCGAAAAAAGCAATGCATGCTATTCAAAATGGCGTTATTCATGAAGTAGATTTAACATCAAAGACCTTTCATCAATTTTTAGATTCGGCAGTTTTACCACCGATTGATTGTATGGTCCGAACCTCTGGTGAACTAAGAATATCTAACTTTATGCTTTATCAACTGGCGTATGCTGAATTAATTTTTGTCTCTCTATATTGGCCTGATTTTAAGGAAGAATCATTATTTAAAGTACTAAAGCAATATGCTGAACGAAAACGAAGATTTGGTCAAGTATGAATCAAGTTCAACCTGAATTTCAAAAGCGATTCTCTAATCGGGTGATCGTGGCCTTGATCCTGGCTGCGATTGCCATTCCTGCAATTATTGCCGGTGGTTGGTTCATTATTTTATTTGCCTTAATTGGCTTAATCTTTGCCACCCAAGAAATCTTAAATGTAAAACCTGATTCAACCTATCCTTTACCCATTCGCATCTTTGTTTACTTAATGTTGGTGATGATGATTTACTATGTGTTTATTTATAACAATTTTATCGATTTTGGTTTTGATTTTTCGCAATGGTCATTTGCCACTGGTTTAAATACATTAGAATTACCGACTCTCGTGCTCACGATCTTAGCATTAACGTTGTTTTTCTCTTCGATCACGGATGTGCGATTTAAAGTACCCGATGCGACATATTTAATTACGATGTCGTTAATGTTATCACTGAGTTTTCAATCATTCTTATTTTTGCGGTTTTTTCCCGATTTTATTTTTGGTGATGCTTCTCGATCCATGGTTGAGAATTCTTTACTATTACTTTATGCAGGGGTCGGCACGTTTAGTACTGATATTGGTGCTTATTTAGTTGGAACCTTCTTTGGCAGCCATAAAATGAATGTTCGCGTTTCTAAAAACAAAACGTGGGAAGGTTTTTTTGGCGGCCTTGCCAGTTCCTTTATTGTTTCCTTTGGCTTTGCTTGGATTGCCGATGCCTTCGGCAGTCCTTTACTACCTTTTCTCACCATGGAGGAATGGTATTGGTTGGTGCTATTATCGGTAAGCATGCCTTTGATTGCGACGTTAGGGGACTTTACCTTCTCTCTGATTAAACGAGAATTTGGCATTAAAAATTTCTCGAATATTCTAGGTGAACACGGTGGGATTTTAGATCGTGTTGACTCGTTTTCGATGGTGGTCCTGGTTGTGACGTTGATTATTTCGTTTATTTTTGATTTTGTTTACGCTGTGCCGATTTAACTTCACCTTAAGGTGGGTTATTTTGATAAAATAAAGTAGAATTTTTGGATCTTGGAGGTCGATTATGCAAGCGATTGTTTCCACCTTATTATTTCTGATCTCCTTGGGCGTATTAATTTTAATTCATGAGCTTGGCCATTTTTTAGTGGCGAAAGCCTTTGGGGTTTATGTTAAAGAATTTTCCATCGGTTTTGGACCGGTGCTCCTCTCTTGGATCAAGGGCGAAACTAAATATTCGTTAAAGGCCTTCCCTTTAGGTGGTTATGTGGCGATGGTGGGAGAAGAAGTTGCTACTGAGGACCTTAAGATTCCATTTACAAGAAGTTTATTAGGCATCTCAAAACCTAAACGGGCATTGGTCATGTCTGCTGGTATCATCTTGAATTTAGTTTTAGCGTTTGTGCTGTTCTTTGCTTCTAATTGGGGATTTACGCAACGCACCTTAACGAATCAAATGGTGATTACGGAAAACTCAGTCGCAGCGGAAGCAGGGATTGAAACGGGTCAAGTCTTGGTCTTTACGAATCTCAATAATGGGTCGATTGCAGTGAATACCGATGAGGGGCCTGCGACCTATCAATTGTTTTTAAATGACTTTGCAACCTATGAAGATACCTTAGGTCAATTATTAAACGTTGGTAAAGTGGTCGATGGCGCCTTTGTACCCTATGTGATGAATTCAGAAACCGACTTCATCGAATTCGCCTTACCGGTGAGAACGTATACGACTAGTACAACGTTTACCGAAGCGAATATCACCATTCGCTTAGAAGCGATGGTTACGGATACTGGTTTTACATTCGAACCATTAGGCATTGGTTTTTACGTAATCATGACCGATTACACCTTTACCGAAGCACTTGGCGAAGCCGGTCGCGATTGGTGGCGAGGCGTCACTCTAATCATCAATACAGTTGTCGAATTATTTCAAGGTCAAAACCTTGATCAGGTCGGTGGTATTGTTGCAATTTTTTCCACCACTTCCTCCATTCTCAATAATTTAGGTTTAGGATCGTATATTTTTATTTGGGGTTTGATTTCGGTAAACCTAGCGGTCTTTAATTTATTACCCTTTCCAGGATTAGATGGTTGGCATCTGCTTGTGATTACCATTGAAGGTATCTTTAAAAAAGAAATTCCTGCTTCCGTTAAAAATACGATTTCTTTGATTGGTTTTTTTATCTTGATGAGCTTAATGGTGTTTTTATTGATTAAAGATATTTTGGCACTCGTGTTGGTGGTATAACATGCAAGAGCAAATGGTTCGGTTTTTACAAAGTATTGGATTGACCGATCCAGAACGTTTTGATTTGCAATTTGAAGCGGTGACAAAGAATCCGCTTAAACCGCAACAATGGGACATGATTGTCACCAAGGATACGCCATGGACGTATGCTTTACTTGAGCCCTTTTTAGCCGGAATCAGTCAATTAAATTATCCCACCCAATTTACCTTTACTTATCGGCAATCGCCAACCTTACCTTCAATGTTACAGTTGATGATGGATTGGTATCAGGTTCAATTTCGCCAACCGTATGGAAGATTACCTTTGCTCAATGGCAATAGCATCACCATTACGTATCCCAATCAAGAAGCCTTTGATCAAGAAAAATCGATGTGGACCCAACTCAATGATTTATTTATTTTTTTACAATATCCGCTTGTCTTTAAACATAAAATTCTTCCTAAGGTTGCCGAAGTCAATCAAGAAAAAGTCGATCAACTACAAGAGCAAGTCAAAGCGGTGATTGCCTCACGAATCGAAGATGAAGACCAAGAGCAATCCATACGCGAACACCTTGAACGCATTAAAGAAGCGGAAACTCAACTTGCCATCAGTTACGAACAAGATGTCAAACAACAAGTCAATGTTGAGGCGAAAAAAAAGTTACGGCAAAAAGGTGAGCATGTGCCGATGGCGATTCAAGATATTAAACTCAACAGTGGCCATGTCGAAGTAGTGGGTGCCATTTACAATTTATTTCGTCGTGAATTTAATGGTAATTTGGTGATCCGTTTTGTTTTAGCTGAAGGCGCTCATGCCATTCTTGCTTCCATTAATGATCGCGATGCAGATATCGATTTAGCTTTATTACAAACCTTACAAGAAGGCGATCGCATTCGCGTTCGCGGTGGGGTTGCCCTTGATCAAATCAATCAAGAACCGCGCATTTTCATTAAAGAATTAGTCAAAGAAAAACCAATTGGAATGCGTGAAGATCATGCCTCACGTAAACGCGTGGAATTACATTTACATACAAAAATGTCGACAATGGATGGGGTTGGCGATATCGATGCGTATTGTGCCTTAGCCAAACAGATGGGCCATGAAGCGATTGCCATTACCGATCATGGTGTGGTCCAAGGTTTTCCTGAAGCCCAAGCGGCGGCAAAAAAACATGGACTGAAAATGATTTATGGTTCTGAACTTTATATGATTGATGACCATATTTCACACATCATGAATCCCAGTCAAATCTCATTACAAAAAACCGATTATGTTGTCTTTGATTTAGAAAGCACAGGTTTATCTTCTCGTTATGATCGCATCATCGAAATTGGCGCTTTAAGAATTAGACAAGGAGCCATTGTGGATCGTTTATCGATGTTGATCAATCCTGAAGATGTGATCATAAGTCAAGCTGCCAGTGATGTTAGTGGCATTACCATGGCGATGGTGAAAGATCAACCCACGTTTGCTGAATCTAAAGATAAAATTTTGCGGTTTTTTAAGGATGCCATTGTCGTCTCTCATAATGCGCCTTTTGATATGGGATTTATGGTGGCGGCGTTCGATCGATTCAATCTTTCCTTTAAACCTCCGGTTATTGATACGCTGACATTATCTCGGTATTTATATGCAGATGCCAATAGTCACCGTCTAGGGGCCCTCGCGAAGCGTTTAGGCATTACCTATGAAGAAGATAAGGCTCACCGCGCCATTTATGATGCGGAAGTATTGGTCTCGATTTGGGAAGCCTTGCGGCAAAAAATATCAGTCGAACACGCCATTCAATTTCATCAAGATTTAAAGCAATTAAATCAAGTTAATACCTTATCTAGAAACCTGAGAAGTTATCATGTGACCGCTTTAGCAAAAAACACCAAAGGCTTAAAAGCGCTTTATGAACTGGTGTCAGAAAGCCATCTCAATTACTTTGCCGACATTCCCAGAACACCACGGGATTTGCTTTTAAAACATCGCGAACATTTATTGTTAGGTTCCGCTTGTTTCAATGGTGAAGTATTTGAAACTGCTAAAACAGGATCAAGAGAAGCGTTACAAAAAGTAATGGCCATGTATGACTTTATTGAAATTCAACCACTTGAACAATATGACTACCTCATTCACATTGGCACCTTACCTTCTCGCGAGATGGTGAAGACGTTATTAAAAGAAATCATTACCGTTGCAAAAGATTTAAAGAAAATGATTGTCGCTACCGGGGATTGCCATTACGTCAACCCTGAAGATCACCTCATTCGCGATGTGTATATTTTTGCAAAAGGCTTAAAAGGTGTGAATCACCCGATGAATCCATATTTCCGAAAGGATTTACCGAAGTTTGAAAATCCTCATCAACATTTTCGTTCGACCACGGAAATGCTTGACGCCTTTGCTTGGTTAGGAAAAGATAATGCAGAAGCAATGGTGATTGATCATCCCCAAGCGATTGCCAACTTGATTGAAAAAATGGAACCGATACAATCCACGCTTCGCACGCCTGCCATTGCAGGGTCCGATCAAATGTTACGCGAGATTTGTTTTCAAAAAGCCCATGCGCAATATGGTAAGGTTTTACCGCCACTGATTCAAGAACGTTTAGAAACCGAATTAAATGGGATTATTAAATCTGGTTATGCTGTAATTTATTACATCACCAGCAAAATCATTGCCGAAGCCAATCAAAAAGGTTTCATCGTCGGTTCTCGCGGATCCGTGGGAAGTTCTTTTGCGGCGACGATGGCTGGCATTACCGAAGTGAATCCGTTACCGCCGCATTATTATTGTTCGCAATGCCAATACGTTGAATTTAACCAAGATGCCAAATATAAATCCGGATTTGATTTACCCATTAAATTGTGTCCTGAATGCGGTCAGCTTTTGAAAAGCGATGGCCAGAACATTCCCTTTGCCACCTTCTTAGGATTCAACGCCAACAAAGTACCGGATATCGATTTAAATTTTCCCCGCGATTATCAATCTCTTGCCCATGAGGCGACCAAGGCATTATTAGGAGATCACCAAGTTTATCGGGCAGGCACCATTGAAACCGTTGCCGAAAAAACTGCGTATGGATATGTTCGTGGATATTTTGAAACCATCGGTGAGGATGTGACAAAACTTAAACAAGCAGAATTAATTTATCTAGCGAAAAAAGCAGAAGGTGTCAGAAGAACCTCCGGGCAACATCCAGGAGGAATTGTCGTCGTCCCTAAAGAGTTTAGTGTTTACGATTTTACCCCGATTCAACGACCTGCTGATAATTTAGAAACCAATATCGTCACCACCCATTTTGCCTTTGATTCACTCCACGATGCTTTACTCAAATTTGATATGTTGGGCCACGTTGATCCGATGGCGTTAAAAATGAATGCCGATCTAACTGGCATGAAAATTGAAGAGATCCCGTTGAATGATGCTGATGCTTTAAAATGCTTTGCCTCTGATGAAGTATTACATCGTAAAGAAAAATATTTAGAAATGGTGAACGGGGCGATGGGATTACCCGAATTTGGCACGAATTTAGGGATGGATATTTTAAACGTGATCAATCCTAAAACCTTTAACGATTTAGTGATAATTTCTGGACTTGCCCATGGGACTGATGTCTTTAATGGCAATGCTCGGAATTTAATCACTGATAAAGTCGCCACCGTCGATGAAGTGATTGGATGTCGTGACGATATTATGACGTATTTAATGTCAAAAGGAATTGACGCCCTTATTGCTTTCAAAATCATGGAAGATGTTCGTAAAGGTAAAAAGTTAACCAAAGAATACGCTGAATTAATGCGCCAGGTCCATGTACCTGAATTCTATATTGAGTCCTGCAATAAAATTAAATACTTATTCCCAAAAGCCCACGCGGTTGCTTATGTGACGATGGCAGTTCGTGTTGCTTATTTTAAGGTCCATCATCCATTAGCGTACTACGCGACTTACTTTACCTTACGTTCTAAGCAATATGATTATGAACTGATGCGCGCATCTAGCAAAGAAATTTATCAACAATTACAACGTTTCAAACGCCAAAAGAATGAACTCAAGAAAAAACTAACACCCAAAGAAGCGGATTTAGAAGTCACCTTAATGAATACCTTGGAAATGAAAGAACGCGGTTTTGAGATTTTACCAATTGATTTAGAAAAATCACAAGCGGAAGCATTTGTGATCGATGAAAAGAAAAAAGGTTTAATCCCTCCTTTTACGGTAATTGATGGGATTGGGGCTAATGCTGCTTTCTCAATTGTCAAAGCCAGAGAAGAACGGATGTTTGTCTCGGCAAAAGATTTAATGAACCGTACGAAATTATCGACAACGAACATTGAAAAACTTAAAGCCCAAGGCGTGTTAAAAGCGATAGAAGAAGAGGAAACTGTTTCTTTATTTTCATTTGCCGATTAAATAGGTAAAATAGATTGACTCGGGATGTGGCGTAGCTTGGTAGCGCGCTTGGTTCGGGACCAAGAGGTCGTGGGTTCGAATCCCATCATCCCGACCATGAAAAAACAAAGAGTGAATGTTCACTCTTTTTTATTTTTTTAAGAAGTCGCTATAATAATCTCGGTCCTCATATGGCAATACTTTTAATTTCAACTTTAGTCTTGATGATGTTGAGTTTGTTGTGTTTTTCCAATGTGATTATTTTTGGGAAAAAGATTCAACCTTTTTGGTTGATAACATCGGTGGGTGCTTTGCTGATTTTATGGATAAGTGATGATCCTATTACCATGCTGCAATTGGCATGGTTTGGGGATGGTTTGATTAATCCCGTCAGAATCTTAGCTTTATTTTTTTCCTTTACAATCCTTGCGATTTTTTTAGATGAAGTAGGGTTAATAAAATTTTTAGCTTACCAAGCGGTGCATCGCGCTGGTTATTCTCAACCACGTTTATTTTTCATTTGGTTTTGGGTCGTGGCGATTGGAACCACGTTAACGGCGAATGACATCGTGGTGTTAACCTTGACGCCCTTTATTATTTATGTTGCCCGGCATGCCAAGGTTTCACCCTTACCTTATTTAATTAGCCAATTCGTTTCCGCGAATACATGGAGTATGGTACTCATTATCGGAAATCCAACGAATATTTATTTAGCCAGTATGTTTGAAATCGATTTTTTGAGATAATGCGCTTTATAATTCAGAAGTTGATGTGAACCCATATCCAGGTTTAAGCAGCAACGGATGGAGCACAAGACAGCCTAGATTCAAGTACGGTAAAGAATTTAGTGTGTACCCATTAATGGAATCAGGTACTTACAATAAGATTCTTAGC
>CAIMWL010000033.1 GCA_903845135.1 uncultured Caryophanales bacterium
ACACAGAGACCCTCAATACGAAGGTCAAACCAAAACGAAATTAGGCAACGCAGAAGTAAGAAAAATTGTCTCTAATATTGTTGGTGAACAACTCTATCGCTTCATGATGGAAAACCCAAAACTTGCCAAAATCATCATGGATAAAGTCCAATTGGCAGCAGACGCTCGCATTGCTAGCCGAAATGCCAAAGAAAATATACGTCGCAAAGGGGCTTTAGATTTATCTACCCTCCCAGGTAAATTGGCTGACTGCTCAAGCAAGGATCCCGTGGTTTCTGAGTTATATATTGTTGAAGGTAACTCTGCTGGTGGTTCTGCTAAAAATGGTCGTGACCGCGAAACCCAAGCGATTCTTCCTTTAAGAGGAAAGATCTTAAACGTTCAAAAAGCTCAATTAAAGAAAATTTTTGCGAATACCGAAATCGGTAACCTTATTACTGCGATTGGTGCTGGTATTCTTCCGGAATTTGATGTTAGTAAATCTCGCTATCACAAGATTGTAATTATGACAGACGCTGACGTTGATGGTAGTCATATTCGTATTTTATTGCTCACTTTCTTCTTCCGTTACATGAGACCTTTAATTGAAGCCGGTTATGTTTATATTGCTCAACCACCTCTATACAAAGTGGAATACCATCAAAAAGCTTATTACGCCTATAACGATGGTCAATTAACGCAAATTAAAAAACAACTCAATCTTCCTGAAGGTTATCCATTCCAACGTTATAAAGGGTTAGGGGAAATGGATGCAGAACAACTATGGGAAACCACCATGGATCCTAAAGCGAGAAAAATGTTGCGTGTTGCCCTGCAAGATGCGATTGAAGCCGATTCTGTTTTTGATGCATTGATGGGTGAAAACGTTGAACCTCGTCGTGACTTTATTGAAAAGAATGCTAAGTTCGTGAAGAACTTGGATATTTAAGGAGAGGGTTTATGGCAGATAACAAAGATCCAAAAGTCGAAGGTGTCATTCAAGAAGGAATTGAGGCTGGTTTAAAAGACGTCGATATTTCTAACGAAGTACGGACTGCCTTTTTAGACTACTCCATGTCCGTGATTGTGTCCCGCGCTATTCCTGATGTGCGTGATGGTTTAAAACCCGTTCATCGTCGGATTATTTTTGGGATGAATGAATTAGGAATGCAATCGGATAAACCCTATAAGAAATCCGCGCGTATCGTTGGGGATGTCATGGGTAAATTTCACCCGCACGGTGACCAAGCGATTTATTCCACCCTTGTTCGTTTAGCCCAACCCTTCTCGATGCGTTATACGCTTGTTGATGGTCATGGTAACTTTGGTTCCGTTGATGGTGATGAAGCGGCAGCGATGCGATACACCGAAGCGAGAATGGCAAAAATGGCGATGGAAATGGTCAAGGATATTGACGATGAAACGGTTGATTTTGTTGATAACTATGATGGCACCGAAAAAGAACCAGTCGTCTTACCCTCACGCTTTCCTAATCTTTTAGTCAACGGAGGTTCTGGGATTGCAGTTGGGATGGCGACGAATATGCCTACCCATAATTTAAGAGAAGTTGTCAGTGCCATCAAAGCTTACTCCAAAAATCCAGATATTGATGTTTTAGAATTAATGCAAGATCACCTTCAAGGTCCTGATTTTCCAACAGGTGGGATGATTCTAGGTAAAGCTGGCATTCGGCAAGCTTATGAAACTGGAACCGGGTCACTCGTCATTCGTTCCAAAGTCGATATTCAAGAATTTGAAAATGGTAAAAAACGCATTATCGTGAAAGAAATTCCATATCAAGTTAACAAAGCATCGATGATTGAAAATATCGCAGACTTAGTGAGAAACAAAGTCATTGAAGGGATCACCGATATTCGTGATGAATCGAATAAGAATGGAATTCGGGTGGTGATTGAAGTTCGCCGAGACATTATTCCTGAAGTGTTATTGAACCAACTTTATAAACACACGCAACTCCAAGTCAGTTTTGGGATTATTAACCTTGCTTTAGTGAAGGGTCAACCCAAAGTATTGCCTTTGAAAGCTTTAATTCAACATTATCTCGATCACCAAATTGAAGTCGTTGAAAGAAGAACGCGTTATCAATTAACGAAAGCAGAAGATCGTATTCACATCGTCAATGGTTATTTGATTGCAATCAACAATATTGACGCGATTGTGGATATCTTAAAGAAATCAGCAAACATTGATATTGCTCGCACGACACTTTCACAACGGTTTAAATTATCAGAAAAGCAAACCAAAGAAATTGTCGACATGCCATTAAGACGGTTAACCGGTTTAGAAAAACAAAAGCTCGAAGATGAAAAAGTTCAACTTGAAAAGAACATTGCTTACTTCAAACAACTTCTTGGCAATCGGCAAATGGTCGTGGATGTCATCCTTACCGACTTAGATGTCATCGCCGAAAAGTTTGGCGATGATCGGATGACGGAAATTTCCGATAATATTTCTTCGATTGAGGATGAAGATCTCATTCCCGAAACTAATATCGTCATTACCATGACCCAAAATGGTTATATTAAACGGCAATTACCGGAAGTGTTCCGCACCCAAAATAGAGGCGGACGCGGTGTTAAAGGCGCGGGTTTAAATGAAAACGACATCGTTTCCATTATTGTGAATGCCCGAACCCACACTGATATTTTATTCTTCTCGAACTTAGGTAAAGTGTATCGCTTACGTGGGTATCAAATTCCTGAGTTTGCAAGAACCGCCAAAGGCATCCCGGTTGTGAATTTGTTGAGTTTAGAAAAACAAGAAACGATTAAATCGATTATTTCGGTGGATGAATATACCCAAGGTCATTACTTATTCTTCGTTACCGAAAAAGGGGTCGTCAAACGTACCGAAATTAAGGAATTTGAATCAATCCGTCAAAACGGAAAGATCGCCATCTCCTTACGAGATGGAGACATGTTGTTGGATGTGAAACAAACCACCGGTAATTTATTCGTCAGTTTGGCATCATCCACTGGCAAGATGGTAACCTTCCTAGAAAGTGATGTTCGCGATATGGGAAGAACCGCTGCAGGGGTTCGCGGTATGAAGTTAGCTGAAGGTGCCAAAGTCATTGGTGTATCCACGACCGCAGAAGGTAAATATATCCTTGTTGTGACCAATAAAGGTTTTGGAAAGATGACCGCTTTTGAAGAATATCGCCAAACCAAACGCGGCGCTAAAGGTGTCAACACCATTAAAGCTTCGGATAAAAATGGTAATTTAATTGCCTTAAAAGCTGCCAATGGCGACGAAGATTTGTTAGTGGTCACCAAAGCTGGCGTCATTATTCGGATCTCCTTAACCCAAGTCAGAGTCATTGCTCGCTCCACACAAGGTGTACGATTGATTCGTTTAGGTGAAAAAGAATTTGTATCCTCAATTGCGATAGTTGAACCAAGTTTAGAAGAACCAACCGAAGAAGTGGAAACGGTTGAATTAGATAATCCCAACGAACCAGAAACCCCAGACACAGACGAAGGGGATGATGACGAAGAAGTGGAGGCTTAGTCTATGCTCGATCTCCAACTCATTAAAGATCAAACTCAGAAAGTTGTGTCCTTATTGGCAAAAAAAGGCTTTAAGGTCAATTTTGAAGGCCTACTTCAAGATGCCCAATTACGCAAACAATTGTTGCTAGAAGTTGAACAAGTCAAAGCCGAAGCCAACAAACTTTCTGCTTCAGTTCCCGAAGCAAAAAAAGCTGGACGTGATGTTCAAGCCATCTTCTCACAAGTAAAAGTACTTAACCAATCCATTCAAGGGAAAGAACAAGAACTTAAGGCTCTCGAAACCAAGATTGATCTATTTTTGTTGGAATTACCAAACCTTCCTGATGAAGACCTTAAAGAAGGTGGTAAAGAAAACAACGAAGCGATTCGCATTGTTGGTAAGCAACCCACATTCACCTTTAAACTCAAAGACCATGTGGAGGTTGCTGAACATTTAGGAATCATCGATTACCAAAGAGCGGCAAAAATTTCCGGAGCAGGCACGTGGATTTATCGTGGCTTGGGTGCCCAACTTGAATGGGCATTGCTCAATTTTTTCATGAGCGAACACCTTAAAGATGGTTATGAAATGGTGTTATTACCACACCTTTTGAACTATGAATCGGGTTTAACCGCCGGCCAATTTCCTAAATTTAAAGATGACGTGTTTTGGTTAAAGAAGACGGAACCAGAAAAATTTTTATTACCCACCGCAGAAACAGGTTTAGTCAACCTTCATCGTGATGAAATTCTAGATGGTTCTTTGTTACCCAAAAAATATTTTGCCTATACCCCATGTTACCGTTATGAAGCGGGCAGTTACCGCAGTGAAGAACGCGGTATGATTCGCGGTTATCAATTTAATAAAGTTGAATTAGTGCAATATACACGAGAAGAACAAAGTCCAGCAATGTTCCTTGAATTAGTGACAAAAGCTTCTTCTCTAGTGGAAAAACTTGGTCTTCATTTCCGAGTTTCAAAACTAGCTGCAGGTGATTGTTCACACTCAATGGCAAGAACGTATGACATTGAAGTATATATTCCTTCACTTAACATTTATAAAGAAGTTTCCTCCGTATCGAATGCGCGTGACTATCAAGCGAGAAGAGGTAAAATTCGCTACAAAGATCCAACGACTCAAAAAACCAAATTTGCCCACACACTCAACGCTTCTGCTCTTGCCACATCGAGAATTGTTCCCGCAATATTAGAACAATACCAATTGGCAAATGGTGACGTTAAAATTCCTAATGTTTTAGTTCCATTCATGGGTGGTTTAACTGTTATTGGCAAACAAAAATAATCTAAAGGCAGAAACCTTTAGCGATGAATATTGGATGAAAGAAGCCTTGGCACAAGCCAAAATTGCTTTTGATTTGGATGAAGTTCCTGTTGGTGCAGTGGTTGTCTACCAACATCATATTATTGGCCGAGGACATAATCTCAAAGAAAAAAAACACGATGTCAAGGCCCATGCTGAATTAATCGCAATACAACAAGCAAGTGACTATCTTCAATCTTGGCGATTAAAAGGTTGCACACTTTATGTCACTTTAGAACCCTGCATGATGTGTACAGGTGGATTGATTCAAAGTCGTATCGATCGGATTGTATATGCAGTCAAAGATGAAAAAAGTGGGGCGATTGAATCGCAACTTCAAATCCATAAAATTCCTCGGTTACAACACAAACCCTTAATTCAATCGGGTGTTTTATCAGCGCCATGCCAAAGCATATTAACACAATATTTTGAGAGCAAACGTCATGAATAAATTATTAACTTTACCGATTTTCTTTCTCGTGTTAAGTGGTTGCCGATTAACCCCTTCTTCTGGCTCAAGTATTAGTTCAGCCCTATCCATTCCAATTCCGAATGAAGATTTTAATCCCATTATCAATGGCCGCACCATCCTAAAAGAAACCTTAATCGAAACAAGTTATCAAATCGTCAACCCTTCAATCTTGAACCCCTTACCCTTGGCTGAATATAACTTTCCTACGATAGAAGATGTCGTAACCCCTTATGCGGTTAGCGATGCAACCCTTGGTGAATTTGCAAACCAAAGCATTCAATTTTCCAACCAACCCCTAGTGATGCCAAACAATGTAAGCTCCCTAAGTGTCAATCAATCGATTGAAGATCAAGAAGTTGTGCAAGCGCTCTCGACCCTCCAAATCAGTGACGAACGTTTTAATCAATTACAATCACGACGTAAACTTCGTGATTTAAGTCATATGTATTTTGGCTCTGATTATTATTGGTTTAATCAATTTGTTGAAGAAGAAGAGATAACGCTCACTCGTTACGGCAATCCGGTTATTTATGGCCAGTGGCAAATACAAAAAATGTTTCAAACAGAAGTGACTATTCCAATTTCAGTAGACTATCAACTTTATGCAGACGCTTCTATGATTTATGAAATTCGTGATGAAACGTACCCCATTGGTTTTTTTGGGGCGCAAGATCAAAAATTTGAAACCATTCGTACCATAGATAATTATAAACTCGCTTTAACCATGGGACCCATCACAACCATCGTCCAACAATGGCAACGTTTTACAAACAACCAAACACCGAACAATTTTGTTTTTCATGGTGATATCACCCTTGCCAATCGCTCGCTAACCATAACCAAACTAGCCGCATCACTTTATGAATTTAAAATTGAAGTCTTTATTGGTGCTACATTTGAAACTGCCGATGAGAATTACCAAATGCGGGCAGTTCTTCGCGATAGTGAATGGGAAAGTGTTGAACAACACTACCAATTGTGGCAACCAAGCGCTATCAATCCATAATTTGAAAGTGATAAAATAATAAAAAATGAAAAAAGAAGAATTAACTACCTTAGTTGTTTATGGCGTGATGATTGCGATTGCGATCTTTGTGGGTGTAAATATCATTGCCCCAGCCTTCACCACCCTTGGGATTACCGGTATTGCGCAATATGGTTATGCAATTGTTACAATCTTTGGTGCCTTTATAATCAATGTTATTTCTTTGGAACTTGGTCATATCTTAGGTGCTCTTGCAGGTGGGTATTCCATCAACACGGTTAACTTCTTAGGTTTAGCCTTTGTTAGAACAAAGACTGGATTTCGGGTACGATTTCAACCCTACGAGGGGTTAACAGGAGAAACTACCGTTACGCCCAAAGCTAAAAAAATTAGACCCCGGCTTTTCTTATGGGGTGGATTGGTTATTTATCTACTTGAAATCATCTTAGCCTTATTCATTGCCTATGGTTTATTTGGTGAAATGCAATGGGGTCGATATGCGGCGATTGTAGTCGTCGCAGTTGGTGGGATGTTAATGATTTATAACTTCATGCCCTTTAAACTCGACACGGTTACAGATGGGTATCGATTAGCAACGCTAACCACAAGCGAAGGCAACGCCGCCTATCTTGAATTACAACGCATTGAAAAAGCTTACAAAGAAGGCAAAAACCCTCAACCTTTTCAAGTGAGCCAAGATCTCAACAATCTTACGATTCAAATTTATTTCCACAAAATCTATCAAGCACTTGTGGATGAAGATTATGAAACGGCAGAAAAAGACTTGAAATACATTTCAACTTCCCCGCGACTCGGTGAAAATCTTCAACAAAAAATCCTGATGATCAAAACCTTTATCTACTTTATGAGAGTCAAACCCAAAACTGCAAGTACGTTCTACTATAAGCTTGATTCCAAACAAAGAAAGTACTTGAGTAATGACACGAACATGATCACCCTTACCACTTATTTATATGTGGCAGGCATGATTGAAGAGTCTTATTCAGAAGCAAGTTATACATTTGAACGGCAACATGTCGCCATAAAGAAAATTCATGAATCGGGTCGTAAGGCCGCCGAATCAATCCTGTTTGATCGGGTTTTGAAAATGGTGAAAAAGAAAAATCCTGGTTGGCGTTTTTCCTAATTCGTTTATAATTTAAATTAAGGAGTCAACAGCATGTCGTTTATTCAAAGCTTTGTCCCTTTTCTGATACCATTTTTCGCCATCACGATTACGCAAAGTCTTATTTATATGAATTTAGCAAAAAAACTTCAATGGAAGATTGTCGTGTTAGGCAATCTTATGTTGTTGGGGATGGGCGTATTATTTTCCGTGGTTGGTTTGATTGTTGCCCAAAGTGAACCTGGAAGTTGGGCGGGACTTGGCTTTATTATTCTCTTAAGCATGACCATTATCACCACGATCATTTCTTCAGGGATATCCGTTATCATATATGTGCGGCTTCAATCAAAAATGAAGCCTTAAACAAGGAGAAAGTCAATGGAAGAAATATTAGGTTTACTGGTTGCTCTTGGTTTGTTCGTCAGCATTCAATATTGGGTTTATCGCCTTTATTTGAAAACTAAAAAGATAGGATTATCGATTTTACCTAACCTAGGTATTTTGTTATTTGGAGTAACTTTTGCAATCATTCTAATGGTTACCGCTTCACAAACACCAGGTAGTTGGGGTGATTTAATTGGCATCGTCTTGATTATTTATTCTGTCGTTGGCAGCGGCTTCTCCACGCTTGTTTCTTTTTTAATGATTTATATACTTAACCAAAGAAAAAACCAACCCAAGAAAAAATAGGTTGGTTTTGATTTAAGAAAATAAACTACTTACCAGCAATGGTAAGTTTTTTAATGAAGAGACTAGGCACGTCATAACCAGAAGATAATAATTCATTATCACTGGCAACTTCTTTGACGTTCATGAACATATCCATTAAGTTACCCGCAACCGTGATTAAGGTTAATGGCGTGCTACGTTTACCATTTTCAATCATAAAACCATTCGCTTGCAACGAGAAGTTTCCAGAGGTTGGATTTAAACTAGCGTGCACACCCATGACTTCAGTGATGTAAACGCCATCGCCGATTTTTGCAAACAATTCTTCAAGTGATTTACGACCTGGTTTCAAGACAATGTTTTGGAATCCAACGCCAACTTTACCACCTGATCGATAACCATTACCTGTGGTTTGTACACCGTCTTTGTGGGCAGTATTTAAGTTATGGAAATAGGTTTGTAAGACACCTTTTTTCACCACGGTTTTGTTATAGGTGGCAACCCCTTCATCATCGAAATACGTAAAGAAAGCATTTTTCTTTAATGGCATTTCCATGATCGTCACTTTTTTACTAGCGACAGGTTGATTGAGTTTACCAATCATCAGTGAAGTTTTCTTTTGGACTTCGTCTGCAGAGGCGTTGTCCAAGTAAGCAGAAAGTAAATCAGCGACCACTTCCTTATCTAAGATTGTTTTGTAATCTTTCGATGGGCATTGGGTGCCACCAAACTTAATCAAAGCTTTGCTGATAATTTTATTCACGAAGGTATCAACATTAAACGTGGTAAGGTCGTTTGAGAAATGCACATCGCCTTCACTCTTCCGTTCTTCACCTTGGATGGCAAGAACCCCAGCGTAGTAATAGTAGTAGTTACTCTTACGTTTAAGTTTTAAACCATACGAGTTCAACAACATCGCTTCTGATTCGCGTTCTTGATAGCTGCAAGCATTGACTTGGGCAATGCGCTTATCTGCTGCTTTTAATTTACGTTCAATTTCAAATAAGTTTTTCTTCTTAACATCAATTGAAAGCTCAGCGATTTCAGGATTGTAGACTTTTTTCTTTTTATATTTTTCTGATCCTTTGAAAATAATCGCTAATTCTTCTTTTGTAACGGTGCCAGCATTTGTGATAATTTCATTGACTAAGAACTCGGGCGTTTCTTTGGTCATCTTTTCTGTTGAGGCATAACCAATCTTACCTTTGTATATGCCGCGAGCATAAAGTGAAATATCTTCCGAAAGCTTATAACCTTCAATTTGGGCATTATATAATTTGAAACTTAACGACTTTGCGCGTGAGTAATAAAGTTCTAGAACCTCGACACCTTTTTCTTTTGCTAACGCAAAATATGCATCAAACTTTGCCATGTTATTGTCCTCCTCGGCGACCACCAACGGTGATTTCAGTCACGCGAATGGTTGGTTGACCTACGTCGGTTGGAATGCTACCTGAGGCAGCTCCACACATCCCTTGGGCTCTCGCTAAGTCATTAGCGACCATATCAATCTTAGCTAAGGTTTCATCACCCTTACCGACTAACGCAGCACCTTTAACCGCTTCAGCAATCTTACCATTCCGAATCATATAACCTTCGGAAACGGTAAAGTTAAATTCACCTGTGGCTGGATTCACAGACCCACCACCCATTTTCTTTGCATACAAACCATATTCGGTTGCCGCAATAATTTGTTCGACGGTATGAGGACCATTTTCAATATAGGTGTTGGTCATTCTTGAGGTTGGTTCAAATTTATAGTTTTGTCTACGAGAGTGTCCGTTTTGTTCCGCTTTCATACGGCGACCATTAAATTGATCAATCATGAAGCTGTTGAGCACACCATCTTTAATTAATTGAACTTTTTGTGCCGGGAAACCTTCATCATCGACGTTGGTCGAACCCCAACCAAATGGAATGGTGCCGTCATCAACCGCGTTCACAATTGGATTCGCCACTTGTTTACCGAGTTTATCCCAGAAAACGGATAACTTCTTGGAGACAGAAGATGCTTCAAATGGGTGACCACATGCTTCGTGGAAAATAACCCCACCAAAACCATTACCAATCACCACAGGCATTTTGCCGGATGGGCATTCCGCAGCACCGAGTAAGGAGATGGCGCTCTTAGCTGTTTCCATCGCCATTTCTTTTAATTTAATTTTTGAAGTAAAGAAATCGAAGCCATCACTGGCACCCGGTCCTTCACCAAAGTTTTCAATTTTGCCATTATCTGCCGCTACCGCAATCATATATAACCTTGCACGGCGACGTGTGTCTTCAACATATCTACCTAACGTGTTGAAAATGGTCACATTCTTTACCATATCATTTAAGTAAACATTGGTTCTCACAATACGTTTATCAAAACTTGCCATTGTATCATTGACCATTTTTAGTAAATCAATTTTTTGTTTGACTGAAATGGTTTCCATTGGTTGTGTGGACAAGTTGATGATTTCTTTAACTTTAACTTTTTCTAAAGTTGGTGGCGTTAACACGCGTGGGCCAGAAAAAGCCTTCCCCACATCTTGTGCTAATTTCATCAAACTCTTCTTCGATAGGTCTGATGTATATCCATAAGCACTTTGTAATCCTTTAAGAACACGAATACCCACACCAAAGCCATTGGTAGAGACCCGTTCTTCAATTTTGCCATTTTCCATGGAGAGGTTTGAACTTAAAGTATCCTCTAAATACACTTCCGCGAAATCTGCCCCAGAGGCAGTCGCTTCAAGAAGTAAGGCGCTTGCTAATTTTTTAGAAATCATAAGATTCCTCCAAATAATAAAATCATTTTAACAAGTTTTGATAAGGGTGACTATCAAAAGATAGTTGAAATGAATGATCTTTTACAGAAAGTTTACAGCATTTTGATAGCACTAATTGACGAATTGTGCTTTAATAAGATTGCCTGGTAAAGATGGTTGTTCATCACCATTCTCTTTCTTTGATCGGCAAATGATCCGCTCTCAATGAATGTGATACCAGCGCCAATTGTTGAATAATTTCTTGGTTTCCAAGAAATTTTTTATTTGCGTTGTTAAATATATGGTTTAATGTAATAGAACATACCTTAAGGTAAAAGGAGAAAAAATATGAATATGAAGAAATTGTTACCTTTATTTGCGACAACACTCGTGTTGGCAGGTTGCCTGGGTCCTCAAACATACTTTTCAGATGTATTCAATACGATGAATGATTTGTACTTTCCAGCCCTAGATAATCAAAATCGTATCACCTCGAATTATGAAGTAGAAGCAGTTTTATCAGTGGATGGTAAAACCACAACTTATGAAGCATATTTATTTGGCACCGGTATTAAACTCGTTAGTGTTTCACCCGAAACGAATGAAGGTGTTGAAACCACAAGAACACTAACCATTGTCTATGACTATGCTGAAGGTGGTTTATTTGCCAAACGAGAATTTGCCAACACGCCAAACCAAATTGATAAAGTCTTTGATGCGTTTGAATCAGATTCTTTCGACATGTTTGATAAGGCGGTTGAAACTGCGAATTCAGTTTTCTCCGAAGAAACAAAATCCATCATCAATAACCAAGCCACCAACTTGATTATTGGTGGTCAACCCGCAACCCAAGATGTTAAAGTTTATACCTTACCGGTAGGCAACTTTCTTGATTTAGCGAGTTTTGAAGACACCGTTGGATTTATTCCAACCGAGTTAGATGTGGTCATCAGCTTTACCACCAGCACCAATGAGGGTGAAATTAGTATAAGCGCATCGGGAAATGACAAAGTTTATGAAGCCACCATTACCTTCAGAAATCCCGACTTATTATTACCGACAGACTATTTATTAAGTGACTCAGAAAAAGCAACCTACGAAGGCTTTGTCGCTTAATTAATCAATTAAAACATCAATCAAAAAACCGGTCTTATTGGACCGGTTTTTCATTTATTTATTATCGACGAATATCTTTAACGATTTTAACAGGATGCAGTTTGTTTTTGAGTTGAATCAATCCAAATCCAAGTGCGCCAAAAATTAAAACAAGCAAGACTACAATACCCACAAAAACAAATAAGTTTCCATAATTATTAGGATTCACAAAGCCGTAGTTAAATGCTGGTGCACCATCTTTAAACGTGAAGTTCAAACCAATAATGGTGTGAAAAATAAAATACACAAATGGATAAATCAACACGGTGATCGCGGTTTTATTCTTGAGTTCACCATTTCCCGGGATCATGAAGAATACCATACTCATCAACACCGTGGATAGGTTGTGATTGAGTAATTCCGAAAGACTTGAAATCGGATTCCACTCACCTTGTAAAACGGGATTCAAAACAAAGAACACAATGAAAAAGACAATCAAGGTGTTGACTGTAATAATGATTACAACAATTTTCTTGGTTAACCAATTTAACACATTTTCCCAGTTAAACAATTTTCCTAAACCATAAGTTACAGACCAAGCGGCAACCATCACATTGGTTTGATAAGTAAAGAGATACCAGAAGCGCCACCAATCGTCTGTTGGGTCTAAAAGGAAATCCGCGACAAATTTTTCAATTAAAACACCTGTTAACAGTAAACCATAGGCGAGAATCACGTAGGTAAGCCAGTGTTGTTTGAGGGTTAATTTCATAAAACCCCTCCTTTTGCTTCTCTTATTATAGAACTTAACTATTTTTTTACAAATACGCTCTTTTTCGTTGCAACACACCTTGAAGGATGTTAATATTTTTAAGCACTTACTTTAAATCCATATGCGATTTAAGGCGGAAGGGAGCACATCCAATGAAACAAGGCATCCATCCAAACTATAAGCAAGTTAAAGTGACTTGCATTAGCTGCGGTAATACCTTTGAAGCGGGATCGATTCTAGAAGAAGTACGGGTTGACACATGCGCAAGCTGCCACCCATTCTTTACTGGTAAAGATCGTAACACCAAGATTGATGGTCGTGTTGATCGCTTCAACAAACGTTACGCGAAGAAGTAACACCAAGTATCAAAACCACTTTCTAAGAAGAGAGTGGTTTTTTTCTTTATAATAAGAACCATGAAAACAAAATTTTATATCACCACACCCATTTACTACCCGAGTGCGAAGTTACACATTGGTCACGCATACTCAACCGTCGTGACGGATGTTTTTGCGAGATATAAACGCCTTGCAGGGGTCCCTACCTATTTTTTGACTGGTACTGACGAACACGGACAAAAGATTCAAGAAACAGCAGAAAAAAACGGCAAATCACCTCAACAGTTTGTGGATGATGTGGTCGTTGGCATTAAAGATCTTTGGTCGAAAATGCACATTAGTTATGATGACTTTATTCGCACCACAGAGCCAAGGCACGAAAAAGTGGTGCAACAAATCTTTAGTCAACTTTTAAAACAGGATGACATTTATCTTTCCAAGTATGAAGGTTGGTATTGTACCTATTGCGAATCCTTTTGGACGGATACTCAAATTGGTGAAGCAAAAGTTTGCCCAGACTGTAAGCGAGCAGTTCACCCAGAAGCAGAGGATGCTTATTTTTTTAGAATGAGTAAATATGCCAATCGCTTGGTGGAATACTATGAAAAGAACCCTTTATTCATTACCCCAGAATCTCGTAAGAACGAAATGATTAATACGTTTATCAAACCAGGACTTGAAGATCTTTGTGTATCGCGAACCTCTTTTTCTTGGGGGGTTAAAGTCAAAGAAGATCCTCGACATGTTGTGTATGTTTGGTTAGATGCTCTGACGAATTACATCACAGCATTGGGATATGGCAGTTCTAAACCAGAACTCTATGAAAAATTTTGGAAAGATCCACAAGCAGAAGTGATTCATATTGTGGGTAGCGATATTACGCGTTTCCACGTCATTTATTGGCCGATCTTTTTAATGGCCCTCGGTTTACGTTTACCCGATCGCGTTTTTGCCCATGGATTATTAATGATGAAAGATGCGAAGATGTCCAAATCAAAAGGCAACGTGATTGATCCGTTACCCCTTATGGAAAAGTATGGTGTGGACACCGTTCGTTATTATTTAGTCAGAGAAACAGTGTTTGGTGGGGATGGTCAATTTAGTCCGGAGCAATTCATTGAAAGGATTAATACGGATCTTGCAAATGATTTTGGTAATCTCTTAAACCGTACGATTAACATGGTCAACAAATACTTCCAAGGCGTGGTGCCAAACTTTCAAGGACCGATCTCAGAGTTTGATCAACAATTATCTTCATTAACAACCCAAACGATTGAGGATTATCAAACGTTGATGAATCAACTACTGATTACCGAAGCGTACGCAAAAGTAAACCAACTTGTCGCGCGGGCCAACAAATACATCGACGAGACCCAACCTTGGAATTTAGCGAAGGATCCGAACAAATTAAAATCATTACAAGTGGTGATGCATCAACTTATTTATACACTTTATGTTGCCGGAACTTTATATCAACCAATTTTAGTAACAACCTCGGATGCTTTCTTTCAACAACTTGGTACCACCACAAAGCCTTCCTTAAAGACCATGAGTAACCCCAAGGTTGTGGATGGTTTAAAGTTAAGTCAACCCACACCACTTTTTCCTAGACTCGACCCTTTGATTGAAGTTCCATTTATTCAATCGACAATTTTAAAAAAATAATTAAGACTTAATTTTACTTTTCACATTTCCTATGTCAGAAATTGGCATTTCAATCGTCCGATTATTTTTTTTATCAATCGTATCAACCACACTAAAAGGTGTCCCTTGAATCATTTGGTACAAGTGATCCATGGTGTGGAAAAATGGATAGATCAAGTCGGCATCACTAAAACTAAATTCTAAATCATGGACAAGTTTATCGTGTAATTCAAACAAACCTTCAAAAGAAGTTAACCTAGCGTCTTTTTTAAGTTGGTAATCAACATAATGTTTTGTCATCATCATTTCTTCTACACTCATTGGAATATAACCTTGAGTCATTTGGTTAGCGGTCCAACGCAAGTGTTCTTGTCTAGCAAGTAAGTTGCGAATTTTTTTAGCAACAGGCTTATAGCGATGTAAATCAGCATCATTCTTTGCCCGCGGATGAACTTGATGAAAGCGAGATTGATCATCTTCGTCATAACGTTTCATGAATTTATCTTCGGATAATCCCTTGGTTTCAGGTGCAAGATCCAAACCCATTAAATTGAGTTTAAACCGTAAACTAATCGCTTCATAAAGTAAGTTTTCTTTTTCTTGCGCGAGCAAGGTATCGAATGGCTTATCCGGGTTTAAACTACTATGGATATTTTTGGCAATTTGCGTAAATACAGGATTGGTAATTTGATTTAGTGAATAACCATAATCACCAAAACCAAATGCAATGACACCGGGGTTCTTAAATAATTGACTCGTTTGTTGATAATCACGATTAAGGATTTGCACAAAAACTTGGAATTTTTGTAAACGTTTCTCGATGGTCCAGCTCATCAATTGTTGAAGGACGCGTAAATTAAAGACATCATCATCAAAGGCAATTACAAACACTTGATAGTCGTCATTTTTGTTAAGGTGATGGGTGATGGCCTCTAAAAACTGTGCATCATGAAAGGTGGTGTTGATGGTTTCGGTAGCAGCCGACAAAGGTGGTAATGGTAAATAATCCCTCTTATTGACGCTTGGTGAAGAGAAGGTGCGAATAACACCAGGATTCATGACAGGATCGCGATAAATATTGTAGGTGATGGGCGGGTTGGCATAACTGGTAAACTCTTTACCAAAAAACTTAGATGCTTTAGGAGGGAATTGGTTGGTGACAAACAAATGTCGATAGATATCTTCGTTGGTTTGACCAAATCCAAGTAAATGGTATTGAATCTTTACATCTTCTAAGGTCGCCTTTTCAAAATTGATCATCGTTTTTGGTAAATAAGAAGTAAGCGGAAATTCTAAAACCAATTGCTGGGCGATCAGTTGATGATAAGAAAAGAATCGGATTTTTTGTTTTTCCTGACTAAAAGATTCATAAATAGGCAAGTGTTGTTTGTGTTGATACAAGATATAAGACTTTAATTTACTTTGGGGGTTGTTTTGATAGTAACGATTTAGTTTTTCTACTAACGCCATTACCTCTGTATCCTTGGTTAATAAACTCACCAAGGTCATATCTTGTCGTTGTGATCCTAGTAAATATTCAAGTTTTTGGTTGGTCACGTCAAAGGTTGTAAATCCCGGTTTAAACGTATATTTAGTATTGATTTCTTTGTTCGTTAAAAGTGCCTTTGGTAATGCAACATTAATCGCTTTTGTTTGGCGGTGTTTCTTGGTTTCTTTTTCAAAAGATTTTAATAGATATGTTACTTTTTCATCATCACCCAAAATTAAATAATGCGGCTTGTTTTGATTGAAATAGAATCGCATTTTCAGGGCAAGATTGTTGAAGAAAACCGTGAAAATTAAAATATAGGTGTAACCAAAACCAATCACGTGAATCGCGTAAGCTGATAAAAGGAAAAGCAAATCATTGTTGATGCGGTTGCTAATTTCAGTGGTGCGAAAAATTCCTCGTAGAATTGCAGTCGTATTTCCAAAAGCCTTAAGTACCAAATCTACCGTATTTAAAGTTTCTCCGTTACCGATTAATCCATAGATATATAAGGCAACACCCAAGACGATAATCCCCATAAAAAAATGAAATTTATATTTTGATAAATCTAGATAAATCATTGCCGCGATTAAAGCTAAAGTCCCTATAAATAGAAGTAGGGAAATCACATCCATTATTGAATCCATCCTCCAATTTGAACGCCTAGATAAACTAAAAGAACACCAACGAGTAATATGACTAATAGTTTCCAGTGTTTAAAGATCCACCGAAAAACTTTATAAATAAACCCAGTTGCTCCAAAGAAAAATTTGATTGGGGCTGCAATCACTTTTCCAATCGTTTTAAAAAGCATTTTTATCCGATGACGAAATCTCGGTAACCTTGCTTTTTTGTCAGTTTCGTATACCAAACTTTGAACTGGAACAGCATAACGATGACCTTTTTCTTGATAGGTCAAATGATAAATTTTGACCTTTGATAACGTTGTTTCCTCAAAATCATAATCGGTGCCACCCACCCGCTTGAGAATTGCCTGGCTATGACGATAACCAAACTTAGGTCCAATCACTAATACATAACTATAATTTTGCGATTGTTGATCTTTTATTTTGACCTGATCATTAATCTTATAAATCGATTGATAACGGTATTGTTTATAAGAAAAGAAATTTTGAATCACATTCCATTCCGATCTCTCACCGTTTTCTATTTTTCGGGGTTCTTTTGCAATCGTTTCCTTTTTATCCATTGCAAAGGTTTCACCATCAATCGATGGATCTACATCGGCTTCGTTGCGCACCTTCTTCGCTTGATAAACATAACGTTTTTCTTCGTAATGAACTTTCATTTCTACAATATCTTCTGGGATGAAGTACTTCTTTTGTTTTGTATCAAATAAATTAAAGGCGACAAAATATAATTTAATAGCCTTTGCTTTTAAAGCAGAAATGTCGCGATAGAAAAATGGTCTTCCGAGTAAATCTTCTACTTTATTTTGGACGGTTGACATGTCAATGATGTCATAAAGCAACTCACCTTCAAGCGTAGTTTGATAGTACTTTTTTGAATCATAATAGTATTGGTCATTGAGGACACCAAAAATATGTTCTTCTTTAACCGCAAAGGTGGTTCGTTTTAAAACATCATCAATAAAGACATATTCGCTAATCTCAAGTTTGCCCGGTTTAAAAGGTGTGGGAATCACGTACTTGTGAACAAAACCTTCTTCGTCTTGAATTTGGACACCATATCGATGTTTATTGATGACAATTTCTGATAAATACTGTCCACCTTCAGGTAAATAAAAAAAGATAACCAGTTCTTTTTTGTTTTCAAACAACCCTAAAATGGTTGCTTGTAATAATGATGATTTTGTATCTCGATATTTTTTTAAATCTAAATTGATTAACAAAGCGTCTTCCATCAAAGGAGAATAGCGATCTAGTTTAAATTTATTAAGGAGGATTGTTTCGTCTTTCATGCTTTTATTATACTCGATACAAAGTCGCAACAATTCTTAATTATTGACAATTTTCTTAATAAAAACACGTGGCTGGTTATAATGAAATAGAGGTGTTTATGAAACTTTATCAACATTCCAAAAACTTTATTGAGCTTGCTTGGCAAGACTCTCAACCAAGACCTTTTCTACTTATTTTGCCGGGTGGTGGTTATGAATACACTTCTTGGCGAGAAGCACAACCCGTTGTAAATGCTTTTGCTAGCGAATCCTATCACACTGGCATCTTTTATTATCGAGAAGAAAAATTACTTCACCCCTATACACATATCGAAGCAAAGGAACTGATTGAACAATTAAAAAGCGATTCGCGTGTAAGCAAGATTTATCTCGTTGGTTTTTCTGCGGGTGGTCATTTTGCTGCGACCATCATGACGTATTATCCTCATTTAGTGAATGCAGGTGTGTTGGCTTATGCACCGATTACCTCTGATATTAAATACCGACATTTAGGATCATTGATGAATCTATTGGGACCAGATATCACCAAAGAAAAAGCCGCAGAGGTTTCTTTAGATTTACACGTGACAAAGGAAACCCCACCCTGTTTTATTTTTCACACACAAGATGATGCAATTGTCCATGTTGAAAATGCTTTGATGTTTGCGGAAGCATTAAGAAAAAATAAAGTCCCATTTGCCCTCCATATTTATCCAGAGGGTTTGCATGGCTTTTCAGTAGGAAGCGACGATGTCGCGTATAGCGAATTCTCCTTAGAAGAATTTCACGAACGATTTGCCTATATGAAAGAATGGGTTGAACTCGCAAAGAAGTTTTTAAGAAAATATTAGTCCTTAAATTTCACGCCGTTCGCATCACGATTGATCTCACCGGTGAAAATTTGAATTGCTTCAACGAAAGCCCATAACCAAGCAATAATAGGGCCAATAAATAAAAGCGATCCAATCGTACTAAGTAATAATTGTATTAAACCTTTTTGAGTATATCCCAAATAAAAATTATGAATACCTAATCCACCAACAAAGATGGCAAGCAAACCTGCAACGAGTTTTGATTTCGGTTCTTGCATCGGGTTTGGATTGGGATTACTTTCAGTAGATTGTTGCCGTTTGACATCTTTTTCATCCATCACTTCTGGTTGAATTGGTTTTTCTTTGGTTTGGAATGGGTTATTCATATCAGCGCCACACCAACCACAAAACTTGGTTTTATCTTGCGTTTCTCTACCACACTTTGGACATTTCATTCTAAGCACCTCTACACAAAGTATAATATGAATGCATGCAAATCAAAGTCATGACTTTTAATCTAAGAATTGATGTACCCGTCGACGGAGCTTATCAATGGCGATTTCGCATTCCCTCAGTTCTTGCCATGATTGAAAAACACAACCCTGATATCTTAATGCTTCAAGAAACAACACCCGCTATGCTTGCAGATATCAAACAATTAGAAAAGAAGTATGGTTATTATTACATGGGTCGTAATCAAGATTTACAAGGTGAAGGTTGTCCGATTTACTACAAGAAAAAAGATTATCGCATTAAAGCTGCTGACACCATTTGGTTAAGCCAAACCCCGAGAACACCAGGATCGATGGATCCTGAAGAAGGGTTTCCAAGAATTGCGTCGATGATCGTCTTACAACACACGGATGGAAAACTATTACGTTTCTTGAACACCCATTTAGCCTATCGTTCTTCGAGAGCAAAAGATATCAATCTAAAAGTTTTATTTGATTTCATACAATCCTTTCCAGAAAGGATCCCAACCATATTGGGTGGAGACTTTAATGAAGGTGCAGCTAAAATTAAAAAGTATATGCCACGCGATTTACAATTTGCACCATCGTTAGATTTAGGAAACACATATCATGAATTCAAAGGTGGGGATGGTATTTCCCAAATTGATTACCTCCTTTATCAAGAGGGTTTACAATCGAAAGATGTGATGGTTGATCGAAGTCCATTCTTTCAACTATTACCATCTGACCATTATCCGGTCATAGGAGTATTCACTTTATGAACCCCAGTCGACACATCAAAGGCGTTTGTATCGACTATACCCACGATGGCAAGGGTGTTGTTAAACACGAAGGTTTACCAATCTTTGTCCCGTATTTACTGATGGGAGAAGAAGCAGAAATTCTTATTACCAATAATCGTGGAAAGTATGCAGAAGGAAAAATTACCAAACGGTTAACCACATCACCGCAACGTGTCACTCCACCTTGCCAATATTATGAAGTGTGTGGTGGATGCCAACTTCAACACCTTTCTTATCAAGAACAACTCAAAATGAAAAAGATGAGAGTGGCAGAAGTCTTAAGGCGCATGGGTGATTATAACGGTAAAGTCGATGACATCATTCCTAGTGATAAACCACTTCATTATCGCAACAAGGTTCAATTTCCTTTTGGTCATGATGAACGCGGCAACTTAATCGCCGGACTATATCAACAAGGTAGCCATCGCATTATTGACATTGATGAATGTTTAATTGAAAACACAGAAGCTGATCAAATCGTTCGCTTAGTCAAAAAACTTTGTATTGAACATCATATTGAAGCATACGATCAAAAATATCGTCAAGGTTTTATACGACATGTTATGGTAAGAAAAGGAATTGTTACCAATCAATTGATGGTGGTTTTAGTTACGGGTAAAATAAATTTTCCTGAAAGACAAATCTTTGTTGATGCGCTTTTAAAAGCTTTTCCAAATATTCGTACGATTGTGCAAAACATTAATCCTGAATTTACCGATGTTGTCTTAGGATACCGAGAACATATTTTATTTGGGGATGGATATATTGAAGACGAATTATCAGGGCTTAAATTTAAGATTGCTGCAAAATCCTTTTTCCAAGTGAATCCATTCCAAACGGAAAAACTTTATAATCGAGCATTATCGATTGCAAATCTCACACCAACTGATGTTGTACTGGATGCATACTCTGGGGTTGGTACGATTACCTTATTAGCGGCAAAACAAGCCAAGCATGTTACCGGAGTTGAAATTGTAAGGGATGCAGTTTTGAATGCGATTGAAAATGCTAAGTTAAATGAAATAAGAAATGTTTCCTTCATTGAAGCGGATGCTGCACCTTATCTTGTGGAGCGAGCTGCAAAAGGAAAGACCTATGATGTTTTATTTGTGGATCCACCTCGAAATGGATGTGATGAAGCATTCTTAAAATCCGTTAAAGTCATAAAACCAAAACGATTTGTTTATATTTCTTGTGAGCCTTCTTCGCTTGCAAGAGACATCAAATATTTATCCGATACTTATGAAGTAAAGTATGTTCAGCCTGTTGATATGTTTTCGCAAACCTATCACGTTGAGACGGTGGTATTGCTTGCGTTAAAGTAATTGAAAGTAGCTTTTATGAACGTAGAAAGTAAATTACTAAATATCATTCATCAAGCCAATAAGAAATTTCCCCATTTACAAGTATATGTCCAGTCCAAGGCGTTAAATCATCCACTTATTTATTCTCCCAAAGGCCCAACACAACCTTTTCATAGCGCCTCCGTTGGTAAACTTGCAACGGCATATGTTGTTATTCGGTTGATCGAAAGACAATTACTAAGTTTTGATTCAGCGATAACAAGGATTCTTGATGCAAAGTCACTTGATAACTTGTTTGTGTTTAAAGGTGTGGATTATCGAAGCAATATGCTCAAGTCAGCGAATGTGTGAATTTGAGTATTGATTACACTAAAATGTATTGTGTAAAATGACAAAGATGTACCAATCTTTATCAACCGAAGTCTATTGCTATGATAAACCTATCGGAAAATCCCTTGATGGTGACATTGAGTTTTATCTTCATCAATTAAAGACGATACAAGGGGTGGTGCTTGAACCTGCATGCGGACATGGACGCATGCTTATACCTTTATTCATGAGTGGTATTCACATCGAAGGATTTGATCAAAGTTCATTGATGCTATCTGCTTTACAAAAAGAAGCAAAGGCAAGATCAATTAGCCCAATCACTTGGCGTGACAATTTGTTGAATTTTTCTACAAATAAAACCTATGCTGGTATCATCGTTCCAACTGGAACGTGGATGTTGTTAGACACTGAAAGTAAATCACATAAAGCCCTTAAAAGATGCTTTCATGCGCTTAAAACTGGTGGCAAGATATGGATTGACTTAGATGCATCACCAACCATGAAACTAGGTGATCAAAGCATCCGGATATTTCAAATCAACCATCATACACGCATTGAGTTAGAAAGTCGCGTGATTGATTTTAATCCTGAAGAAATGGTGTACACCTCTATTCATCATTATCGTAAATTTAACCAGCACGAACAGATCGAAGAAGAAATAGAACGATTTCCGCTAAAGTTTTACAAACCCAATCAATTTATCACCCTGCTTGAAACGGTAGGTTTTACTCAAGTTAAGGTCTATGCGGATTATCAAAAAACGTCCAAACAAAACGCCTCCACCATCACCTTTGAAGCCATAAAGTAAATGATCGGATGAAAAGTAAAAAAATCAGAGTGGTCTCACATCGGATTTATTGGAAGTTTGCTTTCTTGATAATTGCTTCAAGAATCGAAAAAGTTGTGCCATTAACCATTGGAAAAATCCATCATGTTGGCAGTACCTCAGTTGAGGGATTACCTTCAAAACCAATCGTTGACATCGATATTGAAATTTATCAACAACAAGAATTTCCAGAGGTTGCGATGCGTTTAATAAAGTTGGGCTACCAACATGTCGGAGATTTAGGGATAAAAGGCAGAGAAGTTTTTAAATTAAAAAGATGGAACCTTCTTCCGAAACATCATTTGTATGTTTGTGTGTCTGGATCATCTGAACTCAATAGACAGATCGCATTCAGGAATTATTTAATCGCGAATCCCAAGACCAAAGAAGCCTATGGAAAACTTAAGATAGAAGCAGCAAAAAAGCATCCATATGACATGGATGCTTATTTAAAGATGAAGGGTGAATTGATTAATAAAGTCTATCGGGAATTAGGATTAGATTAAGCTAAGATGATGCCGATAAAGACTAACCAGGCTAAGATGGATTTACCAAACAAACTTAACCACACATAACTCTTTTCTCCGTAGACATAATCTTTCCATTTGCCAACGCGAGCATACTGTAAGATTTGGTTGAAGGCAAAGAGGTTAAAGACCAAGAAGTAGAAGCTTAAACCTGGTAAGACGAACCAAGGTAAGACTGATAAATCACCAATGTTTAACATATAGATGACGATGATAACCCAAGGAATTAAACCTGCAATCCAACCAATCCAGTGAGCGGTCCAATCGGTTTTGGTACGGCTAGGAGGATTCATTTTTTCCATCAAGAGACCCAGTAAGTTCATCACCGCGTTAATCCCAAAGACACTGAGTAATCCTTCGATGGTGGTGACCCCAAACATGATAGATAAGAGTACGATCATGATGGAAGAAGATAATGCGTATTCATACCAACGTAAAGGATTGATGCCTTTTTCAACATTGGCAACATATTGTTTCTTAAAAGGAACCGAGATTAAGAAGTGGAAAAGGGCACTCAACAAGATGAAACTAGCGGCAAGAATCGCCACTGGTAGTTCAAACATGGGTTCTTCAATTGGTGCGTATAAACCACCACCAACTGGGCCAAAGAAACGGCCAACGATTTCTGGTCTAAAGTCACGGAATAGTGGAACCGTTAAGGCAAGGATTAACAAGGCAATCCCTTGGACAAGGTGAACCAAGCCCATCTTCAAATTGAAACTAACTAATTTATTCATAGATTTCTCCTAAGAGCAATATATCACTCTTAGTTATTACTTAACTTAAATATGCTTAGAGTGAAGTGGAATTATTTCTTATTTGTTTTTATTTTTGAAGACTTAACTACAATCCATCCCTTTTCAATAAAGAGTTTCCATAAGGCCATGGAGTGGCCGCGACCAAGTTTGTATTCCTTCGCTAACCAATCAACAAACTTACTTGCAGTAAGATCGGGCGTAAGAAGACCGTCTTTTGCAGCTTTGTTTTTAATAGCCTCTGGCGTGGTTTTCGTCATGGCCACGATGTTAGCAATATAAGCTTGAAATGACATCATTATTTCCTCTAACTTTCTTTTTCAATAAAAAGATGGAGTGGTCGATCACCCAGTTGTTGCATCAACGGAGCAATATCGTTAAAGAATAAATCCACATCGCGACCATTCAGACTACCGTCATCATATAAACGTATATTGCTTTCGTCTTCGACAAAGGCAGGAAAATCTTCAAACGTCCCTTCGTAATTGGTTAAAAAAGAAAATCGAAATTCTCGAGCGTTCATAATGCCTTCTCTATGTTGAAAAGAAAATTCAAAACTATAACTCTCAAGCCCATAAGAGGCAATTAAGTAACCCACATAATATTGACGATTGGTTTTATTATAAAAGCCAATGAGACCTTGTGTGTTTGAACCAACAAAAAACGATTCGTTTACTTCGAAGACACTTAGATTTTCAATGAAGTAGAAACTTTCTAAATCCTCAATATTCACAGATTGATCTGGATACCCTTGGTTTAAAAACTTATCTAACATACTGAGTGGAGGTGTGAATTTTACATCTTGCCAATAGAAAGCGTTCATCGATAGATCAATGGTAAGCGTATAAGCGTGATTGCGATAAATTTCATATTTAAAACGATCGGGTCCAATTTTGTAAAGGATATATTTATCTCCTTGATGAAGAACATATTGATCCAATCCCTCATTGATTTGCCGTAAATTAAAGACATCGTTGGGAATCCCACTTGGATCATCATGGTAAAGCATGCGTTGAACATAGTATAGATTGTTATCCGGATAGCCAAGATCGTTGAGTAAACCAACCAATCCTAGGTTAACCTCTCCGTTTTCATTCAATAAAAATTGTTCGAGATGATCAAAAACGAGTTCCATTTCAATATTGGTCATTAAACCACCACTGATATTTCTAGATTCTAATTCATTGATGATCGATGGATCATTAATTAAGTAACAATTCTCTTCACCATAACAAGCATCATTGATTAACCCAGTTGGTCCACCCAGCAATACCACGCCGACACTGACCGCTAACGCAACACTAGCACTGGCAGCGATAATTGGTTTTAACGGTAACTTTTTCTGTTGAATCTTATCTAAGTTATCCTTGTCGTTAAAGTAATCTAAGGGCACCTCAAAATAAACACAAATGAGTTTGAGACTATTGATATGAATCTGTCTGGTTCCCTTTTCCCAATTACTAATGGTGGTGTTGTTAACAAAAATAGCTTTCGCTAACTCAGCTTGAGAAATTCCTTTTTTAGTTCTTAATTGGCGAAGTTTTTCACCGATGATATTTTCTTTATTCATATGACTTCAAACCTCAAATCATTTCGTCTAATAAACAATTGCATCAAGTTTAAACGTATCTTCTAATAAAAAATCAAAAATGTTCTCAATCTCAATAAAACAATCGTTGATGGTTAGGTCCTTTAAATCAGAATGGAAAATTGGTTCTTGCTTCGCCCAATTCAACCAATGTTGGATGGTGAGTTCTTGCCCCAACATCTCTTGGGTTATTCGGTAAGAAACACTTCCACCACTTACAGGTGTAATCAGATTCGTATTACCAAAGTCATAAACATTTAAACTTAAAGTGGTTAAAAAGTCTTCATAACCACCACTATGAGCCGCACCTATAGAATAGGTTCTCGTTGAATTGAAAGGGTTATGCTGGATTGAGAAGAAAGGAACCTCTAGCGCATAAATGGGGTGATCTTTCATGTAATGGTAGATACCATTTTGAGTAATATAAATTCCGGCTTCTGTTTCAAAAAAGTTAATGGTCATTTTTGTTGATTCGTTTTCATACAAGAATGGACTTGTATGAAAGACACTATCAAAAGGATAATTTTCAACAAAGTATTCATAGATAACTTTGGGCGAAAGATAACTTTTGTCACCAAAATAGATCGTGTTTAACTCTAATTGAATATTAAAAACATATTGCTGTGTGCTGTAAATTTCGTACTTAAAGACATCTGAAGAAACTTTATAGATGATATGTTTTTCTAACTCAAAACCAGACCCGAGATAAAATAATTGATTGCCTTGAGGATTTGTGGTGTTTAAATCAAATACATAAAGATTGGGGAAAGGGCTTGGTTGATTTTCGTTATAGAAGTCATTGACAAAACCTTCTAAATTTTGCCTTATTTCTTCTGTTTCAATCGGGAGATTCAAATAGTAATTTTTTAAATTAATTTCATCAAGCTTTGATTTATTAAATTGATGTTCTTGGGTTCCAACCGTAAAAGTCTCTAAAAAATATTTTAATCTTTCCATTTCCACATTGGTCATTTGACCACCGCTTATATTCCGTGAAGAAAGTTCGCTGACGATGGATGGATCATCGATTAAATAACAAACCAGTTCACCATAACAAGCCTCGTTATTGATATTCGCTCTGCGATTTAGGGCAACCACGGTTAAACTCACTAACATTGCCACTGCTGCACTTCCTGCAAGTAATGTTTTGATTGGCACCTTTCTCCACGACTCAGTTTTTTCTTCAGCTTCTAAGAAGTAACTTGTTGGAACGCCAAAATAATCACTCAAGGCTTTCAAACTATCAGTTTGAATTTTACGAGTACCCTTTTCCCAATTACTAATGGTGGTGTTCTTAACAAAAATTGCGCCAGCTAATTCTGCTTGACTTACTTTTCTTTTAACTCGTAATTGTCGGAGTCTCTCTCCGGGTTCAATTTTAACTTTCATTAGACTTATTATAATCGATTCAATACTTTCTATTTTATTAAATAACCACACTTGATATAGTGGTTTTATGCCATTAGATGTAACGCAGAACTCCATTGATTCTTATATCAAAGATCTTCCAGAAAGCAGGAGAGCGGATGTGCTTTGGCTTGTTGAACAAATGGAAATGATTTCTAAACGAAAACCCAAATTATGGGGTTCCATTATTGGCTTTGGTCGACTGTATTATCGTTATCCCACCGGGAATGATGGATATATGCCCATCATCGCTCTTTCCAGTCGCAAACAAGCATTGACATTATATTTATCATTTAATCTAGAAAAAGAAGTGGAATTAAAAAATTTAGGAACATACAGCATTGGGAAGAGTTGTCTCTATATCAAAAAGCTATCCGATGTCAATTTAAAAGTCCTTGTAACGGTGATGAAGAAAGCTTATCAGCAATCGCTTGCCTATGATTTTATAAAAGTAATCGAATAATTATTAAACTCTTGTTTTGATTTGCGAACGATAAATATTCGCATAGGTTCCGTTGTTCGCAATTAATTGCTTATGAGTGCCTTCTTCAACCTTTAAACCATTTTCTAATACAACAATCTTATCAGCGTTTTTAATCGTCGATAAACGATGGGCAATGACAATCAAGGTTCTACCTTTTCTTGCTTTTTCTAACGCTTTTTGAATTCTTAACTCTGTTTCCGTATCGATGTTGGCCGTAGCTTCATCCATGATTAAAATAGCAGGATCATGGACAATCGCCCTTGCAAACGAGATCAGTTGTTTTTCTCCCACGCTTAAATTCGTGCCGCCACGAGAGACGGGTTGTTGAATACCTTTTTCCAATTTATCTAAGAGGTGGTCACCGCCAATATCTCGTAATACTTTCTCAGCTTCTTCATCGGTAACAGAACTAATACCGAATCGAATATTATCGGCAATAGTGCCCTTAAACATGACCGGATCTTGAATGATAATGCCAATGTGTGATCGGAAAGTTCGTTTTGGGTGGGTGGTGATATCGACACCATCAACAAAAATCTTACCCATATCGCCTTCTTTAAAATCATAAAATCTGAGAAGTAAGTTGGTAAGCGTTGATTTTCCAGAACCCGTATGACCAACTAATCCCACCATTTGACCGGCATCAATCTTTAAGGTGATGCCTTTAATCACAGGATGCCCTTTTTCATAAGAAAACCAAACGTTATCAAATAAGATCTCACCACGGTAACGAGGAATTGTGGTTAAGGCGTTGTCTTCTTGTTCACCATCAATGACCCTAAAAATTCGTTCACTCTTAACTAAAGAGTGTTGTAGGTTTCCAATTTCTCTAAAGAGTGTCCCAACTGGTTCAATTAATCGTGATAAGTAATCGTTATATGCATAAATAATCCCGGCACTGATGATCACCCCGCTAATCGATAAATAACCATAACCAAAGAAGATGACGATGAAAGCAGTGACCAGAGCGCCAACTAAGCGAATCATATTCCAACCGATGGAAAGATGGAGGTGTTGTTCCTTTAGGATTTCTTTTTGAGTATCGAAAGAAAGATGATCGAACTTTTGTTCTATCGATTTTCTAAAGTTAAAGATTTGTAAAATGGAAATACCATTAATAATTTCATTAAGTTGTGCAGTAATCATCGACGAGTTTTCGTTGACTTTGACTGCAAGTTTGTTGAGTTTTTTCACAAAGAATCGCAACCAAACATAAACAACTGGAAAGAAGATAAAGGTTAAGAAGGCAAGAGTTGGGTTCAAATAAAACATTCCCACATAGGCAAAGATAACAGCCAAGGAAGCGTTCACTAATAAGTTCATAATCGTAGAAAATAACCCCATCATGCCACCGACATCGCTTATGACACGATTGGCAATCTTACCCGATGGCTCACTTTCAAAATAAGACATCGGCATGCGTTGTAATGAACGTACTGCATCCTTCCGTGCATCTCTCACCATGTTCACGGTGATCATCCCGGTACTAATGCGTTGAATATAGGTAAACAAAATTTGTAATAGCAACCGAATGAATAATAGAGCGATTAACCATATCAATGGTTCAACACTTGGTTGGTAAAAGGCAAACACTTCGTCGCGGGTTAATGGGGTGACTTCATAAGTAAACGTTTGGTTGTCTGGTGTGAGAATGGTTAATTGGGTTCCATTCAATATCTTTTGGCCAATGACCACAACATCTTCAGAGAAATAATAACGTGTCCCTATCACAACAATTGATACACTATTATCAGTGATCGTTTCCTGTTGAAAGAAGCGACTGTTGTATTCAACAGCATCAGTTGTTTCGGTTGTTTCATACCAAGGTTTCTCGATCCCTACCAAGTAATCATCAATGATGGATTTGACGATTAATGGGGCGACTAATCCAAGTAATTGAACAACCAACATCGCGGATATGGTTAAAGTTAACAAGCCTTTGTAAGGAATGATGTATCGCCAAACTTTTTGAATGGTTTTAAACATTTGATTTAACCCTCAAGTCCTGTTAGTTGGGTAATATATTGCCGCTTATACCAACCATCTTCTCGAATCAATGAGTCATGGTTGCCGCGTTGACTAATTTCCCCTTGTTCAAGTACTAGGATTAAGTCTGCTTCTTGGATGGCAGAAAAACGATGCGTCACAATAATATTGGTTTTTCCTTTTCTTAAATCTTTAAGGTGTTGCACAATCGTACGTTCAGTTTTCATATCCACCGCACTCAACGAATCATCGAGAATCAAGATTTGTGGATCTTTAATTAACGCTCTAGCAATCGATAAGCGTTGCTTTTGTCCACCAGAAAGATTAACGCCGGTCTCACCCATCATGGTTTGCAAACCAGATTGTAAATAAGGCAAATCTTTTTCAAAGTCGGCCATTTTGACAGCACTTTTCACAACTTCATCAGAAGCGTTAGGTTTACCTATTTTGATATTTTCTTCGACGGGTAATTTAAACAAAATATGAGATTGAGGAACATAACCAACTAATTGTCGAATATCTTCAATTTTAAATCTTTCGATGGGGGTGTTATCAATTAAAACCGACCCTTTTGAAACATTAAATTCACGAAGTAATTGGCGAATCAATGTTGACTTACCTGCTCCAGTTGGGCCCACAATGCCAATCGTTTGGCCTTTTTGAATACTAAAGGAAATATTTTTAATTACCGGTTGTTTATCAAACGGATATTGAAAGGTGACACCTTTAAAATCTATCGTTTGAAAATCGATAATCGCTTGAGAAGAAGAACTATCGTGGACAATCGGTTGATGGTTCATCACTTCTTCCATTCGATCAATCGCAATGGTGGCTTGATTCAATTGCGCAAAAATGCCTGAGATGGAAATAAACGGGCCAAATAACATTCCGATATAAGTGACAAAGGTAATTAATCCACCCAACGACATCATTTGTTGAATAATGAAATAAGTACCAAAGGCAAAGGCGAGTGTATAAGCAATCCCATAAATCACTTCAAATAAAGGGTTAAACCAGTTTTCAAATTTTACAATATATCGCCAGGACTCTATGTCATTGGTAATTTCTTGATGTTGCTTTTTAAGATCAATATCTTCCTGAACATAGGCGCGAATGGCTTTTTGGCCTTCAACAGACTCTAACATCTTTTCCGTAAATGCTGCATAGATATCGCGGTGTTTTTTAAAGTATTGTCTTTTGCCCTCACGAACTAAATTAAGAATCGTTAACCCAATGGGCATGATGATGACTGAGATTAAAGTAAGTTGCCAACTGATGGTCACCATCATCAACGTTAGTGTGATGAGAATAAATCCAATGTTAAATACCAATCCTTCTAACAAACCTGTTGCCGATTGAATAATGGAATCTAAATCACCGGTTACACGAGAAATTAAATCACCCTTCTGATACTTTTCATAAAAACTAGAGTCCATGTTAAATAAATGACCCAAGTATTTTTTTCGCATCGTGTGGGCGAGCTGTTGCGATTTTTTTACTGTCGTGAAGTTATATAAATAACTGAGTCCATACCGTATCACAGGAAAGGCAACAAGGGCACCACCTAAAAATAATAATGATTGATAAGTTAACCCACCTGAGATGATGGTGTCGATTGATAAACCAAGTAACCAACCAGGAATCAAAGCAAATAAAGCAATGCTAACAAGCAAGACAAACATCAATACATACGTTTTCCATTCTTGTTTGACGTACCAACCAATATGTCTCAATAACTTGCTCATAATCTTCGTTTTCCAATAGCATTATACCCTTATTAATTTTCGTTTGTAACGTATTTAATCTAAAGAAATTGTTTTTTTTAATTCCGTTTGCGGGTGATAAAATATGCATATGGCAACCATTAAACCTAAAGCATTTCAGACTGATAAAAACAACCTCATCACGAAGTACCATGCTAATGGTAAAACCATTTGGTCTAAGGGAAAAATTATCAACGGTTTACCCGAAGGATATTGGGAGTGGTACCGTATCGATCAGACCATCAAGCGTTCAGGGTATTTTCTTAAAGGTGAACCTGTAGGCGAGTGGACCACCTATGATTTAAAAGGTAAACCATATAAAATAACCAAGAAAGAACAACCTTATGGAAAAAAATAAAACCTTAACCAAAGAAGAATTATTAAAAGTTTTAGAGCAACGATTTGAAGCAAATCCACATCGTCATCGCGATGTCAGTTGGAAACAAGTTCAAGATCGATTAAAGGGACAATCTAAAAAAATCGAAACGCTATTACAAATGGAACTAACCGATGGAGAACCCGATGTGATCTCAAGAGATCCTAAGTCTGGCGTTATCACCTTTGTTGATTGTGCTTTACAAAGCCCTAAGGGTAGAAGAAGTGTTTGTTATGATCAAGCTGCGTGGGATGATCGTAAAGAATTTAAACCCAAAAATGGAAATGCTGTGTCAATTGCTAAATCAATGGGGGCAACTTTATTAACAGAAACTCAATATCTCCATCTCCAAACCACCCAAGACGTTGATACAACAACTTCGTCTTGGTTATTTACCCCTAAAGAAGTCCGTGAAAAAGGTGGGGCAATATTTGGTGATAAACGTTTTGGTCGAACATTTATCTTCCACAATGGTGCGGATTCTTACTATGCAGATCGTGGATTCCGCGTTGCAATTGAAATTTAAATAAAGAAAAAGGATTTGCTATCGATATTAAGCAAATCCTTTTTTAATTTCGTTTTTACTTAACGTTGTAGGCGTCTTTAAAGAATAAAGTTCTTGCGGTTTGGTGCCAAGCACTTACCCAAATAGCTAAAATCCCAAACGTGAATAACGATAATAAATACCAACCCAAATAACCTAAATCAAGCATGAATAATTGCATTTTCTTACCATTCATCAATTGTCTAGATTTGGTAATCGCGTCTACAGGCCCTAACGTTTTTTCATTCACAAGTAAGTAGGATGACATTGCATAACTATACGATTTAACAATACCTGGAATGACAAAGAGCAAAGTCCACAAACCAAGGAAGAATCCACTAATGACACTTAATAAAGGCGCATTGACAGGTTGTTCTTTAATCCCTGCAGTTAAGATCGGTTCAAATTCTGGTTTTTCATTTTTGGAGACCCCAATAAACATTTTGGTATGACTATAGGTCACATAGCCACCAAGTGCGACTGCAATTAAATTAAATAATTGAGCTAAAGCTGGATTTCCTGGATTAATGACATTGAGAGTTCCTTCTTCAAAAACAGGATTATAACTGCCACCAATACCCGTCACGATCCCAATTAATGTAGAAAAAACTAAACCAATGAGGAAAATATTTAAAATTTTCCCTTTTGTCAACGCGCGTCCTTCTGTACGATACTCACTATTTTTTTTCATAGTTACCTCTTTCTAAAGAATAAAATAACACAAAATTAAAAAAACCAAACATTATTCTAAAGTGAGTTTAAATTTTTCTAATAATCTTTTGGATGTTTGATTTAAACTTTGAGATTTCTTGGTTTGATGATTGACTTGAACCACAATCGTTTCAGAGGTTGCCACTAATTTATCGTTTTGATATAAATTAGCACCAATTAAAAGAGAGCTATCACCAATTCTTAAAACACCAGTACCAATATCTACTTTGCCCGGCCATTGAATTTCGTTTAATAGCTCTAGTGTCACTTTTGCTACAACGAATGAACAGTTGTTGGAAAGAAATCCATTTTGTTCGTTATACAGTAATTCCACACGCCCAGTTTCAAAGTAAGTTCCAAAAACAGCATTGTTAATATGGCCTTGACGATCCGTATCTCGATAACGAATTTTATCAAAGGTGATGGAAGGGAAGTCTTTTAATTGCATATCTTTTAATCTCATAATGATTACCTCAATGTAAGCATATACGATTTTTATTTTTAAAGAATAAGATATGATATTGAACGAGGTAAACATATGAAAACTGATAACGTTAAATTACAATTCTCCAATACCTTTGTTGGATCGATGACATCTCCATCGGGACGTGTTGTCCTTGGACAACAACCAGATGGTATGGCACCTTACCACCTATTGTATGGCGCAGTTGGTTCCTGCTTTTATTCAACCTTCTTAAGTATTACCACCAAGAAACGGCTTACCTTTAAAGATGCATCCCTAGAAGTGAGTGGTATCAAACGTGACACGATTCCTGCAACGTTAGAATACTTAAAAATAGAATTTACGATTCGCGGAGGTTCTAATCAAGAACAATTGAAAGAATCTGCAGAATTAGGTGCAAAATATTGCTCGATTCACGAAACGATCAGTAAAGTAGCAAAGATCGATTTAGTGGTAAAGTTTGAGTCTTAATGAATCTCCCCAAACTTTTTGTTGAACGGATTGAGCATCAATTAGGCAAACACAACCTTCCGTTATTTATTGCTGCAATGAATCAAAAACCGATTCATGCTATTCGTATTCACAAACCATTCTTACCTTTATTTCAATCTCTGTCTCTTCAACAAGTACCGTGGCATGAAAGTGGTTTTTACATTGAAGATGGCGTGATTAGCGGCCAGCATCCTTATCACCATGCGGGTGCCTTTTACTTTCAAGAAGCATCAGCAATGGCAGTCGTTCCTATGCTTGATATTCAACCCAATGATCTGGTGTTAGATCTTGCTGCTGCACCTGGGAGTAAATCAACCGATATTGCTAGTCGATTGGGCCCTCAAGGTTTTTTAATTGCCAACGATATTGACGCAAGAAGAGCCCAAACTTTAATGTTTAATATCGAAAGACTTGGACTTTCCCAAGCGATTGTTACCCAACATGATCCGCACCACTTACCCACACTATTCCCTTATTTTTTCGATAAAATTCTTATCGATGCACCTTGTAGTGGCGAAGGGATGTTTCGTAAAGATCCCACCGCTGTGAGTGCTTGGTCAGTTGAACATGTACAAACTTGTGCTACTAGACAAGCCTACTTATTAGAAGATGCAGTTAAATTATTAAAACCAGGTGGTAGAATTGTCTATTCTACTTGTACCTTTGCTCCCGAGGAGAATGAGTTCATCATTAAGAAGTTTTTAGAGACACACCCAGCATTCAAACTCATCAACCATCCTCTCCATCATCAATTTGATGCAAAGACCACACAAGGGGTAGGCGTTAAATTATGGCCTCACCTGATTAGAGGCGAAGGTCATTATGTTGTGGTATTACAACATCAAGGTGTCCTCTCCAAACCAATCAAATTTACACACCGAATGAAAAATCCAATGCCTCCAGCATGGATTCGGTTTGCTGAGGAAACAATTAGTAATCTAGATATTCAACCAAATTTTGCCCTCGATGAAAGATTATTTCAGATTCCCATTTCTTATCAATATCACTCTGCTTTACACACGTTACGGGCGGGCGTTTATGTTGGTGACATTAAAAAAAATATTTTTTATCCTTCTCATCACTTGGCGCATAACCTTCGTATCCAAGATGTAAAGCAAAATCTTAACCTTACATTAGACGATGCAAGATTAAATCGTTATTTACAAGGTGAAGAAATCCTTGCAGACATTGAAAAAGGTTGGATTTTAATATCCGTCGATGGACTTCCACTTGGTTGGGGAAAAGCCTCACAAGGAAGAATTAAAAATCATTA
>CAIMWL010000034.1 GCA_903845135.1 uncultured Caryophanales bacterium
ATCAACAATCATTAGTTGATCACACCAAGCATTTAAATTAAAGGAGAAATAATATGGGTGCATTTTTAGGATTCTTAACCGTCTTCTTTATCGTGATGAGTTCAACAAGAAAAGGGGTCAAAATTTTTCTTGAGAAGGTGTTAATTCGTAATAAGAAAAAAGAAATCAAAACCTCTTGGGATTTAAAACTTCTTTTGACATTACAAAAATACCATCGCTACTTTGGGATCGGGGCTTTATTAACCGCGTTATTCCATGCAGCGTTGCAATTTTCCATTACCGGTGCGCCCAGTTTAACAGGTGGCACAATGGTGGGTTTATTAGTCATACAAGGGGTCACAGGATATCTGCAAGAAAACAAAAAAGGCAATCTGAAATTACTAAACACCATTCATTCCATCATTCCACCGTTGTTATTGTTATTGATCGTGCTTCACATCATTTACAACTCGACCTTTATTCCTGAGTTAGGGATCGGTGGTTAATTTTAGTTTTGCTTAACTTTTAGGAAACCACGGAAAGAAAATGTTCGTGGTTTTTTCATACATCGCGAATCCTGGCTTCGTTTTCATATGTTTTTCGAGTAAGGGGACGCCGGAAACAAACCGTAATAACCAAGTGACCACCACGGGTGAGATAAGGGCAATGATCGGATAAATAACGCCATCACTACTTGCAAAACCCAGGATGGCGATCCCCCACCACATCATCACTTCACCAAAATAATTAGGATGACGCGTATATCGCCATAAACCAGTGGTGATTAATTGTCCTTTATGGTTTGGATCTTTGATAAAATTTGCCAGTTGTTGATCACCAACCGCTTGAAAGAAAAATCCAATCACCCACACTAAGATGCCTAATCCAAGGCAGACATATGTAAAGGGTGCAATTGGTAAGGTGAATGTAGACATGATATTGGTAATCAAGACAACGGAAATCACTAACATGAATAAGGCTTGAATGAGAAAGATTCTAACAAAACTTTTAAGCAGAACATAAGGTGGTTGAATCTTCGCGCGCATGGCGACGTAACGTTTATCTTCTGGTTTACCGCGATTGCGTTGATGAATATGACTCGATAGTCTTAACCCCCAAATTGTCGTTAATAACAAGGTGATAAAACCGATGAGATTAGGATTGATTCCTAATATGAAGGTTCGAGTTAACATCACCATCCAAGCGACCAACACAAATCCCTGGCCCCACCCAATATCGATGATGCCAAAATTATTTTGTCTCACTGCAATCCAAAAATAATTAAGAAAATGAATGAAGATCACTGCAACGGAAATCAACAGACCCGTGGTGAATAAAGTTAGAGCCATATCTTTATAACCATCCCAAAAATAAGATCACAAGGCCCGATGTAGCGGCAGTGACAAAGGTGCCCCAAACTAAGTCGATGATGGTGATGGTCACTGGCCAAACTTTTAATGTTGCGAGATTCGTTAAATCATACGTTGCATACGTAACTAAACCAAATGCACCTCCATACAAGATCCCGAATAAAAGGTGGTCTTGATGAGGGTAAATGACAAATAAGACAAGGCCAACGATGAAGA
>CAIMWL010000035.1 GCA_903845135.1 uncultured Caryophanales bacterium
AATTAAAAGTAATTTCAAAACAATTCGACCAATATCGCGCTGATAAATATCAATTAACCGCGCTGATGCAAATTGAATTACAAAAGGTGGTTTTTGACTTTAACCAAAAAGTTAAAAAAACCAGACAAGCACTACAAAATGAAGCGTTATTAAAGTTTAATAAAGAAATAAAAATTGCCAATGAAAAGTTAGAACATAAGTTATCTGGACTTAAGGATTCTGCCGCCTTGGATGCGAAGACGATTGAAGCGAGAATGACAAAGTTAAAACTAGAACATTATGAAGTGGTGGAAAATCTAAAAAAGATTTATGAACCCCAAATCAAAGAAAATGCCTCTAAAGTCCTAACCAAAGCGAAAGTTGCTGTCCTAATTAACCAATTTACGCTTGAAAAAACCAAAGCATTAAACGTGATCAAAGAAAAGTTCCAAAAAGATATTGCAGCTTTGGTCGTCCCTGAAAAAGCGAAATATCAACAAGATTTAAAAACCGTTAATCTTCGTTTTGCTAAAAAAATAGATGAGGTTAACAAGAAAATTTCACAAACCAATACCAAACTCAAAATAGAAATTGCCAAACTTCCGATCGCAAACGCTGCCGTTTTCAACCAACCCAATGTAAAAGAACAAGTGAAAAAACTCAAAGCAGTTTCGGCGTTAAAAATTAAAGAAATTCAAGCAAAAATCAATGATGCTAAGCGTATTAACGCCGCTAAAGAAACCTTAAAAGAATCACAAAAAATGCAAATGATTTTCCAAGATCCGATTTCTTCTCTTAACCCCCGCATGACGGTTAAAGAAATTATCAGTGAAGGTCTTGTTATCCAAGGGAATACTGATAAAAAAGAAATTGAAAAGAAGGTTGCCGAAGTCTTAACCCTCGTTGGCTTATCTCCTGAGTATGCGTCACGTTACCCCCATGAGTTCTCTGGAGGTCAACGTCAACGTATCGGTGTTGCCCGGGCTTTAATTATGGATCCCAATGTGATTATTGCCGACGAACCTATCTCTGCATTAGACGTTTCGATTCGCGCACAAATCATCAATCTATTATTTAATTTACGGGAAAAACTTGGTTTAACCATTCTATTTATTGCCCACGACTTATCGGTGGTTCGCTTTTTCTGCGACCGAATTGCCGTTATGTACAACGGTAAAGTGGTAGAAATGGCTAGTTCAGAAACGCTGTTTAAAAACCCACTTCATCCATATACGGTTTCTTTACTATCGGCAATTCCACAACCAGACCCCGATTATGAAAAAAACCGAAAACGCATTCACTATAACCCAAGAGTGCACCAATATAGTCCAACGAATCAACCTAAACTGCGTGAAGTATCGAAAGATCATTTTGTGCTTTTAAGCGATGCAGAATTTGCCAAATTAAATCAAACCACCTCAACCAATGCAAAGAAAGGGGCGGCCTAAACCATGAATCGTAAATTATTAACGCTAAGTATGGCAGCATTAGTCTTTCTTGCCAGTTGCAACGGCGTTTCCGAAACGCCAGCGTATAACGTTTATTTCTTTACAGCGAATACCGCTGCAACACAAGTAGATACCATTTTTGATCAAGAAGTAGGAACATTAATTGAACGCCCCGAAGATCCAACTCGTTCGGGTTTTGATTTTGTCGCTTGGTATTTAGACTTAGCCAATACCATCGAATGGGATTTTGAAACCGATGTCATGCCAAGTGAATCGATCGTGCTATATGCGAAATGGGCTCCCACCATTCGTTCTATTACTTATGATTTAAATGATGGTGAAATGATCAACGAAACCTATCCTACGACCTTTGTACCAGGTTCTACCTTTGTCTTACCGCAAGCAAGAAGAACCGGTTACTTATTCCGTGGATGGTATCTATATGACCAAGTTTTGGCTGATTTTCCTAATAATGAAGGCACTAAACCAGGCGATCCCGCATTAACTACGCTTCCTTCAACCTTGTTTGATGACATTACGCTATATGCTCACTGGCAATCCATTAAAGCAGTTGTTACCTTCCGTTCGAATCACCCAGGTGGAACCTCGGTTGTTCCTAATCCAGGCAACCGTGTCGTTGCGTATGGCACGGTGATTGATTACGGTACCACCTTCCCAGCAGATTTTGGTACGGTTGCTGGTTATACCTTCTTAGGTTGGAACTCTCGCGCGGATGGCACCGGTACTTGGTATCCTGATGGCG
>CAIMWL010000036.1 GCA_903845135.1 uncultured Caryophanales bacterium
AGACATTCAATCCGTTGCAACCTTAGCCGATGTCCACGATAATATTGTCGAATTTAAAGACGGTTATCAAACGATTTTAGGTGAACGCGGTGTCACCGTTTCAGGTGGGCAAAAACAACGTTTATCCATCGCGAGAGCGTTAGCGAAAAAACCCGCTATTCTCATCTTGGATGATTCTGTCTCTGCTGTGGATACCAAAACCGAAGAGGCCATCATTAATAATCTTCGTACGATCCGCAAAGGGCAAACCACCATTATGGTGGCGCACCGGATTTCCACCGTGAAGAAATTGGACAAGATTATTCTTTTGGATCAAGGTCAATTGGTCGGGATAGGAACTCATGAATCGTTATTGAAAACGAGTGCACTTTATCAAGAGATGGTGCGTTTACAAACCTTAGAAACGTTAGTAGGAGAAACCAAGCATGCGTGATTTCGCAGAACATCACGAATCAAGGCAAGACCGTAAAGTCATCCTACGATTCTTTACCTATTTAAAGCCACATTTAAAGAGTTTTGTGATTGCTTTCTTCTTGATGATTATTGGGACTTTCACAGGCATGATCCTGCCACTGGCATCCGGTCTTGCCATCGATCAAATGCAAAATCCTTTCTTGAGTTTAGAAGATAAACTTTGGATTGTTGGGATTGGTACCGTGATTTTATTATTGACCTCTGGTCTATCAACCTACGTTTCCTATGTGCAAAATATTATGTTACAAAAAGTGGGACAAAAGATTACCCATGAGATTCGTCATCAAGTCTACGATCACATCAATACTTTATCGATTGGTCAAATTAATCAATTACCTGTGGGTAAATTGGTCACGCGAGCGACCAACGATCCGGCGAATATTTCCGATATGTTCACCAACACTTTAATTAATATCATTCGTAGTGTCTTATCGATGCTGATTATCGGTGGTATCCTGATTGCCATTCACCCATTCATGACCCTGGTGACGTTAGCCGTATTACCACTGATTTATATTGCCTCACAAATTTACAGGAAAGCCGCGCGAGGTGCTTATCGAGATGTAAGAAATAAAGTTTCCGAATTAAACGCCTTTCTTTCTGAACATCTTTCGGGGATGAAAGTGGTGCAAGTCTTTAATCAAGAAAAGAAAATAAAGCAATCGTTTCATCAAATTAACCGCCAATTACGCAATAGTTCACTCAAAGAAATGTATACTTTCGCCATCTATCGACCCAGTCTTTATTTCCTCTCAATGTTAGCGACGCTTATCGCCATCTTTGTTGGAGTGCAATCGGTGTTAGAAGGCGCCATTACGATTGGGTTATTTGTTTCATTCTATGTGTATGTCGGTCAATTCTTTGAACCCATTCAACAAATTTCTGAACAACTCAACACCTTACAAAGTAGTTTTGCCAGTGCCGAGAAAATCTTTGATGTCTTAGATACCAAGCCAGATATTGTCGATGAGGCGAATGCGATTGAATTAAAAGCATTCAAAGGGAAAGTTGAATTTAAGAATGTTTGGTTTAGTTATCTCCCCAATGAATGGGTCTTAAAGGGCGTAAGCTTTACGATTTTACCCAATGAAACGGTTGCTTTTGTTGGGGCGACTGGCAGTGGTAAAACCACGATTCTTCAATTAATCGTTCGTAATTATGACATTCAAAAAGGGGAAATCTTGATTGATGATATCCCCATTCAAAAGATCAAACGCAGTTCCTTAAGAAAATTTATTGGGCAAATGTTACAAGATGTCTTTTTATTCTCCGGAACCATTCAAGACAATATTACATTACAAAACCCAGAGATTACGGAAGCAAAAATCAAAGAAGCCTCTCAATATGTTGGCCTCGATTATGTGATTGGAAAACGCCAAGAAGGGTTACAATATCAAGTCAAAGAACGGGGAAAAAATTTCTCGAGTGGGGAACGGCAATTAATCTCCTTTGCTCGTGCCCTTGTCTATCAACCTTCGCTCATGATCCTTGATGAAGCGACTGCCAATATCGATAGTGAAACCGAAACGGTCATTCAACAATCATTAGAAAAGATGATGAATATTTCGACCATGATTATCGTCGCCCATCGCTTATCAACGATTCAACATAGTGATCGGATTATGGTGATGCAAAAGGGTGAGATTAAAGAATCTGGTACCCACCAAGACTTACTGAAAAATAAAGGCCTCTATTACAACTTATATCTTTTACAATACGATCAAAAAAATAATTAATCTTTAACGATTGCGGTACCTGATAATCCTTGAATCGCCTGTTTGGTTTCTTTTAAGGAAGCGATGATTGCTTGTCTTGATGAATGAATTTTTACAAATAACATTGCCGCTTCAACCTTCGGCAGCATACTACCAGGGGCAAATTGACCTTCTTTAATATACTGATTCGCCTCTTTAAGGTTCATTTTCTCGATTGGTTTGGCGTTGGGTTTACCATAATTCACCATCACTCTTGAGACGGCAGTTAATAAAATTAAACGATCGGCTTGAATAAGATCGGCTAATTTACTAGAAGCAAAATCCTTATCAATCACGGCATCGATGCCTTTCAAATTAACACCATCTCTTACCACAGGAATGCCACCGCCACCGGCAGCAATCACTAAATAACCGGATTGGATTAATGATTGAATCGCATCTTTTTCAACAATGTGTTGGGGTTTGGGTGAGGGTACCACTTGGCGATAGCCTCTGCCACTATCTTCCACCATCGTGAAGCCTTGCTTGCGCATCGCTTCCGCTTCTTCAAAGGTACAAAAATCACCGATGGGTTTCGTTGGGTTTTGAAAAGCTGGGTCTTTGGGATCCACTTCCACTTGGGTAATCACGGTCACGGGTTGAAGATTAAGTTTAAGTTTTGCAGCAGTAACCCGAAAAGCTTGTTGTAAAGCATAACCAATATATCCTTGGCTCATCGCCCCTGCTTGATTCAAACTGACAAACGGGATTTTAGGATTGTGTTTGTGACCAATATCAAGACTGGTTTTAATTAACCCTACTTGGGGACCATTACCATGAACGATGACAATTTGGTGACCTAATTGCACCAATTCAAGAATGGGTAATGACACTTCATACGCTAATTTGAGTTGTTCTTCTGGCGTCGATCCCAAGGCGTTGCCACCAATCGCAAAAACAATTTTCATGAATTAAAGTCCTTTCACAAACGCTTTTAAAGCTTGGGTAAAACACGCCATAGGCGGTTCAACTAAACCTGCACCGACTTGGCCGACTCCTGGTTCTTTATGAGCGATACCTGTATTTATAATAGGGAGAATATTGGTACTGACCACTTTGCGAATATCAATACCTAATGCACTAGGGGCAAAATCTAAACTCGGTAATTGCATCATTTGATGTTGACCGACTGCGATGAAATGCATCGTCTTTGAATATTTCATCGCATCGGCAACGGTGCCACCGACAAATTGGACAATCGCAGGCGCACCACCCATGGCAAATCCCCCAATTCCATAGGTTTCAGTAATCGCAGAATCTCCAATATCAGG
>CAIMWL010000037.1 GCA_903845135.1 uncultured Caryophanales bacterium
TAAAAAAGATTAATCTGCGAGGACATATCCTCTGCCATTTTGTAGTTAAATGTAAGGTAACTTAGATTTTCTTTCTTTATTTCAATATTTTCGGCCAATAAATCCCTATAGATGTTTATATATTTTTCCAAGCTAATTGAAGTTTTACCTGATCCAGCGGAACCAAAAACTATTGATGGATACTCAACATTAAAAGCTAATAGTCTTTGTTCTTGATTTAGAAATGGAACTTTTGAAAAATTAATGTTATCAATCGAAGTCCATAAAGTATAAGATAACTTTTCCAAATCAATCCGATTGAGGTATTCATATTCATGATCAGGAATAAAGTCTACAATTTTAATCGCTGAAAATCCTTGATAATGAAAATATTGAAATACAATTCTTTTAACCTCGTCAACTCTTATTTTAAATAGTTCAAATATTTTGTTTATTTGATATTTCTTGATGAAATTTAAGAATTGTGCACCCATTGGTGCGCTTTCTATGTCTTGTAGAATTGCAAAAACCTTTTCTTTATCTGAAACCGGCAATTTATCTACCGATTTCTTAAATTTTGAAGAAATAAATATTTTCCTTGGTCGAGAAGCAAATTTATCTATTTTTTGGTCAATTAAAGTAAATTCTTCATTTATCTTATTATTTTCTTCTTCATTTATTTCAATAGTTATTTCGTTTTTTGATTCTTTTGGTAATTCATTTGAGTTTTCAATATTAGGATTAATGCGTTTATTCATTTGTTCTAAGTATTCAAAAACCTTTTCTTCGATAAGATTTATTTCAGAATTTGAATCTACTTCAAAGTAATTTTGTTTATCTCCTAGTTGCAACATGGGATCTAATAATTTAATAACTGCCGAATTACCTGAAAATTTACCTGTCACAATTTGAATTGAAACTAATGGAGCTTTATAGGGTTTAATATACAAAAAGTCTATATTTTTTTCTTTGATTATATTAAGATTGAAAATCTCTTTTAAAAATTCCACCCAATCTTCTAGTTTCTGTTTATCTTCGGAATTGTTATTCTTGGGTTTTGTCAAAACATTTTTGGAATTGTAAGAATATATCTTTGCAGAATTTGTCGATTTGGAACTATTTTTACCTTCGAATTTAATAGCATCTTCAAGAAAGGAAATTAGACTTTTTTTATAACCATGAGCGGCTTTAATATACATTAATACTTTATCAATTGATTGAGGTAAGTACTCTTTTTCATTGGGTTTTTCGGAAACATTTTCTATTACTTTAAATTTAATGAATACTTTTCCATCAGAATTTTTACTAATGTAAAAAACAGAGGGGTCATCAAGTGAGAACCCAAACTTAATAAAATTTTCTTGAATATCTACTTTTAATTTTGTATTAGCATTGACAAACAATATTATCTTATTTACAAACTGCTGCTCTTCAATAGACAGCTTAAGAAAAAAACCTTTATTCATTTATCCCCCAATAAATTTATAAAATCATTATAGCACAAAAGAAAATTCTCTACATTTCTAATATATAGTGTATATTTATATTATATGAAAACTAAAAGAGACAGGTTTATTAAGGTTGCTTCCTATAGAACTAATCAAGCATTAAAGTACATAAGGTTGATTTCAAATTGTTCAAATCGGAATAATTATGATTATTCTGATACAGAGGTTAATAAGATATTTTCTGCACTCGATGAGGAACTTAGAATTACCAAGCTTAAGTTTAAGTCAAAGAAGAAACGAGACTTTGAGTTATAAAGCATTATTTGGGGGAATATGAAAACTAATTCATTTGTTGTAAAAGATGCACATCGAAAACGGGAAAGAGATTTAAAGGATTCCTTAAAGAGAGATCTTGTTGCCTATATTTCGGAAATTTTAACTAATGCCGATGATAGTTACCGTCGCTTAGAAAACAAAAACCAAATTCCCAAAGATGAAATCAAACAGATTTTAATTGAAATTAAGGAAGACAGAAGGAAAAAAGGAGAATTTGTTGTTTCCATCACTGATCAAGCAGAAGGCATGTCAGAAGAGGAGCTTAGAACTAAATTTAAAGACTATGGCGCGGATAAGGCGGAAGGTCAACTTCATACAAGGGGGCTCTTTGGTCAAGGTGCATCAGATGTACTGTTTAATGCATCTTCAGAACAAAGAACCGCAATCATTGAGTCGTTTAAGGACGGCAAACTTACAAAAGCTAAATTTAATTATGACAAGAATGATACTGATCTTAAAAAAGTTGAATTTGAACCTATAGATAGAAAAGGAAGCCAACTTAGTAATATTCGTCAATCCCTCGGTATTAAAGAAAACGGTACTAAAGTCACGTTTGGCATTCCTAGTCGAGTAAAATATAATCCAAAAACTATAGTCAATGAAATTGAATCATATCCATTTTTTAAGTTCTTACTTAATAACCCTTATAGAAAAGTAGTTTTGAAGTTAGAACACGAAACGGTGGAGCATCATCTTTCTTCAGCAAATTACCAATTTACAGATAAACCACTATTCAAAAAAGACTTTTCAATCACTTATAAAAATTACATGCTTCAATGTAAATTAACGCTGTGGAAAATCGACAAAAAGATAATAAAAAACGACATATTGATAATTGATGAACATCAAGTCATTTATGATGATCACTTTTTTGGATTCGATACGAACCCTAAAGCAAGGAGTCTAGGTGGTTTTCTGGAGATTAAAGATTTTTATAAAGTCTTAAGGGATGAATTAAATGGTGCCGATCCAATTGCCATTATTACAGATAATCGTAAAGGGTTTGATACATCACAAGAGTTTTACCAATTACTCAAGGCAGAAGTGATTAAGATTATTAACCCTAAGTTAGATGAATTCGGAGATGAAATTGATGAAATCGACATCTCTTCAAATAAGAAGATTTCAGAAATGATCAAACGTCTCAATTCTTATTTTGTTAAAAACATGCCTGAAGAAATTCCTTATTCAGGAAAAGATAAAGGGATTCTACCTCCCGAACAAGGATTAGCCTTTGTCCGCGATGAGATGTCACTAACCGTATCTAAAAAATATATGATCATTCTTTTTATCAATACAAGGATTGTATCTGATCAAACGGCAATCAAGCTAATGTCAGAAAACACAAACATTATTTCTTTGTCTCAAGAATCCATCTCATTCAAAAAAGAAGAAGCGAATGTATATGGACTAGTCATCAAGCGTTTCCTCATTGAAGCAAAGTCTTTCTCTCATGAACCTATTCGAATCACTGCAAATAGTGGCATATTTTATTGCCGTGCACTCATTAAACCCATTCAATATGAAATTCATTATCCAGAAGAAGGTTTGGAGTTCTTTCCCCATAGAATTAAACACAAACCAGATAGAAATCATATCGGTTACCTTTATGTGGATGCCAAACAATTTGAACCAGGAAAAACCATTATCATCGAGGCAGAAGAACCATTTGTGAATTTAGATGTTACGAGAATAACCCTTAAGGAAACTGACTTTGATTCGAATGGGATTGCAATGTTTAAAATTCAATTTACAGGTGGAGAATTAGGTGATCGTTATAGTATCTATGCAACTATTCATGATACAAAAACGTCGTTGAGAGTTGAGATAAAAGAGTCTTCAAGAAGAGATACTGAAGGAATGTTAGGTCTCATATCTTCAATAAAATTCCACTCTGATTACGATAATAAACACGAACAAGCTAAATTTAGTAAGACAGATAAAGTTTTAATGATAAACCGAGTGAATCCTATTAACAAGGCCATGTGGTCAAATATCAATTTTTTAAGGGATTTCAGTAACGTAAGTCCCAAGCAGCTTAATTACTTACTTGATTTGTGTTCATACCACGGGGCACTTCAAATCGTGGAATATCAAATGTCACATAATGACTTTTTGGTTAATAAAGAATCGTTTAAGTTATTGGAAAGCAAAATCTATCAAATTAAAACTGATATTTTTGAAATCATTAATAACGACACCATCGATAATTAGGCTTATTTTAATTAGAAATTATAGCTTGCTAAATACTGATACCGATCCGCTGCCGTAAATCCAGTTCCCATAGGGATTGATTGTAATTCAATTTTTGCTTGAGCACTTAATTCGTTATAAAGATTAATGAGTTCATTTTGTTTTTCTAAGGTTAATTGAGTCATCCCGTTTTCTACTGTGGCACATGGTGAATAATCTTCAATTTCTGCTGCAAATAGGGTAGCAGCATCCACATCTGAAATCGTACTTGAAGTAATGGTCATCTTGGGATTGATGATATTGATATCCGCAAAACCATTATTCTCAAGATTTTCCAATAAAAATCCCACTCTTAAGTAAGCACCTTTAAATCCATTGCTAGACAAAGTACTAAAGGTTGAAGTTCCTGAGCTTGACCCTGTGGTGATGGTCACATCCATGATACTTTTTTCCCAAGTGACACCTTGATCAATAGAATAGATTGGAGTTAAACGATGGACATCACTAGCTGTTCCACTCAAATAGTTGAATGCCATATCGGTGACTTCTGAGAAATATAGGTCCTGATTAAGTACAAAGACGGATTCATAAGTTACATTCGATAAACTTTGAAAGGGAGTAAGAAGAGCGTTGTGGGTAAGATTATATGTAGAGTTTAATCCTAAAGCATTGGTCCCAAAAATGTATCGATTTGGTGTCGAATTAGCGTCAAATGCTCCCACAGATAAAAGATAGGAATATGAATCCACGGTTCCGTTATTTTCCATCGTGACACGATAAGGGGCGTTTGAGTAACTTGTATTGGTTTTGGGATCCGTACTGACATTCGTTTCTTGGTTGTTTTTATTGAGCCAAATTGCATAAGGATCTAATAAGTTAGATTGGATGGTGGAAGTAGACGCAAAGGTCACCACTCTAGTGGATGAGACAATAATGCCAAAAAAAGAAGACACTAATAGAAATAAAGTGAGATTTTTCTTAAACATTAATAATAAAATAATGGAATTGACTTTAGAAAACAATGAAAACTTTATAAGACTATTGTGGGACAGAATTGGTATCCAAGTATTTTAATTCTAAGAAAAGTTGCATGCATTCATACTTATTTGAAATCTAAACACACGGATTTGTTATCCTTGATTTAAATTTTTATATAAATAAAGAGATGGTTTGGAATTTCATAAAAAATAATAGGTATTTAAATAGGTATAATAATACCTATTATATGGTATGATGAAACCATAACGGAGGAGCAACTTATGATGATCTCAACAAACAAAATAGTAAGTATTACCGAAGCCAATCAAAATTTCAGTAAGGTGGCAAACCATGCAACAAAATTTGGTGATGCAGTTATATTTAAAAGAAACAAACCTGTCTTTATTCTTTTAGATATTCAAACGATGGGGCCAAATTTTATTAAAGAATACGAAAAACTCAAATTCAAGTATCTATCTGAAAACTTACTCAAAGAATACGCGGATGCATACAAAGAATTGGCGAAATGATTTTTACTGTCGCCATGATTATTGCTGTTCATGAACGCATCATTGCAACAAGTGGCGGTGAACAAGGTATTAGAGATATAGCACTTATTGATTCAGCCTTAAATTCTATCTATCAAACCTTTGACGAAAAAGAACTTTACCCTACGCTGTTAGAAAAGGCGGCAAGATTGTGCTTTAGTTTGAATAAGAACCACGCTTTCATCGATGGAAACAAACGAATATCGATGCATATGCTTGCTTTGTTTTTACGGTTTCATGAGATTATCTATGCCCCATCGAATTCGGAAGTTGTGAGGGTGGGTTTATCGCTTGCCAATGGTTCTATGAGTTATAACGATCTATTAATTTGGTTAAACAAAGTAACACAGTAAGTTATCTCTAAGTTCTAATCAATAGTCGACTTTAACCAAACAGTTCAGCATGGCTACCGATACGAATAAGTTCTAAATAGTGGTCGATATCGTCATAACGATAAATAAGTACCCAATCTGCGGTAACATGGCAATCCCAATAGCCTTTGTATTCACCTTGTAGAGGATGAGCGTGATATTGACTTGCTAATGGTTCCCCTCTCATTAATTGATCAATGATGGTAAATAGTAAATCAATATTGCGATGTTGTTTCTTTGCTTTCTTGATATCATTTCTAAATCGACTCGTGTGATAAACCTTATAGGTCATTTGATGAGATTGGATTTTAACTCATCAAAGGACTTGTAGGACTTTGCTTTTTGTTTGCCGTGTTTTTTGGCTTCAAGAATCGCTTGATGGGTGATGCGATTAGGATGAGCGTGGCCGATTTCAAATGGAATACGCTGTTCCGATAATACTTTATGGATATAAAGATGAATCGCCGTGGTTAGATTTAAACCAAAAGAATCAAGCAAGGTTTCAATTTGTTGTTTTAATTTTTCATCAATACGTACACTAATATTTTTGGTAGCCATATGATTATTCCTCTACATAATTGTAGTGCATTGTCATGCATTGTCAATACATTATATTAACTAATTAATGAAGCGTGTCAATGAAGAATAGGTTTTAATAAATGATTTAAGCACAAGAAATAAAATCACTAATAGATCAATGATATTGGTAGGTTTAACTTAAGCTAAACACAAGGATTTCTTATCTGTAAATGAATAACAAAAAAGATTAAACAATTTTTTCAACGGATTGGTTTACTCGTAATGGGTCCAGATCCGAATAACTTTGATTAATTGTTTCTCTTCAATGAATTCATAAACCAATCGATGCTGGATGTTAATTCTTCGAGAATAAACATGCTGAAAACCAATCAACTTTTCATACCGTGGTGGATTGGCAAATGGATTGACTTCAATAAGATCTAGCAAAGCGATGACTTTTCTTACTAAAATCGGACTTCTTTTTATTCTTTCAAAATCCTTCTCTGCTTGACCAGTAAAGACTATTTCCATTTAAGTTTCTTGGTTTTAGCAATTGGCGTATTTACGCCTTCAACAATGCTTTCATACATTCCTGGAATCCCAGCAAGATAAAGGGATTCCATGATGGAACGGTAATCATCTTCGCTCATCATGATGACATTGCCTTCTTTGGTGGAAATATTAATGACATCATTGTATTTAATACAAGAAGAAGCAATTTTGAATAATTCGGCACGGACGGCGGTGATATTAATATTGGTCATAAGATTACCTCACGTACATTATAACGTACGCTAATTTGAAGTCAATGATCACTCATCAATAGTTAAGAAATTCAAATGATAGTCATGAATAATTTAAGAATACTTTATTACTATTTATAGGAATTTTATATTGCTTTTTATAGGAGTTGTGTTGTACTCAAATTAATGAAGATCATGAGAATAATTTCAATTGTCTATAATTTATTGATAATTGAATCAATCAAATCTTTAACAGTTAAGATATTTAACTGTACAATCCTAAACACACAGATTACTCATCTTAGTAATAACATGTTCGCATCAATGTAAGGTTAGAGATTGATTAAAATTAAAACTGAAATAACATGATCATAAAGTAAGTGAAACCAATTGATTCCCTAACAAAAAACCTCCGTATGGAGGTTTTAATCTTGTTATCAGATCACGTTTATGCAGTTGTTGTGACTAAATAACCAATATGTGTCATTGAATTTAATAACGATCTTGAGTGGGGAGAACTATCAAATGCACTGCTAGCGTCTTTGCCACCTAAATGTAAACCTCGGTGAACCCCGTTTCTCCATGCCGTTTCATTGGTCACATCATAAAGGTTGCCATAGACAGCGATCCAAGCTGGTTTACCATTGGTGCCATCGTAATACGCTAGTTCTGATAAGGTTAAATAATATTTTCCGTTGAGTGAAGGTGTGTTTGGTAATGATGTCGGAGTGGTTGGGGTGCTCGATCCTTGAGAGGTCGATCCATTTGGACAATACCAATACCCATCATCTTCATCCTCGTCATCTTCCTCATCGTCATCGTGGTCATCGTCATCGTCTTCGTCATGATCGTCTTCTTCATCCTCATCGTGATCATCGTCATCCTCATCATCATGGTCGTCTTCATCGTCATCACGACTAAACTTCCGGGCATCATCCGTTTCGATCCAAGTACAGGTTTCTGGAGAACTTGGTTGGGTTGAAGTTGATCCATCAAGAGAAGAAGTCAAACTAGACGTAAAATCGCTACTGACGAGATCCCCAATGATTAATAATTGATTTAACACGGAGGTCCCGTGAGGGGCACTTTGTAAAATATCCGTACAATCTTGACCTGCTAAATGCATCCCTTCATGGCTACCTTGACTCCATCCAGAAGCATTCGTAACATCATAAATTTTATTTTGGTAGGCAATATAAGCTGGTCTACCTTGTAAGCCATCATAATAAGAGAGTTGCTCAAGCGAAAGTTGTAACCATTGATCACTAATTTCATTTTGTGCTTGTTGCGATTGATAATTTTGTATTAAAGGCGTGGCAATGCCTCCAAAGGCAATGCTGACTCCAACAACGACTTGACCAATTAAACTTAGTTTCATGGGTTCACCTATTCTAACACTTAACAACCAGTACCGTGATTTTGTTGGAAATAAATGAAAATATCCAATAAAACATAGATTGAAATGGTTTAATGTTATAGATATGAAATTTAAATTGCTTCAACCTTCAAGGATTGCCCTGGGGATTCTTGTTGTTTTTATTCTAGATACAATCCTTCATTTTGTCATTGTTCCCTTCGATCAACTGACTTTTTCCTTGATAAGTTTTAAAGGTGATATCGATTTTATCAATATTGGTATTCTCAATATCGCGTTAAGACTTATAGCATATGCATCTTTAGCCTTCACACCCCAAAAATTAGGTCGATTTTTATCCGTAGCTTTGCTTACTTACTTCATCCCCACCCTTTATCTGATTGTGGATTCATGGTGGGTGTTTGAAAACTACATCTTCCTATATGGTTATTGGTTTGTGTTAGTCATGCTTACGATTGGGTTTACGGTATTACTTTTCATAGGCAAACTTCAAATCATCAAACCCATTTACGCTGTTGTGATTTCCTTCGGTTTAGGGCTAATGATTTTCTTAGTGTATGTTGACATTATGGGTTTGGATTGGCCTTATGAATTTGTTTATGCTTTTTTCCAAAGGATTATTTATGAACCGGTGTTTTTATTTGTGGTTTATTTAACTGCCAAACCAATTAAAGGAGCCTAATTAGATGATTTTTCTTAAACATTCGTGGCGCGGTCTTTTGTTTATTTTAGTCCTCTTAGCGTTGAATTTTTATTTGTGGTTTACTGCTACCCCGATTGTGGTTCAACCCTTTGATTCCATTTTGGCACAAGCAATTGGATCCGCAATTCTCCTTTGTTTCTTTATTGTCTTTTTACTATCCATGCACATTAAGTTTTTAACCCGGTGGTTTGGTGGAATGGATCGCTTATATTTTTACCATCGTTGGTTGGCCATTCTGCCTTTATTTATTATTACAATTCATGAAGAGCTTTCCGAAGCCATTATTGAAGTGATGAATGTTGAAACCTTATTATTAGGTGAAGCTAATGGTGCCGGTGAAACTGCTCAGAAATTATTTATTGGATTAATCGTGATTGCGTTATTATCCAAATTCATCAAATATGAGCATTGGCGTTTTATTCACCGTTTAATGATTATTCCTTTTATTTATGGTTGCTACCATGCGTTTTACTCTTCAACCTATGATTTATTTAACGGTTCACCCTTATCAATCTTTATGTTGATCATTGCCGGAGGTGGGATGTTCGCTTCCGCTTATATGGTGTACACCTATCAATGGATTGCATTTATCAATCGCGGAAAAGTCACAAGGATAGATCGTTTAAATGATTCCACAATTGAAATTGAACTAACTTTAAAAAGAAAATACAAGTTTATACCAGGTCAATTTGCATTCATTAAAGTATTTCAAAAGGGCATTGAAGATGCCCCCCATCCTTTTTCCTTATCAGGTCAACAAGATAAGAAAATTTATTTCACCATCAAAGTCTTAGGCGATTTTACGGAAAGTTTATCCAACCATTTAAAGTTAGGGACCACGATCGCACTAACGAGTGCATATGGGACACTAACGATGGCAAAGGGTGGCCCAAAACAAGTGTGGATTGCTGGCGGCATTGGGATTACCCCATTTTTGGCAACCATTCGTAGCGGCATCTCCCTCACCCAATCCATCGACTTTTTTTATAGTTATCGGAATGAAAAGGAAGCAGTGCATTTAGACTTTCTACAAAATATAACCACAGTTTATCCCACCATTAAAATCCACTTACATAACACCAAAACGATGGGTTATCTTTCGTTTAAGGATCAAGTATTAGAAAAGGACACTGAAGTCTATCTTTGTGGCCCAAGGTTGATGGTCAATAGCTTGATTAAGCAAATACGGCAAACGAATCCTAATGTGAAAATTGACTTTGAAGCGTTTTCCTTTATGGGAACGTTAGTCGAAGATTTTTTAAGATTACCAAAAACAATTATTCATTTTTTTAAACGTACGAATTAGTTCAGCTTATAACTTCCATCATAGATGTTTCGGTTTAAGCATGTTAATTACTTAACATCAATTAACTATTTTTTGCGATAAATATCGGAGATTTTCCCCTTTATTTTTTGTTTAAAATCTACTATAATTCTAACGTTAATCAATCTAAGGAGTTTTATGAAAAAAATCTTATTCACTTCGTTATTAATCTTGGTATCTTCATTAGCATGGGTTGAACCACGTTCGATTCAATCGGCAGAGGCTGTCAACACTTATAACTTAACTTATGAATTATTTGGTGGAACTAACCATGCGAATAATCCAAGTTCCTATACCGATACCCAAGCAAATTTCAATTTACTTCCAGCCTCTAAAGCTGGCGTATCGTTCCAAGGCTGGTATAAATCTGAGGGCTTTAGAGAAGTAGATCGTGTTGATTCCTTACCTGGGCGACATACTGGTGTGACGAAGCTTTATGCAAAATGGGGTTTTTTAAATTACACCGTAACCTTCAATAGTAATGGGGGAACCGCGGTAGCTCAACAATCTTCCATTCCAAGTTTTTCATTGAATCAAAATTCAGTCTATCTCGGTGTTGCTGAAGCCAATGGCGGTTATACCAGTATTGCCCGCGATATCAACGGTGATGGCAAAGGCGATTTCATTATGTTTAATGGACCTGATCGTCATATTTTTTATTCTCATCCGACTCAAACTTTTAGTTATACCAAAATTCCAGGAAACTTAATGGAATTTGTTTGGGCAGCTAAGTTTTTTGATATTAATCAAGACAACCTTGAGGATTTGATTGTCTTGGCAAATTCAACTAAGTTAAGTTACTCTTTACGCCAACCAGATGGCTCATTAGGTGTTGAAACGCTCTTTACGATGCAAGCTGGCGGCGTAAGTTATAACGAAACCACCAACTTTGATATGGCTGATATTGATAAAGATGGCGATTTAGACGTTGCCTTTTCGGCAAACGGGCAAATCGTCTATCGTCTCAATGAAGGGGCTTTTACATTTGGTCCTGCAGTGTTTGTTAGCAATGTGAATAATTATGGTCGTGGCGTATTAATGTTTGATTTTAATCAAGATGGGCATCTTGATATTGTGGGTACCTCAGAATATAGCGCATTTATCAAATGGGGTGATGGAGTGACACCTTTTGGAGGCACCCTAACTTCTGTTCCATTTAGCCCATATCGTCCATTTGTTTCTGATATCAATAAAGACAATTTTTATGAATTGATTGGTACTACTAGTAATTGGGCCCTTCCTGGTTATGTTCGTTTTAATGCAGATTTGAGTGCAAATTGGGCTCAACAACTTCCAGGTTCACAAAGAATGGCGTTCGTAAACTGGGTCGGAGACGAAATGGATATTAACGGTGATCATTACGCGGATATTTTTTACATGCAAAGTCGCGGTAACTCTGGGATGGCAGTTTCTCGCGGAGACGGAAATTACTACACCCAAGAATTCATCTTACAAGACGATTTTAACTCTGGAACAATTGTGTATGATCCTGCTTACGGTACTTTTGGGATGATGGGAACCCCTTGGAATAATCCAAATACCCGATACTATTCCTCAACTTTAACCCACTCAATTTCACATTTAGCTTCGATTGCCCCAACACGAGAAGGTTATACCTTTCAAGGTTGGTATGAAAATCAAAACCTAACGGGCGATGGATTTAACTTTTATGCAAGTGTATCCGAAAATAAAACGCTTTATGCAAAATGGACACCGGTTAATTACAACATTAATTACACGATGAATGGTGGAACCAATAACCCTAACAATCCAACTGGTGTGAATATTGAAACGCCAAGTTACACACTCGCCGAACCTACCAAACCAGGTAGTCGTTTCTTGGGTTGGTATACAGATAATACCTTTACTACGCCGATTACGTCGATTCCTGCTAACAGTACAACGTCTTTAAACATCTATGCGAAATGGTTAGATCCAATCACCGTCAGCTTTAATGTGGCCGGATGAAGTTCTGTCCCAGCCATTTCAAATCTTCCAGGCGAACCCTTAACGCAACCTGCCGATCCAACACGTAATGGTTATACCTTTGCTGGTTGGTTTACCAATAGTTCCTTTACAACCCCCTACACCTTTACAACTGTTCCTAATCAAAACACCACCATTTTCGCAAAATGGACTGCTTTAAACTTCACGATTACCTTTAACTCCAATGGTGGAACTGCGGTCAATTCATTGTCTTTTGATACTGATCAAAACCTCAGTTTACCAGCAGCACCAACTAAAGTTGGTCATACGTTTGCCGGTTGGTATACCAATGAAGCATTAACCACAAGATTCACTTCAACCAAGATGCCACCCAATAACGTCACCCTTTATGCCAAGTGGAATGTGAATATCCATCAATTGAACTGGACCATCGAAGATCAATCATTCGATATGGATGTGGCCTATGGTTCAACCTTAAATTCGATTTTACCAACCCCCACAAAATACCAATTTGATTTCTTGGGTTGGTCTATCGATGGTGAAATTGTGATTAATTTAAATACGTTCACCATGCCGGATGGAGATGTTTCTTTAATCGCTATTTTCAAAGATAATTTACCACCTGTGGTTTTCACCTTAACCGATGGTGATACCTATGCGGGTGGCGTGGATATCATCTTCAATGAAGGGACTGCCTTATTAGATGGCCAGCCTGTTGAATCTGGATACCGCGTATCATTACCTGGAACTTATTCATTAATTGTGACCGATGCTGGTGGCAATGAAGTATCGATTACATTTACGGTGATTGAAGAAGCTGACACTTCCATTCGTTGGATTATCTTTGCAATCATTCTCATCGTCACATGGTTAATCCTGGCGATTGTTTATTTCTTAACGCGCGATAAGAAACCGAAAGGACCCAGTGGAACCAAACCTCAAGGTCCGCAAGGAAAATCGCAAGTTAAACCAGTTGCCAAGGTTGGCAAAAGTAAAGCGAAAGCAAAAGTGGTTCCCATTCCTAAAGTCGAAACGGAAATCCCTGCTCAGCCTACCCCGACCCCAAAACCAATCCCAGAAAAGAAAACGGTAGCTCCGAAAGTTAGTAAGCCTAAAGTCGATTTAAAGCAAGTGGTTACCAAACCAATTGCCTTAGATGCTCAAGTAGCAGAAGCGCTTGTTACCAATGAAATCTTCAAAGCGCCACTGAAGATTCGAAAAGATCCCGTAGATAGCTATCCTGAACCACTCAAACAAGAATTTAATCAAACCTTTGTCGCAGAGAATCGTCCAGTAAAAGTACCCGAGTTAACCTATGTTCCACAAACGACGAATGAAGCCTTCTATCGAAACTTATTTAGATATATCCATCGCTTCGCTAAGGTCCTATCTGGAAACCTACTCTCGAATCTTACGCAAACGGTTGTAAGCTTAACAACTGATGAAGAAACCAAACTAAAGATTATTGAATCCTCAACGCGAACCGCAGAAGCCTTAAGTAATCAACCGCCCGTCGAGTATTTGCTTAAAATTCTTAGACGAAATGTTGCCCTCAATCGTGATGTGTTGAATCCTAGAAATAAATATGTCTACTCGTATCAACGCCTTGCAACCTTGCTAGAAGAACTCGGCATCTATGTGGAAGCTGTGATTGTGGCAAGAGAGGCTTATGAAAGAGGGTTAGTCGATACGCCAGA
>CAIMWL010000038.1 GCA_903845135.1 uncultured Caryophanales bacterium
CATGTCTTGCGAAGGTGTGGCAATGGGTAAGCCATCTTTAGGTCCTAAAATATTATTAGAGGCTAACATTAAATTGACCGCTTCTTCTTGAGCGGCTTTACTTAACGGCACGTGAACGGCCATTTGGTCACCGTCAAAGTCCGCGTTAAAACCAGTCGTGACAAGTGGGTGTAAACGAATTGCGCGACCTTCCACTAACTTTGGTTGGAAAGCTTGAATCCCTAAACGGTGAAGAGTTGGAGCACGGTTCAATAATACAGGGTGGAAGGAAATAATTTCTTCAAGAATATCAAAGACGATTTCATCGTAATTATCAACTTTCTTTTCTGCTTGTTTATGCGAATTGGCATAACCACGATCAATCAATAAGGAGGCGATAAATGGTTTCAATAATTGAATCGCCATTTCTCTTGGTAATCCACATTGATACATTTTTAAGTCTGGACCGACGGCGATAACCGACCGACCAGAATAGTCAACACGTTTACCGAGTAAGTTTTGACGGAAACGACCTTGTTTCCCTTTTAAGGCGGAAGATAAGGACTTGAGTTCACGTCCAGAACCACCAGAAGATAAAACGGGTTTACCACGACGACCGTTATCAATTAATGCATCCACTGCTTCTTGTAACATCCGCTTTTCGTTGCGTAACATCGTGCTTGGTGCATTCATGTTAATGAGGTTTTTTAACCGACGATTACGCGCGATTAACCGCCGATATAAATCGTTTAAATCGGAAGTAGCAAAACGACCTCCGTCGAGTTGAAGCATCGGTCTTAAGTCAGGTGGAATGACAGGTAAGACATCCAAAATCATCCATTCAGGACGGTTGTTGGATAAACGGAAACTATCGATTAATTCTAAGCGCTTGATCAATTTGTTTCGGCGTTGCGTTGGCGCATTCACCATTTCTTTATTGATCGCTTGGAATTCTTTTTCTAAATCGATTTCTTTTAACAAACGTTTAATCGCTTCAGCCCCTTCGCCAAATTCTGCACCTAAATGCTTTTGGATGAAAGCGGTGACGACTTCAAAGTTAATCGGTTCGCTACGGTTTTCTAAGCGGTTGACGAGTTCTTCAGCGCGGGCAGCTTCATAGCCTTCTAAACGACCTTGGAATTCCTTAATCACCGAGACAAAGTCAACGCGACCGGTTTTTTCATCGATCACTTGACGATATTTTAAAATCTTAGATTGGCCAGGATTTAAGCAGATTAAAGTTGAACCAACAAGATAAACAAGTTCTTCAAGTTGCTTTGCATTAATATCTAATACTAAAGCAGTCCGTGAAGGAATACCTTTCACGTACCAAATATGCGCGCAAGGTGTGGCTAATTCAATATGACCCATTCTTTCACGACGGGCATCTTTGGTCATGACTTCAACACCACATTTTTCACAAACAACACCGACATAACGTTGTTTCTTATACTTACCGCAGTGGCATTCATAGTCTTTGGAAGGTCCAAAAATCTTTTCGCAGAACAGCCCTTGCATTTCTGGTTTTTGCGAACGATAGTTAATCGTTTCTGGTTTCATGACTTCTCCATGAGACCACTTCCGAATGGTTTCTGGCGAAGCTAAACCGACGCGGATTTTACTAATTTTATTAATATCAACCATGGTGTGCTCCCTTCCTATTCTTCTTCGTCGACTTTAGGTTCAGCAATCGCTTCCCCTTTTTCATCGACAATCGTAAAGCTTTCTTTTACTGACATTTCATTTTCATCTTCATCAAAAGATTCAGATGTGTAAGCGCGAATGGAAGAATTAATTTTTCTTTCTTCGGCAAGGGCATCTTTAGAAAGTTGTTCCATGTCCATTTCTTGATTGGTTTCATCAAATAAGCGGACATCAATTGCCAAGGCTTGTAATTCTTTTTGTAAAACCTTGAACGATTCTGGAATACCAGGACGTGGAATGTCACGATCTTTAATAATCGCTTCATAAGTCTTACGACGACCAACGCGGTCATCGGATTTGATCGTGAGAATTTCTTGTAAAGTATTGGCAGCACCATACGCTTCCAGTGCCCACACTTCCATTTCCCCGAAACGTTGACCCCCGTTTTGAGCTTTACCTCCGAGAGGTTGTTGGGTTACTAACGAATAAGGACCCGTTGCCCGAGCGTGTAACTTGTCATCGACCATGTGCACGAGTTTAATCATGTACATGACACCGACGGAAATACGTTCATCAAAGGCTTCACCGGTACGACCATCGAAGAGGACGGATTTACCATCTTCATCAAGGCCTGCCTTTTTCATGAGGTCCATGATTTCTTGATTGGAAATCCCATCAAAAACTGGGGTAGCGATCTTCATGCCAAGTTTCTTGGCAGCCATCCCTAAATGGATTTCTAAGATTTGGCCAATGTTCATCCGGCTTGGAACCCCTAATGGGTTAAGCATGATGTCGACTGGGGTACCATCAGGTAAATATGGCATATCTTCAACAGGTAAAATACGGGAGATAACACCCTTATTCCCGTGACGACCTGACATCTTATCACCTTCGGAAATTTTACGCTTTTGCACAATATAAACGCGAAC
>CAIMWL010000039.1 GCA_903845135.1 uncultured Caryophanales bacterium
CATATTCACTGGTGTTAATGGTTTGTTTCGCAATCACATCATTGCCTGACTTCGTGCCCTTGACCCAGTTAAGCACCCTTGCGACGTCATGATTAGAAGTAAATGCCCCATTGATAAATTGGGAACGAACGGGTTTAAAATGCGTATTAAATTTGGTGGCAAAGACAGTCGCTTGCGCTTGTGGGTTTGCACTTTCAGCAATCCCATGCATCATATTCATCAAGTGATAGTAGTTTTGGAAATCAAGTTGCGAATCCATCCCTTGATAGTAAGGGGCAATTCGTGCATCCCAACCGTCAAAGTTTTCCCCAATTACAAAGGCATTTGGATAGACGGATTTTAAACGATAATTGAATTCTTTAAAGAAGTTAATGTTCTTGGTGCGGTTAGCAGCATAAGTTGTCCCTGATTCGGTAATGACATCGTTCGTGTCTTTGGTCACTTCATCATTCATATAAATATGTTTGACCGCATCAATTCTAAAACCTGCTACACCAAACGCTGCCCAATACTTCGCCACATCAATGATGGCGTCACGAGTACCTTGGTAATCGTAATTTAATTCCGGCATCCCGGAAGCAAACTTACCATAATAGTAATAATTGGTTTCACCAAAACGATGCCAAGGAGCGACCAATGGCGTTAATGAATATTTCCAATGATAAAAACTACGATAGTCAATTTGTTGGCCGGCGCTATTGGTACCTTTTCTTAAGTTAATTGAATTTTGAAACCAAGCGTTTTGTGTCGAAGTATGGTTGACCACCAAATCCATGATGACACGCATATCTTTTTCTTTGGCTTTATAAATCAGTTCAGCATAATCCAAGGTCGTGCCTAAAGAAGGATTGATTCGATAAAAATCACTAACATCATAGCCATGATACGTTTCAGAAGCATGAACAGGAGTCAGCCACAATGCTTTTACGCCAAGCGCTTCTAAGTAATCAAGTTTGTTGATGATGCCACGAATATCGCCCTCACCATCATTGTTGGAATCGGCAAAAGAACGAACAAAAATTTGATACCCTACCCCGACATGATTGTAAAAATCTTGAGAGGTGATTGCTTGCGAGAAGGTACTGAGATTGGAAGAATTGACATTGTTAATTGAAACAAATGACCCATTATCATTCGCATAAGGATCTTCACCGACACCACCTAAATATTCAAATGTAAAATCAGCGACTTGCCCACTTAAAGCAAAAATGTGCATTGTATTGTCTTCTCGGATTTGGGTATTGAAGTCATTGATATACATGTCGGTGCCACCATCACTGGTCCACATGCCAACGACATTCGCCATACTTGGTTTATTCACAATTAAAAAACCGATACGCGTAATATCTTCCCAAGTTTGATCAGCGGTGATTAATTTTCCAAGATGCGAGGTGGTCACTTTAGAGAAATCAATCTCGGCAATGGCGCCTGATTCATCATATAAAGACCAATCAATCAAGATACCCGGTAAATCTAAGGGAGCTTTCTGCCAAATCCAAATGCCCCAATTGGCATAATCTGCAGGCAACGCTTGTTGGTTTTCTTTACTGCGATTGTAATGAATATATAAATGTTCATCCTTAGCCCAAGTCATCGTGGTTTCATAATTAGGATTGATACTAATCGGCGGCAAGGATGAAGAAACACTGGTTGAAGAGGAAGTATTATTTTGTCCACACGCTGTAAGGATTATTAAAAAGGTGATAAAGGAAGTGAAGATAACTTTTTTCATATAAATTCATTATACAAAAAAACCTTAGGTTGCAATGTTAAATAATTCATTAAGATTGAGTAATCTCATCAGCTTCGGTAAGATAAATAAGATGAAAAATACAAGATTAGAATTAGGGATTACCACCTTTGCAGAAACGTTGCCAAATCCAAAAACTGGTAAAGTCATCTCGCAAGATTTACGTTTACAGCAAATTATCGAAGAAGTGAAGTTGGCGGAAAAAGTAGGATTGGATTACTACGGGGTTGGTGAACACCATCGTAAAGAGTTTGCCGCGAGTGCGCCGGCCGTGATTCTAGCAGCCGCAGCTTCGGTTACCAAAACGATTAAGTTAGGGAGTGCAGTTACCGTTTTGAGTAGCGACGATCCCGTCAGAATCTATCAACAATTTGCCACGCTTAATGCAATTTCAAAAGGCCGTGCAGAAATTACCGCGGGTCGCGGTAGTTTTATTGAATCCTATCCCTTGTTTGGTTATGACCTCGATGATTACGATGCATTATTTGAAGAAAAATTAAATCTCCTGTTAAAAATTCGTGACCAAGAAATTGTTTCTCATCAGGGCAAACATCGCCCATCAATGGATCATTTAGGGGTTTATCCTCGAACGCAATATCCGTTGATGATCGCGCGTGGTGTCGGTGGTAGTCCTGAATCAGTCTTAAACGCGGCGATTGCAGGGATACCTTTATTCTTAGCAATCATCGGTGGTCAACCCATCCGTTTCAAGCCCTATGTCGACTTATATTTACAACGATGGCAACACAAGCATAACCCCTTTATTGCCGTGCATTCGCATGGTTTTATTACCGAAAAAGTCACGCATTTAGAAAACGAATTGTATGATTCGATGGCCAGTGTGATGAATCAAATTGGTAAAGAACGTGGTTGGGCCCCTTATACCAAAGCTAGTTTAAAAGCGTCCTTACAACCAGATGGGGCATTATACGCTGGGACACCAGAAGTGGTTGCGAAAAAAA
>CAIMWL010000040.1 GCA_903845135.1 uncultured Caryophanales bacterium
AAACCAACCCATCGTTTAGCGAAGGGCTTCGTTATGAATTGGGTGATGGCGTCACTTTAAATTTAAAGAAAGCACTTCAGTATTATCGAAAAGCTGCGCTTCAAGGCCATTATTTATCACAATTAAAGGTCAAACAAACCCAATTAAGATGGTTTCCCACAGTTTTCCTCGGTGTGTTGTCATGCCTTAACTTAATTTACTTCCTTGTCATTGGTTTTTTATGGGTCGGTTTACTGATTTCATTAGTGTTTTCAATTGGCATATTATGGTTAGATCGAGATTATTATTGGTATTCGATAGGTATTGCTGCCAAAATTTATCAATTGAATCAATGGTTGGCATTGTTGGTTTTTTTGCCTTTTGGCACACTGATTCCTTACTTCACGGGTAGTACCTATTTTCCAATCCTTTTCTTGTTCGTGGTGGCAATCTTTACCTTAGGATCAGGCTTGTTATTGTGGTTTTCAAATAGGACTGTCCAATATTTATTCTTGAGTGTCTATGGTGGCGTCCTTTTTTTGTTGTCGACCATTTCTTATTTTATTCCATCTAATGGCGTGGCATTTTCCACCATCCAAGTCGATGGAGGGTTAAAAATAACCGGTTATCGGATCTCCGAAAAAGACGTTGTCATCCCAAGGTTTATCAACAACCAACCCGTGATTGAAATTGGTGATCAAGCCTTTGCGAATTCCAATATTGAATCCGTTTATGTTGGTGCTCATATTCAAACCATGGGCGTGGCAGTTTTCGCTAACAATGAATTGTTGAAAACAGTTTATCTCGAAGATGGGGTGCCGTTAGGGATTGCAATGTTTGCAGACAATCCTTCATTAATCGAACTACGACTACCCAGTGATGCAACTGCCATTCCAGCTTATTTTCTATATCACGCTCAATCGCTTACCGAATTCAATTTTCCATCTACCATTACCTCGATTGGTCACTTTGGTTTTTACCAAACCAATCAATTAAATCCAATTCCTTTAGTAGAACCCTTAGCGTTCATTGGCCACTATGCCTTCTCTGGTTATACCAAATTTGAAAGCATTATTTTACCTAATACCGTTGAATTTATAGGCGTAGGTACATTTTCAGATTTACCAAGACTCCATACCTTTGAATTCTCACCTTCTATTGACGTAATTCCCAGTTATCTATTTGCAAATAATATCGGTTTAGAAACCTTTCAAGTTCCAGAAACGATTCGGGAGATTGGTGATTATGCTTTTTACAATGCGACCAATCTAACCCATATCCAACTTCACTCAGGCATTGAAACCATCGGTGAAAGTGCATTTCGGAACAATTATCAACTCACTTCAATTGTAATTCCCGATCAAATTCAAGTGATTAGAGACTACACTTTTTATAATAATTTTGCTTTAAGTAGCGTTGAACTACCCAATGCATTACAAGAGATTGGCATTGGTGCTTTTCAATTCAATGAAAGTTTAGAATCGATTCATCTTCCGGATAGTTTGGTTTCCCTTGGTACCAATGCTTTTAAAGGCACACCGTTACAAACGGTTCAACTTCCTGATTCGTTGCAATATCTTGGAGCCGGTGTTTTTGCGCAAAATACGGCGATTGAATCCATTATCATCCCGGCATCGATTACCACGATTCCCGATTACCTTTTTGATGGTGCCACTTCATTAAATCAAATCACCATGCATGGCCCCATTCAATCGGTTGGAAGATATGCATTCAGGGGCACGACCGCGCTTGTCGACATTAGCTTTCAAGAAGGATTAACGGATATTCGTGATTATGCATTTTATGGAGCGACTTCCCTAACTTCCGTTTCTTTACCAAGTTCCCTTTTAACGATTGGAAGCTACGCTTTTTACGGCAATGAAAGTCTCACTGATATTGACTTACCTGTTGGATTAACACGGATTGGCGATGGCGCTTTTGCCAACAATAAAGCGTTATCACAAATTTGGTTAAGTAATCAAGTGGCGAATGTGGGTCATTTTGCCTTTTTTGGTTGTGATCAATTAACCATTTTTTATCAGGGGATTCAACTACCCTCTTCTTGGATTATTTCTTGGAATCCAGATAACCGCCCCATCGAATATGGGGTGCAAATTTGATAAAATTAGAAAGATGAATTTATTTACTTGGTTTAATCACCATAAACTTAAATTTGAGATTTTGGCTGTGATTTTGTCGCTTATTTTCATGGTTATAGGTGGTTTAACTTCTTCCTTGTCGATTAGTCCGATTTTTTGGGGTTTAGCTTTTGCGATTGGTGGTTTTGCTAAAGCTGTTGAAGGGGTTACCAAAACGATTCAAGAAAAATCCCTCAATGTAGAATTCTTAATGATTGCCGCTTCACTTGCGGCTTTCTTAACGGGAGAATACGCAGAAGGTGCTGTGCTCATATTTATCTTTGCAGTGAGTGGTGTCTTGGAAGAATTCGCCACTGCACAAACCGAAAAAGCCTTAACCAGCTTACTCAAAATTGCTCCTAAAACCGCAATCAAAATCGTGAATGATGTTGAACAAACGGTAGAAATTTCTAAATTACTGGTTCGAGATGTTGTCGTTGTAAAACCCGGTCAGCAAATACCGGCAGATGGTGTGATTATTAAAGGTGGTGCTGCTATTGATCAATCTTCGATTACCGGTGAATTTAATCCGAGTGAAAAATTAATGGGTGATCAAGTTTTTGCTGGATCAATTGTAATTAACGCACCAATCTTGGTTCAAGTCACGAAAGATCCCCAACAATCAGTTGTGCAAAAAATGATTCAATTAATTAAACGAGCTCAAGAGGAAAAAACTCGTTCAGAAAAACGAGTCTCTCTTTTTGAAAAAATCTATGTTTATGTGGTTATTACCCTCTCCTTGTTTGTCATTTTCTTAACTCCTCCTTTGGGATGGTTAACTGAAAGCGAAGCGTTTCGTAGAGGTGTCATTGTCCTTGTTGTTGCCTCTCCTTGCGCATTAGTAGCATCCATCACCCCGGCGTTATTATCGACACTCTCTCATGCGGCCAAAAAGGGCATTCTCATCAAAAGTGGGCGTTATATTGAATTATTAAGACACATCAATGTCGTTGCTTTTGATAAAACTGGAACCTTAACCACAGGAAAACCGAAAGTGGTTGAATGTGTATTCGAAACCAAGGTGGATGAATTGAGATTATTACCCACGATGGTTGCTGCAGAAAAACTTTCTAACCATCCATTAGCCAAAGCCATTTCATTACATTTTAAAGATTTAAAAAATATCCCTGTGGAATTAAAAGAAATTCCAGGCAGGGGTTTGGAAGTAAAGACAAAGACTGATGCAATCCAAGTCGGCAATTTCCCATTCAAGGCGACTGCAGCACTTGAAGAGAAGTTTATAAAGTATGGTCGAGAAGGGAAAACACTGGTCAATATTATTGAGAATGGCGTGTTAAAAGGTTTTATAGCCCTAGAAGACTCCCTTCGCGAAGATTCTAAAGTCGCCATTGAACAATTAAAACAACTTTCTATTCGACCCGTCATGCTAACAGGCGATAAGAAGGAAACCGCACTCGCGATCGCTCAAAAAATGGGAATTCAAACCATCCATGCAGAATCCCTTCCTGAAACAAAAGTAACAGTGGTGCAAACCTACACCAGTCAAGGTAAGAAGGTGCTAATGATTGGTGATGGGATTAATGATGCACCAGCTTTAGCCACAGCCTCGATTGGCGTTTCAATGGGTGATGGGACCGATGTATCCTTAGAAACTGCGGACATTGTGATGATGAATAATCAATTACAAAACATCCCTTATCTAATTAAACTCTCTTATGCAACGCAAAATATTATTACGCAAAACGTGGTTTTTTCTATTGCTGTTATTTTAGTTTTATTAATTTCCAATCTATTTGGTATTGTGGTCTTGAGATATGGTGTCATTGGACACGAATTGTCCACCATTCTTGTCATTCTTAATAGCCTAAGATTGCTATCGAGCAAAAAGAAACCACTGAGGATTTGATATGAAAAAAACACAAAACCATTATCATCAAGCTGCTAATTCAAAACGCGATCTATTTTCCCAAAGAGAACGCGACTGGCGCCAAGGTGGGATTGTTTACCAAGTCTTTGTTGACCGTTTTGTACCCTCTGCCAACCTCAAAGCCAAAGCCCATTTATACCAAGCTCCTCGCAGTTTACAATCGTGGCAAACCCTTCCTCAACGAGGATTTAAGGATACCAAAACTCGATACTGGACTCATGAACTCGCGTTTTGGGGTGGCGATCTTCAAAGCACCATCTCGAAAATTAGTTATTTAAAGAAACTCGGTGTGAACACTGTGTATCTAAATCCAATTTTTGACGCTTATTCAAACCATAAGTACGACACTTATAACTACGAGGTCATTTCTCCTGAATATGGAAACATGGAAGATCTTAAGCTATTAATTCAAACTTTGAATGAAAATGGAATGAAGTTGGTGCTCGATGGCGTCTTTAATCATATGGCGATTGAATCACCGAAGTTTATTGACGCGAATAAACCGAATAGCCTTTATCGGGATTGGTTTGTCTTTGGCAAAGCATTTCCTACTGGTTATCGCCTATGGCACAATGCGCCAAGTTTACCTGAGCTTAATCTTCCGAATCCTGAGGTAAGGGACTATTTATTTTCTGGTCCTAATTCCATCGTCAAACGGTATATCAAAATGGGGATTGCGGGTTGGAGACTTGATACTGCGATTGAACTAGGTTATCACTATTTAAACGAATTAACAGAGGCGGCACACCAAGCAAATCCTGAATCCCTGGTTGTGGGGGAATTAAATAATTATCCTCAAGGCTGGGCCCCATCGATGGATGGGACCATGTTATTACCCCTGCGCGATTTAATTATTCAAACGATTAAAGGCATGATTCATCCCCACGTCTTTGCGGCTAATGTCCGGCAAATGGTAGAAGAAACTGGGATTGAAACCATTTTAAAATCTTGGGTGCTTTTAGAAAATCACGACTTAGGCAGAATTGCCACAGATCTCAATGATTGGGCGCAATATCAACTGGCAAAAACCCTACAATTCACCTTACCAGGAACCATTAACTTGTATATGGGTGAAGAAATTGGCACCCTCGGTGGAGATGATCCGCTCAACCGGGCAACCATGAACTGGCAAGTGGTTGAAAAGGGCAATGCTTATTTAACCCTTCATCAAAACCTCATTCGCATCAGACAACAAGAAAGAGCATTAAGAATCGGTGACATCAAATTTCTTCACACTAGCAATTTAATCGCTTACTTAAGAACAACCGATCAAGTAGAGGAAACTGTTGTCGTCGTGATAAATCCAAATGATAAACCCATCAAGGAAACGATTTTAGTCACCGATCCAATGTTAAAGAGTCACAACCACTTCATTGATTTAATCACCGGCAAAGAAATTTTAACTTCATACGGCGTGCTCTTACCGATTGAAATTCCTGCTAAAACGAGTTGGATATTAAAACCAAATTTAAAACCAATTCACGGCTATTCGCCATATAAAAACATCAACGGTTCCTTCTAATTTATTGCCTGAACACTGGTTTCTAACGTCGCTAACCAAGCAGGAATTTTGGCAAAACTTAATTGTAATTGTCTTACTTTTTCTTCAGTTTTAAATGTGGTAATTGCTTGGGCGTTATTGCCATCGACTTGACCGTTGGTGATTGCTAAATTAAGCGCCGCAGTGACTTTGGCATCAATACCCTTAGCTTCGTTTATGATCGCTTTTGCAAACGCATCTGCAGGGATCCAAAAATAAGATGAAACGGCTTTTGCTTGAGGTAAACCAAATTCACCCTGAGCAGTTAGCGCTTGAATTGGTCCTATTTGTTGAATTTCGGGATCTTGAATCGAAGCCAAATTAGAAGGAGCGATTTTCAATTCTTTTGCTTTGATGGTTTGGTTTTCTTCAGAGGTTAACCAATTTGCGAATGCGTGCGCTTGTGCAGGTTGACTAGAAAAAGGATTAACTCCAACTAAGCGTGCGCCGACCATGGATCCAAATTGATGGGTTTCACCGACAAGATTAGTATAGGTGGGCATTTTGATTGTTCCCATATGTTCTCCTAAAATCTCGGTGATATCAGGCGCTTGCCAGTATCCGGAAACTGCGGCGATAATACCAGAATGCAGTCTACCGGCATTATTTTCTAAGAACAAGGTTGGAATCAAGGCATTCGTGTCGATGATTAAATTCGTCGCATAATAACGCATCATCGCTTGGGCGGCTTCAATGCCATTTTGACTGTTCCAAGTAATGGTTTGAGTTTCACCATCCCAAGCGAGCGTATTTTCTGGAATAAACCACATCGTCATGCCCCAACCCCCCATTTGATCAATATTTATTTTGGTGTTTAAAGACGCGGCCTTCGCAAGAATTGTATCCAGGGATGTCATTTCTTCAGCACTGATATAGCGTTTGTCATAAAACATGTAAACACCATTATCGGCAGTATATGGGTAAGCATATAATTCATTCTCGAAGGTTGAAACATCCACTGTCCAAGGTATATTTCTGTCGGTAACGACTTGTTTGAATTGTTGTACTTTTGCAAGACCACCGGCTCTGACTAGTCCCGGTAGTTGATCGTCTAAAAAAGAAAAAACATCGGCACCGGAAGGAATATCTAACGTTAAAAATCCTTTTAATTCAACTTCACTCACCGCTGCAATTTCAAATTCGATATTTAAATTTGGATTCGCTTCTAGATACCGTTCCGCCGCACCAAATAAAAAATTTTGCTCTTGTTGAGGCCCCCAAACTTTAAGTTTAATGGTTTGATTGGGAACACTGTTACCGCAAGCAGTTAAGAGGATCCCGGTTAACAGTATCTTCCTTAAATGCAACATCAAGCGATCCTCCTTTATGAAAGGATAAGTGTTGAGAAAGCTGGAACGGTGATGGTATCAGCACTAACACTACCTTTATCGGTTGTGGGAAAAATACCTTCAAGTAGTGATAATCCAAGTGTATTACTAATGGTAATTGGGCTGTCCGTTACGTTTGTCATAATGGTTAAGTCTTGATTACCTTGTTCATATTGCATTGTATAAAGTCGAGTATCTAGATTTAATGCTGTGACGGCGGCTTTTTCAATTACATCATTATATTTATTGCGAATGGAAATGACTTTTTGATAATGATGCCAAAGACTGTTGGGAATAAGTTTGAGGTCTTCAACTCCTTGGGTTACTTGCAAGCTCATATTGTAGTCAGCGGCAGAGGCAGGATTGGTTTGCCCTGTTTGATCAGTTTCAGACCAGATGAAAGGCAGGCGTTTGTTTTCATCTCGTCCCGACCCTTTAAGGCCAATTTCCTCACCATAATACATAAAGGGACGTCCTGGCATCAGTAAATAAATGGACGCGATCAATTTGTGATAAAGTTCATTATTCTCAACAAACTGGATACCTGCCATTCGACTTTGATCATGATTACTTAAAAAAGGTGTGTCGATGGCATCCGGTCTTAATGCATGAAGGTTTTGGTTGAACAATGCATTCACGCGAGCCAAATCATAACCTTGTTCTAATCGAACACGATCAACAATGCGGTTACCAGTCACTGAAACGGGAAAGTTAAAATAGGAATCCACACGCCCAGGATAATATTGCAATAAGCCGTTTGAAGTCATAGACCAAGGCCCCTCTGCAACAATAAAGCTATCTGACTTAATTGCCTTTGCGGTATCACCAAGCCAAGACAAAAATTCAATATTACGATTCACATCACCCGTAAAGTAAGAGGTGACGGCATCTAATCTAAAGCCATCCACACCCAGATCAAACCAATATTTCATGATCGCTTCTATTTCATCCCTCACGAATGGATTTTCAAGGTTTAAATCAGGCATTCCTGACCAAAATCTAGCCTCTGCATAGACGCCACCACCATAAGGTTCATAGCCTTCACTTCGGGTTCGAGCAAAATTGTAATAATGACACTTACTCGCAGGACTACCACAATCATCATTCACAAAATCAAGTAACCCTTCTTGGAACCACGGATGTGAATTGGAGGTATGATTGACCACCAAATCAAGAATGGTTTTGATGTTGCGCGCTTTCGCTTCTTCCAAATAATATTGGAAATCAAACATCGTTCCATATTTTGGAGCAATCTCATAATAGTTTGTGACATCGTACAAATGATAGGAACCGCCTGGGTGAATTGGCATAAACCAAATACCGGATACACCAAGATCTTGAAGGTAATCTAACTTTTCAGTTACACCATTCAAATCACCAATTCCATCGCCATTAGCATCGTAAAAAGATTGAATAAAAATTTCATACCAAACCGAACCACCTTCATTACTAATCGGCTCAATATCATATGAAAAACTAGGTGTTGGGTTTACGCACCCAGAAACTAATGTCGATAACATGACAAGGAAGGAGAAGCTAAGGTGACGCTTCATCGCTAACCTTTAATCGACCCGCCGGTCACCCCTTCAATGTAATAACGTTGCATGAAGACAAATAATAAAGTGATCGGTAAAGCGACTAAAACAGAGCCTGCTAAGAAGGTGGTGAAGTATTGTGTAATATTTTCTCTTTGGGTAATCCACACTAAACCAACCGCCACGTTATAGCTTTCAGTGTTATCTAAAAGAATGACGCGGGCAAAAATATAGTCTCCCCATGGACCAATAAATGAAGTGAGAGCTGTAAAGATAACAATTGGTTTTGATAATGGCAAGATAATGTGCCAAAAGATTTGCGAACGAGAGGCACCATCGATCATTGCCGCTTCATCAATCGCCTTGCTGATCGTGTCAAAGTATCCCTTTGCGATGTAATAACCAAAACCAGCACCACCAGAATAAATAAAGATTAAACCCCAAATATTACCGGTTAAATTAAGTAATTTAAGAATATTGAATACCGCAATCATTGACATAAATCCTGGAAATAATCCAAGAATTAATATTAATTGCATCATCGGTAATCTGGCTCCAAACCGTAAACGAGAGAAAGCATAACTTGTTAATAACACCATAATCGTGGAAATCACCATTGTGACCGTGGCAATAATTAAGGTATTTAAAAACCATTGCGGGAAACGAATGGACGTTTGTGCCAGTGCGACAGGATCAAATAAGTTAATGTAATTTTGAAGGGTATAACTTTGTGGGAAGAAATTGACTTGGACGGAACCAGCTTCTGCCCGGAAGGATTGAATCACTAACCAGAAAATGGGAATGACCCAGATGATGGAAAGAATCGTTAAAAATGCATAAACAAAGATATTAGAAGTGGTTTCTAAAAACTTTTTACTCCCAAAGAAAGACGGTTTCTTTTTCTTGATTTCGACCATTATTGGAATGCCTCCTCATCTTTAACACCTTTAATTTTGGAGAACATAATCAGGGAGATGAAACTAGAGATAATAAAGATAATGATTCCTAATGTAGACGCCATTTTATAGTCTTGTTCGAAGAGGGTAAGTTTAAATAACCATGTCACAAGCAAATCGGTTTCACCCGCTTGAAATAATGTTTGGGAACTAGGTCCACCACCCGTTAAGAAGTAAATCACACCAAAGCTATTGATGTTGCCAATAAACGCCGTTAATAACGATGGCCCTGTTACAAAGAACATATAGGGCATGGTAATTTTAAAGAATTTGGTAATCGTACCCGCGCCATCAATCGTCGCACTTTCATAAAGATCTTGTGGAATGTTCATCAAGATACCTGATGTCATCAGCATCGTATAAGGAACACCAACCCACAAGTTGACAATAATCACCGTGATACGAGCATTTTCTGCGATGCCTAAAAAACTAAATCCTTGGCCAACCCAACCCATTTCCACAAAGAAATTTTTGAGAGGACCTAAATCATTCAGAAAGAAATTAATGACAAGTAAGGAAATAAATTGAGGAACTGCAATTGTGATAACAAAAGCGGTTCTCCATAGTTTCTTAAGGCGAATTCCTTTTTTATTAATCATTAAAGCAAGAATGATACCAAAGAAATAGTTTAAGAACGTCGCAAAGAAAGCCCAAATAAACGACCATCTTAAAATTTGCACTAATGTCCCTGGCAAAAAGCGATAATAGCCCGCTTGGCCAGAGAACATTGCCATAAAGTTATCTAATCCCACCCATGTAAATAAGGTGCCAGGAGGTTGATGGAATCGATCGAAATTGGTAAAGGCCAATAAAATCATAAAGATTAAAGGTAAGACAGTAAAGGTAAACGCAAAGATGGTGGGGAAGGTTAAAACCGTCACGTGGAAGCGATGATTTAACAATTCGTCTGCATCTTTTTTAAATCCTTGTGGGGTTTTTCCTGCAGTTACTAATTGTTGGTTTTTATACGCTGTTTCGATATTAAGCGTGTACAAATAAAATAATCCAAATATCAGAAGAATGGCGGCAATTGAGAAAAGAAGCACAAGCATCGAGTTATCGCCTTCGGTTGCAGGCACATAGCAGTTGCAAGTTTCATCAAAACCAGCAGGTCTAGTTACATCAGTTCCTAACGTAGTGAACTTAATTAAGTATTTCCAAAACACAGTAAAAATAGAAGTGATGATGCCAACTTGAAGAACGAAATAACCGATACCCTTGACGTATTGCTTATGGATAAAAGCACCCCAACCCATAATCAGATAAGAGAGTTTGGTGTGTTTATCTCCTTTTATAAAGATGCGAATGTAATGAGCAAACATTTGATAGAGCAAGACAAAAAATCGAACAAAACCTCGCCCGAACCGATAAAAGAAAGTAGCAATTGAAATGACAATTGAAGAGATGAATCCAAAAACGCTTTTCAAAAAGGCAACAAGGGTATCCCAAATACTCAAAGGGATCCACACATAAAAAGGCATACTTTTGGATTCGTCTTTCATGAATGCACTCCTATTCTTTTATGATAACAAAAACTCAGGATAACGTTTGCGCTACCCTGAGTTTTTTAATCGACTTAAACTTACCCTTCGTTAACCGCTAAGACGCCCTCAACAAATGCATCGAGTTTGTCTTGTAACGTTTCAAAACTTAACGCAATTAAGCGAGCTTTTTCACTGACGCGGAAAGCAGCAATTGCAGCTTCGTTGTTTTCAACAGTTTGTGCAGTAATTGCAGCTTGTAAATTTTCTTCTACTAACGCGTCAATACCTCTTGCTTCCGTAATAACAGCGTCTGCAAAAGCACCAGCTGGGGTCCAGTAGAACGAAGAAACGGATTTCGCTTGTGGAATACCATATGGAGCTTGATCAGAAATTGCTTTAATGGAAGGGATGGCTTGAACTTCTTCATCGGCGGCAGCTTCTAAATTACTTGGACCCACACCTAATTGAAGGGCGCGGTCAATTTGTGTTTCCGCGTTGGTTAAGAAGTTGGCAAATTGGTGAGCAATGGCAGGTTGTTGGGTAAATCCGTTTACACCAATTAATTTAGCACCAACCATGGATCCTAATTGTACTTCCGTACCATCACCATGGGTGAAGGTTGGCATTTTAATCATGCCAATGTTTTCTTCGCCAAGAATGCCAGTAAAGGAATTCGCATTCCAAGTTCCAGAAACACCTGCGATGATGCCTTTGGTAATGTCTTCTTCATTTTCTAAGAATAACGTTGGCATTAAACCTTGGTCACGAATGACTCGGTTTGTAGCATAGGCGTTAAACATACCTTTAGCAGCGTTTAAACCTTCTTCGTTATTCCAATCGATGGTTTGTGTACGAGTAGCTGCATCCCAGGAAATGTTTCCAGTTGTTGCAAACCACATCGACATGGCCCAACCACCCATTGGATCGATAACAATACTTGAATTCAATTCTTCAGCTTTCGCCAAGATTGAATCTAGAGAAGTCATTTCTTCAGCCGAGATATAACGTTTGTCATAGTACATGAAGACACCGTTATCAGCAGTATTTGGATATGCATATAAGGTGTCACCAATTTTAGCAAGATCAACCGACCATTCAATATTGCGAGCTAAAACATCGGCTCGGTATTGTTGGACGGGGGACAAGGCCCCCGCCGTTACTAAGTCTTGTAATTGATCATCCGGGAAGGCAAAGACGTCTGCACCACCAGCGATATCAAGCGTGAGAACACTCTTGAGTTCTGGTTCGCCAACCGCTGCGAATTCGAACTCAACATTCAAATCAGGGTTAGCTTCTAAAAATTCTTGGGCTTTGGCTTGAAGGAAATTTTGTTCTTGGTTAGGACCCCAAATCTTTAATTTGACCGGGCCTTCACTAGGCGTGCCGCCACAGGCAACTAAGAGAAGAGGTAAACCAAGCACTGAAATTTTCAGCTTTTTGTTCATTAAAAATACCTCTAAATTAATTTTTAATATTAGGCAGCGAATGAAACAGAGTGA
>CAIMWL010000041.1 GCA_903845135.1 uncultured Caryophanales bacterium
GCGGTATTGGTTTCCCCAACTTCACCTGTGATTCTCCTCATGGCTAAAGTTGCTGGGGCTTTGTTAGGAAGTATCGTATCTTTGTTTTTGATTTGGCTGACCATGTTCATCATCCATGGCACCATGTTCCCCATTTTACCTGCGTTAGGATTTATTGTGTTGGTGACACTGTCTCACCTAAGCTTAGGCTATGTGTTAATTTATTTAAGTCGTGATTTTATGGACTTATTAATAAAATATACTTTCGTCGTGCTAATCCTTTTTATTCCGATTATTTTGGTGAATCTTGACGTCATTCCTGTCTCTTGGCAATGGCTGGCATTATTATCGCCAACTTTTGCTGGTCAACAAGCGTTATCACATCTTTGGGTTCCTCTTACTACCGAATCATTGATCATCACCATCTTGTTCTTAATTGGCTATCCTTCTATTTTATTTCCACTTTATGTCCTACCTCAATTTAGAAAGGAGGCGATCAGCGCATGAAAAAATATTGGCAGCTGTTTCGCTATGAGTTAAAAACTTTGCTTCGAGATCCGTTGAATTTATTTATGCTCATCTATCCTTTCTTTATGCTGGGGTTTGTAGGTTGGCTCATTCCAACGATTCTGGTGCGCAGTGGCTTAGATACCGCTGGTCCAGAATATGCCCTGAGTATGCTTCTATTATTTATTTTGATTCTTGCTATTGGGGGTTTTATTTCTGGAGTGATACTAGGTTTTTCGTTATTAGAGAATAAAGATGAACAAACGATTAAAGCAATCGCCGTATCTCCGATTACCGTTCAAGGCTATACCTTATTTAAAACCACGTATGCATTTATCTTTGGCGTGCTCGGTAACTTTGTGATGTTATTCGGCATGAAGTATTTATTTGGTGAAACCTTTTCCTTTACCTATGGTGAAGCCTCTTTTGGTTTAGCATCGGTTGATAATCTTGCCATCGTCTTATTTTCCATCGTATCAAGTTTAATCACCCCGACTGCGGGCGCCCTAATGGCAGCCCTGGCTAAAAATAAAATTGAAGGATTTGCCTTGATGAAATCTGGCGGGATTGTTTTTATGGTCCCTTTACTCATTTTGTTAGAAGCGTTTGGCGATTGGAAACAATTTATCCTTGGTATATCCCCTAACTTTTGGGCAGCCAAAGGTTTTTATAATCTCGCACTTAATATCAGTGGACCCGATGATTTATCCTTTGGTTGGTACTTAGTAATTGGGACCCTTTATATGCTTGTGATTGCTGGATTTGCTTTACGTTTCTTTATCAAGCGTGTGAACGCAGAAAGGAGCTCATAACATGCCTTGGTGGGGTTGGATTCTCATCGCAATTGGTGTCGTGGTCATTGGTTATCTCAAATTAAAAGTGTGGGGCACCATGACTAAAAAGAAATCGGTCAAACCTAATCAAAAAGAAGAGGACTAATTATCCTCTTTGATACGGTTTCAACATGCGCTCGGGCGCATGTTTTTTTATGTGTTGCAATACAAAATAAGGGTTGAGTAATAATTCTCTACCTAAGTAAATAAGGTGACAATCTGTGTCTAGTGCTGCCTCAATTTGTTCAAAGGTTGTGATTAGTCCGCCTCCGATTGTTAAAATACCTGCTTCCTGAATTTGTTTGGCGAATGGTAATTGGTATCCTGGTTGCGTTTTAATCGAAGTAGGAACGACACCACCACTACTGACATTGACGCCGGCGATGAATGGTTGAATCAATTTAAGAACTTGAATCGTCTCGAGCACATGATGACCCCCTTCAGCATATTCTTCTGCCGAAAGTCTAACCCACACTTCACCTTTAAATCCTTTACGAACTGCTTGAAGGATTTCTTTTAAAAATCGGGTGCGATTTTCAATCGACCCTCCATATTGATCTTGGCGATGGTTGGTAAGGGGTGATAAAAATTCATTGATCAAATAACCATGAGCCCCATGAATTTCAATGCCATCAAATCCTGCTTTTTGAGCACGGATGGCCGCTTTTTCAAAGGCGATGATGACGTCTTTAATCTCGGCTAATGTCATTGCTTTGGGTGTGCCATAATCTTGGGAAAAAGCAATCGCACTTGGGGCAATCGCAGTTTGATTTTGAATGCCACTTTTTCTACCAGCATGCGCAAGTTGAATGGCAATGAGACTCCCCGATTGATGAACGGCTTTGACTAAGTTTTGTAGACCCACGATATGTTGATCATCATAAATGCCTAAGTCCCGATCGGAAATTCTCCCTCGTGCTTCCACTGCAGTTGCTTCAGTAATCACCATCGCAACTCCGCCATAGGCTCTTGCCGTGTAATGCGCAAAGTGAAAAGGTTGAATTACGCCATTGGTATCAGCTTGATACATGCACATCGGCGCCATGACAATACGATTGGATAGGGACAATTTGCCCCATTGAGTGGGTTGGAGAAATTTAACCATTACGACTACTTAAACCAAGATAAAATCCCATCGAAAAGTTGGAGAAGAATTCATTACGATCTGAGAAGCAAGACAATACCCAAATATCCAAAGCAAACGTATCAAATTCTAAACTAACAAGCATCTCGTTTGCATCCTGGATATCATTGCGATCATCCGCCTGGAAGCGTTCCTTTAACACTAAGGCGACATCAGTATAAAGATCAAAGCTTTCCGACACTTCTTCGCGAGTGACGGTCAATAAATATTGATGGAGTTCTTCATCAATAGCGTATTGTAGTTGAATGGTGGGACCTAGGTAAGGTCCTTCTTCTAAACCCGTAAGGGAACTGACGTACACCAACGATTCATATTGAAAGGATGTTAAATCTAAGATATTTAATCCAAGGCTATAGAATAAACTTTCATCATTAGGGTCGACTGGATCTGATTCTCTACCACCAAAGACGGATTCAAAGTCTGCTGGATGGTTATAGTCAACCGGCACCAAGGGGAAGCGATGCATTCCTAATTGATCCATCTTATCAAGGGTTCCTAATAAATAAAAATAAGTATCATTATCCAACACATCTTTTCGAACTATCGTGTTGTCTTCATCAAGCATGTCGTTGGTCATTAGGGTTTGTTGAAATTGCGCATTCAATAACATCGTGGTTAAACTGACTGCGTTTAAACCAGGTACAGCGGCAATCACCAAGAACGCACCAGTTAAAGCTAATAAGCCTTTGTGAACTGCGTCTTTATTTTTTCTAATGACAAATGCTGCATATAATAACGGCCAAACTCCTAACATAAGTTGAATGGTGACATCTAAAGAAATACCATCTAGAGCGATGGTTTTAAATTGTTCAAGGTAATAACCAAGGATCACAATCACCAACACATAATGAAAATATGAAACATACATTTCCACAAATTTATTGGTTTTTGAAAGTAGAGTTAAGGCCACTTGAGCACTAATCCCAACAAAGGCAATGACCAAAGCAGAAAAGGTATAAACGGTTGCTTCATACGTGGTGGAATTAAAGAATCCAGTAATTAAATAAAGAACAACTAAAATAGAAAATACAGAAATAACCGGGGCGATAACAAATTGAAAAACGGTTTGCCAAACTTTATGGAAATCCTTCTTCACTGAAAGTTCTACATTGGTTTTAGGATACGCATCCAATAAAGTAGGGACGAAAATATAAGTGGCGATGATGATGAATATATCAGCATAAAGAATCAAATCAATTTGTAATGCAAATAAAACGTTGATACTGATTAAGACAACAAAGATACCAATAAACAGCATGAAGGCATAGAAAAAGCTGGTAAACAATTTCGTAAAGAATAAAACAATCCCAATGCCAATACTTTGACGGTCCATCAGATAAGGAACAAAAACCACCAATAGATAAAAGGCATAACCAAGATTAGAAAAGCGATTAAATTCAACCAATTCTACATTTTCTAATGCCAAGAAGGTGTACATACTAATGGCAATTAAGGTAATCAAACCGAAGCCATACCAATGAAAACGTTGAAGCGTTGGCCATCTTTCAGATACCAATCTTAGGATGATCATTAACGGCAATACCAGAAACAAGACACGGTTGAGATCAACGAGCCATGTAAGGGTGTCGATTTGTAATTCTGATGTGAGTTCAAGATTGAGTACCATTAAAAAGCCAAGCAAAAAGCTCGTAATAATCGCTTCAGGGAAACGTGGAAAACTTTTCTTTAATGGTTGGACAATAAATTGAATGAGTTTTTGAATGAGTTTTTTCATCTTCTTCCTCCTCTTGATGAACCGCCGCCACGATTGGCACCGGTTGAGGACGCAGCCGCTGCAGCAGACGCTCTTCTTTGATCATCAATAAAGTCATCAATCATGAGAACCACACTAACCGCAAGGGCGGTATCAAACGTATCGGCAATCGCAATTTGATACGTATCTCCCCAACTTAAGAATTTCTTTGTGATTTGCACCACCAAACCCGCTTCATCATTAATCGAGAAGTTATAACCAAAGAAATCGCCTTTAATGTCATACTTTTTTTCTTTAATGACGAGATTGAATTTAGCACCAAAGAAGGCAAGTAATTGTTGTGCCATCTTTGCCACTTGTTGATTGTTAGCATCATAAAGGAAATACGTTGGAACGAAGGTTAAAACCTTTTGCTTCATCGTGTAGATGGGTTGCGTTTCACCAACTTTAAATAGATCTCTGCGGCTATTTAAAGTGAGAATCTTGCCTTTAGCCTCATAAAGTAACGTTTGATTTTCATCATAAATCTTAAATTCATCACGAATGGAAAATACCTTTTGCTTCAAATATACATATTTCATATGAGAAAATCCTCCACATGATGCATAAAGTCTTCAAAGTAAGTATCAAAGGGTAGATGCCCTGCATTCGACATCACCACTAAGTCGGCGTTATCACCGAGTTCCGCTAACAATAATTGACCTGTACTTAAAGGAATAAATCCATCAAACTCACCCCAGATCAAAAGGATGGGTTGTTCTACATCTTTAAGTATATCATTGGTGGAGCCTGAATCGTTATCACGAGTGAATTCTCGTAACACTTTTCCAGGAATGGTGCGGTTTACGATATACATTTCATCAAAATCTTCTTGGGTGACGCGTTGGCTTTGGACTTCATCGTTCGAGTAGGCAGTGAAAAACACCGTCCGTTGGACAAAATAATTCTGAGCGATATAGTCGTAAACAAACAATGGTAAATCAGAGGGCATTAAACTACCACCCGAAGAAGGCACAACATAACCACCAGAACCAATTAAAATCATGCGTTGAACATAGGTGGGAAAATCATGGGCAAGGTGAAAGGAAACCTCACCGCCCATGGAATGAGCCATCACCGTGACCTCGGTGATATTCAGGGCATCTAAAAACTTCACAAGATAGGCAGCTTGATTGGCCTTAGCATAATCAAAGGTTAAAGATTTTTCTGATAAGCCATATCCAATTAAATCAACTGCAATGATGTGATAGCGATCTTTTAGCGATTCCATCACGTTAATAAAATCATAACTGGAACCTAAAAAACCATGAATCATTAAAATGGTTTCGGGATTGCCTTCACCCACTTCTCGATAAAAATAAGTGTAATCCTCAACTTCAATAGTCTTAGCGTATTGCGTCTTCACATAAGCATAGTTCCGTTCAATTCTTTGGACTTCAAGGCCGGTTAAAACTAAACTAACGACTAACAAGCCATACACGATTAAACTAAGGTATTTGATGATGTTTAAAATTGCTTTGCCAACGTTTTTCATTTTTTCTTCATGATTTCAATGCCTGCCAAAGTTGATTTACCTTGATAAACAATCGTCTTACCTTTCATTAACCAAATTAAAATTTCCCCGGAAAGACCTTCTTTAATCGTATGGTCCATTGTCCCAAATTTAGGAGAGGGTAAATTTACCACTTGATCAATTGAGCCAACCACCCGCAATCGATAACCAC
>CAIMWL010000042.1 GCA_903845135.1 uncultured Caryophanales bacterium
ACAAAATCTCCATCTTTGGTTTCAATTTCAACAATCTTACCAATCACTCCTTGTTCTACTAAGGCCATGATTTTATTAATGTCGATATCCTTTAACACATCTTTTCCATCCACTTTAGGTGTGACACCCATATCAAGTGCCACCTTAACAAGTGGTAACGGAAGGTTCACTTTCACTTTGTCGCCATCACTTGATAAAACATTGATTCTAAAGACCATACGATCCATATCTTTTTTTGTTTTGCTGGCAACATCAACGGTAGGGTGCTTTTCATGACCTAATAAGTAATCAACGGATGTATCAAATATTTCTGCAATTTTGGTTAATAGGGTTACATCAGGAAAAGATACATCCTTTTCCCATTTACTAACTGCCTGTGGTGACACATTCAATTTCTTCGCAAGCTCTTCTTGCGTCCAGCCCTTCTTCTTTCTTAATTCCGTCAGTCTTTGGCCCAATGATGTTTTCATATTTCTTCCTCTTTTCTACCTATATTATTCAATGACCGTTTATCAATTCCTAACGATTGTTAGTTGATATATAAGCGGTAATTCACCTTAAGGTTGATTATAGAACAACTGTAGGTTGAGTGAGCGTTATCTCTAACTTTTTCTTTAGCGATTTTTTTCAAAATATCATATAATCTTTTAGGTTGAGACTTACTTTAATGAACCAAGGACTCAACCCCGGAGGTATGGCATGAAATCACAACCAATCCATCCAGACTTTGATCGCGTCTTATTAAACGAAAAAGAAATTGAAACGATTTGCAAAGAATTAGGTGCTAAACTCAACAAGGAATATGCTGGGAAAGTGCCAACCATCTTGGCAGTACTAAAAGGGGTAACCCCTTTTCTTACTGATTTATCAAAAGAATTCACCTTTTATTGTGACTATGAATATGTTGCTTCAAGCAGTTACCACGGTGGAGTGGTTACGTCCAATTGGGTGGAAATCTATTTATGGCCCCGGTTAACCCTTCGCAACAAAGATGTCCTTATTGTGGAGGATATTGTTGATTCTGGACTAACCATTCAAAAGATTAAACAAAAAGCTTTGAGTGAAGGCGCTAAATCGGTCAAAGTTGTCACGCTACTAGATAAACCAGAAGGTAGAAAAACAAAGTTTGTTCCGGATTACATCGGCAAGACCATTCCAAAATTATTCGTGGTTGGTTACGGAATGGATTTCGATGAAAAGTATCGAAACATTCCCTATGTGGGCGTTCTAAAGCCAAGCATGATCAATATGAATCCCAAGGACTATCCTTGGAAAAAGGGAGAATAGTTCATGGATTTAAAACCATTCATCGCCGCAGTTCAAGATTGGCCCATTAAAGGTGTTTCATTTAAAGATGTGACCCCATTACTAAAAAATGGTCCAGCGTTTCATGATGCGATTCAATCCTTAGCAAAAATAGTGGCGCGCTACAAACCCGATGTCATAGTTTCACCTGAAGCCAGAGGGTTTATTTTTGGTGGTGCAGTGGCCAGTCAATTAAAGGTTCCTTTTGTCTTAGTAAGAAAAGCGGGTAAATTACCACGAAAAGCAATTGAAGAAAAGTTTACC
>CAIMWL010000043.1 GCA_903845135.1 uncultured Caryophanales bacterium
ACCCATGGGTATTTAATTTTTGCCTCGGCAATCGTGGGAAGAAAAGATCCCGTGTTTTACCAGCAATATCGCGAAATGATTTTATTGCTTATGAAAGATTATATGAATCATGATCCCAATGATCTAAGATTTCCGGTGATGCGAAGTTTAGATCGATATGCCGGTCATTCTTGGGCTCATGGTTTTGGTAGTTTTGCCGAAGGGAATAACTTAGAATCCACAGGAGAAGCCATCAATAGTTGGGTTGCGGCCTATCACATTGCCCAACTGGAAAATAACCGAGGGATGATGGATGCTGCCATCTATGGATACACCCATGAAATGTATGCGGCTCAACAATATTGGTTTGATTATGACCAAGATATTTGGACCCAAAAGTATCGCGAATATGCTGGTGTCGCGGGGATGATTTGGGGTGGTAAATATGATTACGCGACTTGGTTTGGAGCCAATCCAACTTTCATCTATGGGATTCAATGGATTCCCACTGGTGAATATTTATCTAGTTATATATTAGGTCAAACCAAGAAAACAAGATTTACCTCTATCTACAATAAATACTTAAACGCCAAACGCGGTGCAGTTGATCGTTGGTATGGTTATATGTGGCCTGTCCAAGCTTTAGTCAATCCTACAACCGCGTTAGGTTTATTTGATGCCAACAAAATCTTAACCGATGAATATCCTGCTGAACTCTCTATGGCCTATTATATGATGCAAGCATTTCAGTCTTATCAATATAAAGCAGATAACGCCTATATGAGAATTCACGCTAGTGTCAGCAGTAGTGTTTATTTAAATACAGACAATAAACTGATTGCCCTGGTCTATAACAGTAGTGATAACAGCGAATCGGTTACCTTCGTTGTCGATGAAGATAGTGAAAAAAGCTTTACAGTCGCAGCCAAGAGTTTTTCAACGATTACACTTAATTAACGTTTTAAAAACGAAGAATAAACGTGTTTTTTGCCAGGGAACAATCGAATATTAATTTGTTCCATCACCGCCGCCACTTCGCCAAAAGCAGTGGCAATATTTTTAGATTTACCATCATAAGTTGAAGCATTACCTACAGCAAAGACATTCGGTAAATTTGTTTCCATTTTTGAATTCACAACAATCCCATCTTGCTTCGCATCAAGTCCCCAACTTTGATAAGTCCCAATTGCCGCTAAAAAACCATAGCATACCACAATCTCATCGGTTTCAATGGTTAATTTTTCTTGGGTTTGATTTTGCAATAAATGAATGATTACATGGTGATGCTTCTCAAGATGCTGAATGTCATAAGGTGTTAAAATCTTTCCTTTGGCTTTAAAAGTATCAAGCGAATGTTGTAAGGCTCTAAATTCTTGACGACGATGAATAATCGTCACCGACTTAGCAATCGGTAATAACGTATTCGCCCAATCAAGTGCGGAATCACCACCACCCAAGACCACCACGTTTTTATCTTTAAAACGTTGCAGTTCTTGCACACTATAATGAATAAATGGAAGCACGGATTCTGGAACTGGTTCTAATTTTCTTGGGAATAAAGACCCAGCACCACTGGCGATCATTACAAACTTAGCTTGAAAGGTTTTTCCGGTTTCACTGAGCGCTTCATAACCTTCGGATATAGCTTGCAAACTAATGATTTTTTCACCATTGAAAACGGGAACATCTTTTGCAAAAGGTGCATATTGTTTTAATAAAGATTCAATGAAATGATCAGCGCGAATATTCGTGAATCCTGGAATATCATAAATGGGTTTATCGGGATAAAAAGTAGTCAGCAAACCACCTTGTAAAGGTAAAGAATCAACAATCGCGGCCTTAACGCCGCGTAATCCCGCTTGGAAACCAGCATAGATGCCTGAAGGCCCTGCCCCAATGATCAATAGATCTTGCATGAGATTTATTATAAAGCGTTTTCTCTCCAAAAGAAAAACTTACCTTTCGGTAAGTGATATTTCTTGGTTGCGGGGGAAGGATTTGAACCTTCGACCTCCGGGTTATGAGCCCGACGAGCTACCAGGCTGCTCTACCCCGCGATATGGGCGCACTTGCGCTTGATTAGATTAACAAATTTAGGAAACGATTACAAGGCAATCGACTTATTTCCCATGAGTTTTTATATTTTTTGGAGCAAGCGACGGGAATCGAACCCGCGGCACGACCTTGGGAAGGTCGGGTATTACCATTATACGACGCTTGCATGCCCTTTTATTTTACTGATTTTTTCATTGGATTTCAAAGAATTTTTCATCAATCTTTGATTACGTTTATTGTGCAAAATGTGATACGATTATTTCGTATTTATGGAGGCAATTATGCGCAAACAATTATCATTACTTCTATCTTCACTTGGATTTGCTACTGGATTAGCATCGCTTACCGTTAGCCTTTTAGTTCCTGGACCGATTGGTCCTCAAGGACCCTCTGGAAATGATGGTTCTCAAGGAAATTCAGGAGAAAATGGATTACCTGGTGATTCTGGTGCCGCTGGCGCAGATGGCCACACTCCTTATATTGGTGAAAACGGGAATTGGTGGATAAACGGCGAAGATACGAATATTGATGCGTCAGGGTCTAATGCCAATTTTGATTATTTACCACAAGTCAATATCACGCCAACCGAAAAAGAAATAGAGTTAATGAGTCCAGAAGCTGGTCCGAACATCACGACTGAACAATCCAAACAAATATATGTCAATAATTTAATTGCCAACGAAGGTTATACCGGCATTTCAACCCCTGCAGAATTAATGGCAATTAATAACCCTGAAGGCAAATACGTGCTTTTAAATTCACTTAACTTTTTTAATTTAGTGGCGCCTTCTTGGTCACCGATTAATTTTTATGATCAAACGGATAAAATTCCTTTTTCTGGAATATTAGATGGGGCTGGGTATAGCATTAGCGGCATCGTCTATGCAAGCATTGATGAAACTCAACCTTATGAATATTATGGTTTATTTGATGAACTCGATGGCGCCACTATTCAAAATCTATTTATTTCTAACTTTTACTTTCAAAGGACCGATAACGGCAACATGGGACTACTAGCTGGTTTGGCTCGGTCTAGTACCTTCAAAAATATCGATTTTACCGCGAATACATTATCTGGTAACGGGGATTATATTGGGGCGATTGCTGGAAGATTAATGGATTCTAGTGTCAGTCTAACTAGAATTCAATCCTTAGTAGTTTTTGGTAATAATTATTTAGGTGGTATTAGCGGTGAGGCAGATGATTCCTTTTTCTCAAATCTGTCTTTACTCGACATTAATATCGATGGTAAATATACACGCCATGGTGGTGCAGTTGGTTCTTCATCTAGAAACACTTATGTGGAAATTCAAAGTGAAATTATCATTGAGTTAGGCGGTAGTAGTGAAGCTAATAACCGTTTGAATATTGGCGGTTTGATTGGTGAATCTTATGATGATCGCTTATTATTCATCCAAACTACAGGCAGTATGGAATTTGCGCCAATCGATGAATTTTACGTTCTTATCAATGTCGGAGGTGTGGTTGGCTTTGCGGCTAATACGGTATTTTACTGGGTCAATAATGATGTCGATGTCACGGTTTATTATGAACCACCAATTGTGAATGTTACGATTCAATCAATTGGTGGAGTCATCGGTGCCAGTGAATTTGTGGCTTTAAATCAAGTTGCAAATCTAGGTAATGTCACGCTTACTTTTGATCGAGAAATGCTTGATGATAATATTTATTTAGACGCGGAAGAACACCCTATCGAATATTTAGGTGGGGTGATTGGGTATGTATATGGTTCAGCTTCGCTATATCAAGTGATCAATCAAGGCATGATTCAAGGTTTGGTTGATGTTGGTGGCATTA
>CAIMWL010000044.1 GCA_903845135.1 uncultured Caryophanales bacterium
GGCGGGTAAATAAATGACATCGTAAGTTTGATAAAGTTGTTGAAGATTTTCTACAATCATGCGCCGAACCCGTTGCGCTCTTAAAAATAAATCTTGTTGATTTTCTTTCATTAAGACAAAACTACCAATGACAAATCGGCGTTTAATCAATTCAGAAAATCCTGCCGTTCTTGCTTGCATCATCACGTCTTGATAGGTTTTACCTTGGTATCCTGGGCCAAACTTTAGTCCATCTAAATTCGCATTATTACTCGTTGCCTCTGCACAAGATATTGTCATATACGTTGGATAAATGGCTTGGAGTAATGCTAAAGGAAAATGGACATAATCGACTTGGGCACCAGCTTTTGTTAACGCTTCAAGGGTTTGTTTAAAGCGTTGAAGAATGATTGGATTTTGAATCGAATCCATCACTTCATGAATCACCGCAATTTTTTTACCACGAATGGATTGAGAAAAATGATATACCGGAAGTGGTTGCGTAGAACTGGTTGCATCATTCGTATCCGGTCCACTTAAAACATTGGTGAGAATTGATGCATCTTCTACGGAACGTGTAAAGTAGGCAACATGGTCTAAAGAAGGTGCAAACGGAAATAAACCATATCGAGAAATCCTTCCCCATGTTGGTTTAAATCCGACTAAACCAGCATAACTTGCAGGTTTTCGTACAGAATCCCCGGTATCACTCCCTAAAGAAAATGGCACCATGCCACCGCTAACAGCAGCAGCAGATCCGGAACTACTGCCACCTATTTGTCGAGTCTTGCTTGCATCAAAAGGATTATATTGATAACCCTTATGCCCCGTCATTCCGGTGCCACCCATTGCCAATTCATCAAGCGTGGTTTTACCAATGAGGATGGCTTTAGCTTGGATTAGTTTTTGATACACGGTCGCATCAAACAAAGGGATATATCCATTTAAAATATTGCTGCCGGCGGTCGTCTCAATACCTTGAGTGGAAAAATTATCTTTGATCACAAAAGGAATGCCCCAAAAAGGATTGTTAACCTCTGGAGTGGTTAAAGCTTTTGCTTGTTGAATGGCAAGCGCTTCGGTTGTTTTTTCAAACGTATTCCACGCATCGGCTTTGGCTCGACGCAAGGCTTCTTCCACCAATTGCAAAGGCGTCACAGTTTTTTTCACAAGCGCTTGATGGATATCTAAAATCGTGTGGTCTAACCAATGCATGTTAACCAACCACTTTCGGTAACTTAATTTGTCCTTCACTGACAAAGGTTGCATTTTGCGTTGCTTGCGTTTGGGTTAAAGAAGGACTAGGCACATCCTCTCTGAGTTGCATCGTCGCATTTTGCAAAGGAAAGGTCATCGGGGCCACTTGATCAACCCCTTCAATTTTGCCAATTAACGCCATTTGTTTTAATAGGATATCAAATTCATGGATTAGCACTTCATACTGAGTATCGGTCATCACAAAAAGTAAGCGAGTGCTAGCATCCAATAATAAGGTTTTATCAATTTTTTTCATCGGTATGATTATACCTTTTCTGACGCCAAAATAGCTAATAGTCTAGATTCATCTATTAAAGATACACCAAGCGTTTGCGCTTTGACTAATTTACTACCAGCATCCGTTCCATACACTAAAAAGTGGGTATTTTTTGAGACACTGCCGGTGACTTTTGCTCCTAAATTTTCCAAGATTTCCGTTAATGATTCTCTTGCGTAGTTAGCAAATGACCCAGTAATCACGATGGTTTTACCAGAAAAAAAACTAGTTTGAGATGCAACCGGACCAAGATACCGTGTATTAACGCCAAAGGCAATCAAACGATCAATCAAGGTCTGATGAATGGGTTGTTGGAAGTAATCAAGGATGGCCTGAGCAACAACTGGACCCGTATCTTCAAGGGCCATTAAATCTTGATATGTTGCTTGAGAAAGCGCCTGTAAATTTAAAAATCGTTTGGCTAATTGTTTCGCGGTTTTTTCACCGATTTCTTTTATTCCTAAACCAACAATTAACTTTTCTAAACTTCGTTGTTTACTTTTTTCAATCGCATCAAGAATCAAGTCCACGGATTTATCAGAGTAGCCATCGATTTGTAGTAACGCTTCGCGTTTGTCTTTTAATGCATATAAATCAGCACTGGATTGAATGAAACCCAATTCAAATAAATCTTGAATAATTTTATCGCCTAAGCCCTTCATATCCATCGCTATTTTCGAAGCAAAATGAATCACGGATTCAACATGACGAGCAGGGCAGGAAGGATTTTGGCAATAATGCATCGCCTCTATTTTGATGAGGGGTTGATGGCAAGCAGGACATTCTTGAATCATCGTCACTTTGATAGCATTCGCTAACCGCTTGTGACTCACCACTTGGACCACTTCAGGTATCACTTCTCCGGCTTTGCGAATCAACACTTGATCACCAAGATAAAGATTTTTTAGCAACATAAAGTCTTCATTATGAAGCGTGGCTCTGGCAATCATGCTTCCGGAAACACGCACAGGTTTTAACACAGCGTTAGGTGTGATTTTACCGGTTCTACCCACTGTAAAAATCACATTCTCCAAAGTCGTTTCCACCAATTCTGGCGGATATTTATAGGCGATGGCCCATCGGGGAGTTTTTGCGGTATATCCTAAACGTGGATGGTCCGATAAGGCATTCACTTTAATGACAATGCCATCCGTATCATAGTCTAGCGATGCACGTTTCGATTCAAAGGTTTGAATGAATGCCCATACACGATCAATGCCTTGGACGGTTTTTGTTTCTGGATTAATTTTGAAGCCTAATATCTTGAGAAAACCTAAGGCTTCTTGATGAGACTTGATTCCTAATTCATCGGCATTGACCACATAATATAAAAATGCATCTAATTGGCGATTAGCTGTAATCGTCGAGTCTAATTGCCGAATCGAACCAGCCGCCGCATTTCGCGGATTCGCTAATAACGGTTCACCATTGGCAATGCGTTGGGCGTTAAGGGACTGAAATACTTTTCTTGTCATGTAAACTTCACCACGAACTTCAATGGTGCGTTGATCAGGAATGGTTAAAGGAATGGACTTAATCGTCTTAATATTCGCGGTCACATCTTCACCGATTTCACCATCTCCACGAGTCGCAGCATAGACCATGACACCATTTCGATATTCGATACTAATCGCTAAACCATCAATTTTAAGTTCGCACACATAAGCCATCGGTTGATGGATTGACAATAAATCTTGAATGCGCTGATCAAACGCTTGCACGTCCGCTTGACTGTACGCATTCGCTAAAGAAAGCATCATCCGTGTATGTTTGATTTTTTTAAAACTCGATTGCACCGCACCGCCAACTCGTTGCGAAGGGGAATACGGTGAAAAATATTGCGGGTGATTTTTTTCCAATTCTATCAATTCATTCATCAGTTGATCATAAGTTGCATCATCCACGGTGGATTGATTTAACACATAATACTCATGATTGTACTGATTGAGAAGCGCTCTTAATGTTTCAATGCGTTTAGCAATATCCATAAGATTATTTTACCTTGTTTAATTTTGGATGTTGGGCGATTAGTTTTTTAACTTGATGCGGTTGGTCAAACGTGATTTCAATAATGTCCTTGGAAATAATATTCGTCACGTGACCGTTGCCAAAACTTTCATGGTGGCAAGCGTCACCAACTTGCCATTGAATCTCAGTTTTGCCACGATTGGAGGTGGCACTTGTATCACTCGATATGGGTCTAACGGTTCCTAATCGACCCGGTGAACTAATAGCAGTAAATGAAGCGGATGGTCCGGTGGGATTTGTAGTTGGTTGATGCGGATGTTTAAAGACCAATCCTGCTTCTTTAAAGAATCGAGATGGAATTAAATTGCCGCCAATGACGAAGGAAAAATCACTCGCACAACTCAAAGATAAGGTTTGTTTCGCTCTGGTAAAGGCTACATAACAAAGTCTTCTTTCTTCTTCTAAACCTAAATAGGCATCATCGTTAAGGGTGCGCATAGACGGAAAAACGCCTTCGTTCATACCGATGACATAGACATGATCAAATTCTAGACCTTTAGCCGTATGCACTGTCATCAAAGAAACGAAGTTATCCTCAAGGATTTCATCTTGACTTGACATCAAGGAAATATTTTCTAAATACTGCAAAAAAGTTGCCTCTTGATTCCGTTCCAAATACTCTTCTAAATCATCGAGTAATGTATAAATATTTTCGATGCGTTCTTCTTCATCACTTTCTTGAAGGCTTTTAATATATCCAAGTTCATGAAGATATTGTTCTACTTCCGTTCTGAGATCAATGCCATCCGTCAGCAATCTTACTTTGTATTTTTCAATCGTGGTCATCATCGGTTTCAATTGGGTTTTTAATTTAGCTGAAACATCCGCGAACATGTCGATGCCTTCAGCAGCCTCATAAAGCGATAAGTTTCTCGAATGAGCGAGATTTTTTAATTGCTGAAACGAGA
>CAIMWL010000045.1 GCA_903845135.1 uncultured Caryophanales bacterium
AATGCCCGGACGCGCAAAGGACCAAGAAAGACGATTGCTAATAAGAAAGAAGCCGTACAAGGTTAAAGGAGAACTGACATGGCCAACGAAAATAAAAAGCCAACTGCGCCAGCGGCAGCTGCCACCAGTCCATCTGGAGCGCCTGCTAAAGCGCCTAGAAAAAAGAAAGTTAAGCGTGCATTTACCAAGGCAATCGCCCACATTCATGCCACGTTTAACAATACAATTGTCACCATCACCGATGAACAAGGGAATGCAATTGCCTGGAGTTCTGCTGGTGCATTAGGTTATAAAGGCGCAAGAAAAGCGACACCCTTCGCTGCCCAAGTTGCAGGTGAAGCCTGTGCTAAAGCGGCGTTAGAACAAGGGATTAAACAAGTGGATGTCAATGTCAAAGGTCCCGGTCCTGGTCGTGAATCTGCAGTTCGCTCACTCGCTGCTGCTGGATTACAAATCACGATGCTAACGGACACGACCCCAGTTCCACATAACGGTTGCCGTCCACCTAAGCGCCCACGGGGCTAGTCGACTTGATCATTGGAGGATCACAAACATATGGCAAACATTGCACGCCCATTCGAAAAACCACGCTTCACGAAAAAGTTATTTGATTCCACGCACAACTATGGTCGTTTCGTTTTAGAACCATTAGAACGTGGTTTTGGATTAACCCTTGGTAATGCGCTTCGCCGCGTCTTACTTGCATCTTTACCAGGTGCTTCTGTGTATGCGATTGAAATTGAAGGTGCCCGTCATGAGTTCTCAGCTTTAGAAGGCGTACTCGAAGACGTGACCGCAATTGTTTTAAATTTAAAAAATCTAGTGTTAAAGATTGATGCTGAAGGCACCGATTCTAAAACCTTAGAACTCGATATTAAAGGCGAAAAGACTGTCACCGCTGGTGATTTTATTCTTCCAGGTGGCGTTCAAGTCATGAATCCAGAACTCGTTATCGCTCACGTTACGGCGAAAGGAACCTTAAAGGGAAAATTCTACGTTCGTAATGGTCGTGGTTATGTCACTTCTGAAGGTAATAAGGCCAATCGTTACAATACACGTTTAGGTTTAATTGCAACGGATTCTAATTATTCTCCAGTTAGCAAAGTTTCTTATACCGTGGATCCAACTCGGGTTGGTAACGATGCTCGTTATGACAAATTAACCTTAGAAATTTGGACCAATGGTTCTTTAACTCCTCAAGCGGCCTTAACCTTTGCAACGCAAATTTTAATGGCACACTTCCAAGGTTTCTTGGAATTAGAAGACACCACGACCGATGTCAACATTATGAAAGAACCGACGCTTGAACCAGAAGACAAGTTCTCAAATATGACGATTGTGGATTTAGATTTATCGGTACGTTCATATAACTGTTTACGCCGCGCCGGTATTGAAACCGTTTATGAATTAACGCAAAAGTCAGAAGAAGAAATGATGAAAGTACGCAACCTCGGTAAAAAATCCTTGAAAGAAGTCAAAGAAAAACTTCTTGCTCATGGATTAAAATTCCGGGATGCTGAATAAGGAGTAACCTATGCCAACCCAAGGTAGAGATAATGTACATGGTAAAGGTGGGATGCGCTTCAAGGCCCCGTTTACCAAAAGCAAGTATGACAATCAATTACGGAATTTAGTGTCCACACTCATCACCGAAGAAAAAGTGGTGGTGACAGGCCAAATGGCACAAGGGCTCGTTACCCTTGCCGATCGTTTAATTACCTATGCCAAAAAAGGTGATTTACACAATCGTCGTTTAGCGGCAAGTGTCGTGCGTCAATACATCGCCGATGAAGCGAATGGTGTGCTTGCACTCAATAAACTTTTTTCAGAATTAGGCCCGCGTTATGCCACTCGTAAAGGTGGTTATACTCGCAGACTAAAAATGGCACCCCGTCTTGGTGATAACGCCAAACGTGTCTTGGTGGAATTCGTTAAGTAAGAATCGAAACCTTGGGCAACCAAGGTTTTTTTCTCATGATTCAACATTGGATATTTGACCTAGATGGTACCTTACTTGATACGGCTCCTGATCTTGCTCGGGCAATTCAGGACACACTTTTAGCATTCAAACTTCCTTCCGTTACGTTAGAAGAAACCAAATCTTTTATTGGTGGCGGCGCTAGGCAATTTGTCAAAGCGGCTTTAAAAGGCAAGGGTGAAGATCCTGCATTTTTTGAGACTTTTTATTCCGCTTACATGGTTCGATATGAGGCTTATCAACTTGCGAATGCAAGAATTTATCCAGGCATCAAAGAAGTTTTACTCTCCATGAAAAATCGTAAGAATCATGGTTATGTATTTTCCAATAAACCTCATCATTTAACGGTGCAATTGATCCAACATGTCTTTCCCAATGTGTTTACTGGGGTTCATGGGCATCTACCGGGGACCTTACCAAAACCTGACCGGACGATGTTTGATGCGTTTGCAGAAAAATATCACCTTGATTTAAAACAAGCAGTAATGATTGGCGATGCTCCTCCGGATATTTTGTTTGCGCAAAAAATTGGTATTCCTTGTATTGCTTTAAGTTATGGATACACAGATATAAACGTCCTTAAACAACATCGACCTGATTTACTCGTTTCCACTCCTGATAAA
>CAIMWL010000046.1 GCA_903845135.1 uncultured Caryophanales bacterium
AAGACTTGTGACGAAAAACAAAGGTGATTTCTTGTATGGACGGATGGAAGCCAAAGCGAAGTTACCCTCTGGTCGAGGCACCTGGCCGGCGATTTGGATGTTACCCACCGATTGGGTTTACGGCGGATGGCCCACGAGTGGTGAAATCGACATCATGGAACATGTGGGTTATGACCCTAATGTTGTGCATGCAACCATTCACACCGAAACCTATAACCATTCACGCGGTACCCAAGTGGGTGAAAGTTTAACCCTAACCAATGTCTTAGATAACTATCATACCTATGCGATTGAATGGGAACCTGGCGTTATCCGAGCATATATTAACGAGACGCATTACGCTACTTTTGCATTTGATGAAGATGATATTGAAAATGGTCCCAGTCATTTAGCGTGGCCTTTTGATCAAGACTTCCACTTTATCTTCAACATTGCAATCGGTGGTAATTGGGGTGGTGTGCAAGGTGTAGACACCAACATTTTCCCTACCTCGATGGTCGTAGACTATGTGCGTGTTTATCAAAAAGCGTACGCAGAAGGTGATGACATAGAACCAACGCCGGTATCCAATGTCGTCTTAAAGAAAGCAACTCCCAATAGCGTGGCTCTTGCTTGGGATGCTTCTACTGATAACCGGATGGTCAAAGAATATATTGTGAGAATGAATGGTGTGATTCGGGCGAGAACTTCTGTGCCTGCAGTCTATTTAGCTAATTTATTACCCGACATGACCTATGATGTACAAATTACCGCAGTCGATTTTAATAATAATTTATCTTCACCTGTCACATTCTCAGCAACAACCGGTGGTTATGCCTCAATCAATGATCGCATTGAAGCAGAAGCTTATCTCACTCAAGAAGGGGTTCGTTTTGAACCCACAACCGATGTCGGTGGCGGCGATAATGCCGGATGGCTTAATGTTGGAGATTATTTAGAATATGGATTACAAATCCCTAATCAAGGCAATTACCGATTAGAACTCAGAACTGCAGGCAACACATCGAGTGGTCAAATTCAAATGTTCGCCAACCAGACTCTTAAAACCACTGTGGACTTACCGATAACCGGTGGATGGCAAGTTTGGCAAACCGTCACCAGTGATCCTTTTTCACTTAACGCGGGATTAAACACGATCAAACTACAAGTGACAAGAGAAGGATTTAACTTAAACTACTTTAGAATTATTCCATCTTAACCCTCTTGAATTACTTAATATTCATTAAGTATTGTTGAGATTTCTTTACTATTCTTATATGATTTATAAGTTGTAAATAAGGAGGCAAATCAATGGCCAATCAACAAAAAGAATCTATTGTTAACAAATTAATCGCATTTGTAACAGACAAGAAGAAATTACCTCTTCTACTCATGTTATTAGGTGGCGGTGCAACTGTGGTAACCGGCACAGTCTTATTAGCGAACCCCGGTAATGGTGGTTCTACCGGAAATACAACTTCACAACCAGGTGGAAGTAATGTTCCTTTTTCCGGTGATGATGTCCCAGAATGGGATTTTGAAAATGCAACTTTAGATGGAAATGCAACGACGGTTGGGGTTGGCTATGACTATAACTGGTATTCTAGATTCCAAAATGAGTATTATTACCAAGTAGGTCGTAACTTATTTGAAGGTGCGCCAACGACTGGAAACGTTAACATTGAACGTTACACCGAAATGGCGTTTTCAATCTATAATATGCGTACAACTGAAGTTGAATTTACTTATAACTTTGATATCAGTGAAGCGCGAAAAACTCATTTATTAGAAACACAAAACTATATTGGTAACTATTCATGGACTCGAATCGCCTATGATCAAGATGAAACCATTCTTGTTTTATTAACCATTCGAATTCCTACGGGTGATGATGTTGCCTTAGGTGGTGCCTATACTCCAATTGAAACTTATATCCGAGCTAACTTTACAGTCGATGAATTAGAAAACTGGAATGAATATACATTATTATTGAAGTTCAATATCAATGATAATACGCAGTACACAATCCTCGATGGTTATGATACTCAAAGCAATTTTAATCGTCTTGTAAGAGTTGATGATTTCATTATCGAAGGTGAAACATTATATTTATCAACCCAAGTGAATAAAAACACCATTGACGATCGCTTGACGACTGTTGCCAATAAATTTGATTTTTTAGAAGTACCTACTTCTTACCCAACCTTTGTCAATTATTATCAGAACATCAATAATCCAACTTTTTCATACTTAATGGAAGTTGATATTTCAGACTATGCTAATTTATCCTTTATCCGCAGTACACCAGTCACATTTGATGGTAACTCTAATATTTGGTTTTATGGATTCCGGCAAGGATTTGAAACGAAGTACATCAATGAAAATGGTGAAATTGCCTTAGGTTTAAATAGCAACATCTGGGCTCAAAATGAAGCAAGTATTACGACATACTTCACCGATTTAGAAACTAACTTCCTAACGAACGAAGAAAAAGCAAATTTATTTCCTTCTATCGAAAGTAAAGCAAAAGAATTCTATAATCGGACCTTAGAATATACTGCTAACTTACAAATGTCGATTAACTTCGGTACGTATGGATTTTTCAATTTTGAAACTGGAAAAATGACTAATACTAATTTTAACGTATATTCATGGCAATCTGTGACAATTGAAACCGTTCAATATCAATTCAATAATTCCTATAATTCTCAAATTTTTGCGATGAGTGATGGCGAAACCGCAATTAAACTAGAATTTGAATTCTCCCAACTTTACCCCACTATTAACAATGGTTTTGCTGGTTGGTCTGGTTTAAATCCTGATTATCGTATCTATACTTATAGTGCAATCTCATTAATTGATCTTGTCACGAATGAAGTAACATTAATCGAAGAAAATGATGATAATGGTAAATATGTTACGGGCGTGTATCAGAAGAATGGTGGCTATTACGTATCTGGATCCTATTATGAATGTGAGGCAACTCCAGATGTTCAAAGTTCTGACGCTTTCTTACTGGAAGTTGATGAAGACTTTAACACCATCAATGAACTCGTATTAGCAGGTAGTGGCGATGATAACGGTTCACAAATCACCTTAAACTCACAAGGTCGTCCAGTTTGGTTAGTGCAATCGAACTCTACCGATGGTGACT
>CAIMWL010000047.1 GCA_903845135.1 uncultured Caryophanales bacterium
GTTTAATGGGTTTAATTGACGCTAAGAAAGTTATTTTTCAACCAAAGCCGATTCCTGAAGAACGATACATGGGTCCTACGATTCTCAGTCAAGTCACGTGGCAAGATAAAGTGATGCAAGAAGAAATTTTTGGACCGATTCTTCCCATTCTTACTTTCAACTCCATCGATGAGGTGATTCAAACATTAAAAGGGAAAGAAAAACCACTCGCCTTGTATTTATTCTCAGAAAATAAACAAACTCAAAAGCGAGTTTGGTCTTCATTATCATTCGGAAACGGTGCGATTAATGATGCCTTGATGCAAGTGGCAACCAGTCAATTGCCGTTTGGTGGCGTAGGTCAATCTGGATTTGGTAGTTACCATGGCGTTCATTCTTTCCAAACCTTTTCTCATCAAAAGTCATACATTAATAAATCAACAAAAATCGATGTTCCCATCGCTTATCCTCCTTACGACGAAATGAAATTAAAAGTGATTAAAAAGCTGATCAAGTAAGTTAGCGACTGAATTTAGCATCTTAACCTTCTATCGGTTGTTTATTCAAATCTTCACTCTACACTTAAGTTATCAACAGGAGGATTCAATGATGAATCTAAAATTGCATACCTTATTGTTCGCTAGTGTTGGGATTTTACTTTCCAGTTGTGGCAAGGTGGAAACCCCAGTTGTCCTTTATGCAGATACGGCTAATGCTTTAGTCAGTATCGATGAGGGCTTTGATCAAGAAGTGGAATATGAGTATATGGTCGAAGGTGGCCAACTGCATTTCCAACATCCTCACTTTATGGATGCCCCGATGGTGTCAGCCTTACAAAATGATTGGGTTGAAGTTCGGGAATTGTTAGAAACTCTACGAGAAACTCAACGCCTACAAAATCAACAACGTGTTCTGATTAAAATGGAAGCAAGTATCCTACGCGCCTTGGCAACAGTTATTGAAACGAACGCAATCACTTTACCGGAAGCAGCTGCTTCTGAATTAGTGGAAGCGCAAAGTTCGTTAGAAGCAACGAAGACGAGTCTGCAAAGCCTTCGCAGTGAAATTAAAACGTTATTATCGGGTTTGCGTACCCTGATGCGTTCCGTCAATCGCCCGATGATGTGGGATGAAACATTGATTGTCGAAGTCAAAGCTACCCTCAATGAAATCTTGCCCTTAACAGAAAGTTTTGCCTCTGCATTAAGTACGGTCTTACCTTCATTGCAATCGATCCGTGAGATTTTTGTCGCCAATATTCCCAGTGAATTATCGCCGCTTACTCCGGAAGTCCTTTCTGCACTTTCTACCTTTGAATCATCCTTGGTAACGTTAAATGCCTTACAATCAGAAATTAAAACCATACGTCAAGACACGCGTTTAGTTATCAAGGATATTCGCGACATCGTAGCCGCGATGAAAGCGAATAATGAAACCTTATCGGTTGCCGATCGCGCAGCGTTAGCGCTCAAGCGTTTAGCGATTCAAGATGCAATGGCCTCATTAAGAACCCAAGGCATTGAAAATAAGGAAACCTTATCGACGTTAAAAGACATGATGAGTTTTGATCATTTAGCTTTTATCAACGAAACCCTTGCGAATTTGATTCTTCAAGGTGAAGCACGGTTGACAATCCTTGAAACCATTCAAACTTTATTCCTTGAATCTAAAGCCATTCTAGAAGCGTAAGGAATACCAGCCATTTCTCCAAAGCAAAGTCATCTGACTTTGCTTTTTTTATGGTGTTGATTCAATTTTTTGAGGTTTATAATAAAGAAGATGAAAAAGTTTTGGGTCATTTGGATAGAGTTTTTCCGATTAGGATTGATCACGTTTGGGGGTGGTATTGCCATGCTACCTGTGATCAAAGCTACCGCCTTAAAACACCATTGGATTGAAGAAAAAGATTGGGAAGAAATTGTCACCTTATCGCAATTAGCACCTGGGGCCATTGCGGTTAATTGTGCCAATTTAATTGGTTACCGCAGTCTGGGTTTACTCGGCAGTCTGATGGCGATTTTTGGGATGATCACACCGCCAATCCTCATCATCACATTGATTGCATTAGGCTTTGAATCGATCCTGAATCTACCTTTAGTCTTAGCCGCATTACGCGGGATGTTTATTGTCGTGTTTATTTTACTAATGAAGGCCATTTATACCTTAGGTAAACTTGCTTGGAAACAAGGGTGGATGATTCCTATTTCCTTACTTAGCTTTACATTGGCCTATTTTAATCTACTCGCACCTGCAGTAATTTTATTGCTTTCAAGTTTAATGATTCTCTCCATGACGTGGATGAAGAATAGGAAACGTAAATGAATCTTCTTTGGCTCATTTTGCAATTTATCTTTATCGGCAGTCTAACCTTTGGCGGTGGCCTGGTTGCCATCACCTTCCTCTTTGATATTTTTGTGACTGGCAACATCATTAGTGAAGCCTTTTATTTACAGATGATTACCATTGCCGAATCCACACCCGGTCCGATTGCGATTAATCTCGCTACGTACTTAGGTTTTTCTCAATTCGGAATCCTCGGAGGCGTGATTACCACCCTGAGTTTTATTCTACCGTCAATGCTTCTAATATGGACGCTATATCCGCTTTATCGTCGGCACGCAAACTCGCCTTATCTTCAATCCTTGATGATCGGCTTAAGAGTCGTCGTCTTTGGTATCATCCTTATCGCGATGGTAAGAATGGGGTTATCTTTCATTGAAGAACTGACAATGAGCCCGATTCAAACCTTAGCGTTAAGTTTGCTGACCTTATTATTCATGCCGCAAATGAAAAACCGCCCCTACATCTTGTTGATGATCGGAGCGGTTTTTGGAATCTTATTTTTCTAATCGACTAATACATTTCGCCTGGATTTGGCATCGCAGGAGCGGCGGGTTTTTCTTCTTTAATTTCCGTAACACCGGCTTCTGAGGTGACGAGTAAGGCGGAAATACTGGTCGCGTTTAAGACCGCAGAACGAGTTACTTTGGTCGGATCAATAATCCCTTCTTTGATTAAGTTGACCCATTGACCTTTCTTCGCATCAAAACCAAATTCTGGTTTTTGTTTCTTTTGATTTTCTACGATATCTGCACCGTTAAAACCAGCATTTTCAGCAATTTGGAATAAAGGAGCAGATAATGAATCTAAGACTGCTTGAATCCCTCTTTGGACATCGACGTTTTCATCCTTTAGGGTGTCCTTGAGTTCATTGTAAATTTCCATTAACGTTGCCCCACCGCCGGCTACAATTCCTTCTAAGACTGCAGCTTTGGTTGCATTCAAGGCATCTTCAATGTGTAGTTTCTTTTCTTTAAGTTCCGTTTCCGTGGTCGCGCCCACTTTAATCACAGCGACACCACCGGAAAGTTTTGCTAAGCGTTCTTGAAGATTTTTCTTGTCGTATTCAGAAGTGGTTTTCTTAATTAAGCTTTCTAATTCTTTAATGCGGTTGGCGATGGCAGGATTCTTATGCGAACCACCGACTAAGGTCGTGGTATCTTTCTTGATAATCGCCCGGCCAATCGTTCCTAAATCATCTATCGAAACTTCAGATAACTTCATCGCTAAATCCTTGGTAATGAATTTACCTTCGGTTAAAATCGCAATATCTTGGAGTTGATCTTTTTGAGCATCACCAAATCCTGGTGCCTTGGTGACGACCACATTGAAGGTACCGCGTAATTTATTCACAATTAAAGTATTGGTGACTTCATTTTCCACATCATCAGCGATGATGAGTAAGGGTTTACCAGCTTTAACAACTTGTTCGAGGACTGGAAGAATATCTTGAACCGTGGCAACCTTTTGATCGGTGACAAGGACGAGTGGATCTTCTAATTCAACCGTCATCGTTTCGCGGTTGGTGACAAAGTATGGAGATAAATAACCTTTATCGTATTGCAAACCTTCGACCACGGTAAGCTCGGTATCGAATCCTTTGGATTCATCGACGTTAATGACGCCATTTTGAGAAACTTTTTGCATGGCATCCGCAATAATTTTACCAATTTCAGCACTACCTGCCGAAATGGTGGCAACGTTTTCGATATCGGCACGATTCTTTAAGGGGCGTGATTTCTTTAATAAACGATCCGCCACTTCTTTACCAGCTTTATCAATCCCTTGTTTAACAAGGACTGGATTGGCACCTTTTTCTAAGGCTTTAAAACCTTGATGAATCATCGCTTGCGCTAAGACTGTAGAAGTGGTGGTGCCATCTCCTGCCATTTCATTCGTGTTGCTTGCGACTTCGTAAACTAATTTGGCGCCCATATTTTCAAATGGATCTTTGAGTTCGATTTCTTTTGCAATACTGACACCATCATCAACGATGGAGGGTGAACCATAACCCTTGTCTAAGACCACGTTTCTTCCTTTAGGACCTAAAGAAACTTTGACGACATCGGCTAAGGTATCGACACCTTTTAATACTTTGAGTTTAAAATCGCGGCCAAATAAAATTTGTTTTGCCATAAGGGCCTCCTATTTTACTTTTCTACTTTTGCTAAGATATTTTCAGCTTTGATTACTAAGTAATCTTTGCCTTCTAATTTGACGGTCGTTCCGGAATACGTTTGGTAAACCACTTGGTCACCGACCTTCAGTCCTTCGACTTTAGGGCCGACGGCAAGGACCTTACCAAAAGCAGGTTTGTCCTTTTCATCCGTACTGAGAATAATCCCAGAGGCCGTTTTCTTTTCTTCTTTTTCTAAGGCTAAGACCACGTATACATCTAATGGTTTTAACATAGCCAATCCTCCTTTAGCACTCTAATACTTTAAGTGCCAAATATAATTTACTTGATTCGTTTCAAAGTGTCAAGATATTCACTAACGAATAAATGACATATAGTTTTTTAATTCGTCTGTAACGGGCTTTTCTAAAATAGTCACTGGACCATGTTCTAGAATTTTTCCTTGATCCATAAAAATCACATAATCAGCGAAATCACGAACAAAGCTGAGCACATGCGTAACAAAAATAAAGTTTTTGCCGCTGCCTCTAAGTTCTTTAACTGCTTGTAAAACTTCAAAGGCTAACACTGGATCTAAACTAGCGGTGGGCTCATCTAAAAAAACTAATTCTGGATCCAAAGAAAAGGCTCTAGCAATGGAAGCCCGTTGCGCTTGCCCACCGGAAACATTCTTTGGAAGTTTATACATTTGGTCTTGCAACCGCACTCTTGTTAAATAATCTTTGGCAATTTCAACTGCCTTTGCTTTTTGATAACCTCTGGTTTTTTCTAGGATTAAAGAAATATTTCTTTCTAAACTTAAATGTGGAAATAGATTATGATTTTGAAACACAAAACCAATTTGTTTACGATACTGCTCATCTCGAACATTTAAATCATCGATTTGAATGATTCCTTGACTTGGTTTTTCTAAACCAGAAAGTAACCTCAATAGGGTTGATTTACCAGAACCTGAGGCTCCGATGATGGCAATTGAACGATAACCTTCCAACGTAAATGAAAGGGTTTTTAACACTTCCACATCATATTGGTGACTGACTTGTTGAATATTGATTTTCATGATTGTAATTTCTTCTCAATCCATTTGGTGAGTTGGGATAATGGAATCGTAATCACCAGATATAAGGCCCAAAGTAAGACATAACCTTCCACAAATAAGAAGGTTCTGGATTGGGCAATATTAATCGCGTAATAAAGTTCTGCATACGCAAGCACATACATGAGTGAACTGCCTTTCACGATTAAAGAAAAATTATTCATCAAAGGTGGCATTAACACTTTAATCACTTGCGGAATAATGATGTATTGATAACGTTGCCATCCGGTAAACCCATAGAGATCCATCGCCATATATTGTTCCTTGGGAATGGAAGAAAATGAAGATTGATAGACATTTTTCATGTATGGAGAAATATAGAGTATCAATCCTAAAATCCCTAAAAACGGGCGATTAAAATTATCAAAGGCAGGGCCAATAAGAAAGGCCATTAAGACGATCATCACTAATAGTGGCGTGCCATAAATGACTTCCGTAAATACATCCACCAAAGCGCGAAAATAAGCAAATTTAGAAATGGATAATAAGTAAAAGATGAAACCCAAAATTAAACTACCGACTAACGTAATCATTGAGACATAAAGTGAATTTAATAACCCGTTAAAGATTAGACTGCCATAATCTTCAAATAATGGCGCTAAAGTAAAATTAGCGTCACGAGAATAAATCACAAAAAAGATAATCGCAACAAAAGTGCCAATGGCTAATACGTAATTAAAAAGTTTTATCATTAACCTTATTCGGCGGTGATATAGAAATCAATACCGTAGCGTTCTAATTGGGCAAGGACAACCGCATCCCAATTTGCTCTTAATTGAGCATAGACACCATCTTCATCATTAAAGGTGTCGATGAAAGCATTTGCAGATGCTAAGAGTTCGGTGTTGCCTTTATTCACGGCCATTCCGATTGGCGACGCAATCCAAGGATCCCAAACGATTAATGTGGTTTCACGATTGGCTTTAAATCCATTGACGACTGGTGAAGCTGACATTAATAAGATGTCGGCATCGCCTTGGGCTACTGCTTCAATCGCAGTGGCTAAATCAACATATTCAGTGACAGTTTTACCATATCCAGTAGGAATGGTTGCCGAGACTTGAGAGGCAATCCCTGCAAACCTTGCAGATTCAATTGCTAGTAAATCTTCCGTGGTGGAATCGACGGTTAAGTTTTGTGCGGTGGCAAATTCTTGATTCACTAAGGTGATAATTTTAAAGAAGAAATAAGGGTCGGTGAAATCCACGACTTCAGCGCGCGCAGCAGTAATACTCATACTAGCGATGACAATATCAATTTCGCCAGATTGTAATGCGGGAATCAAACCGCCAAAGTTTGTATTCACAATTTCAGTGGGTCTGCCTAAATATTCACCAAATGCTTTGGCAACATCCACGGAAATACCTTCCGGTTCATTTTCACCCGTGACGGTTTCAAATGGCGGATAACGTAAGTCCATGCCAACACGAATTGGATCAGCTGGTGTGCAACTAGCTAAAACGCCAACGGCAACAAGTGA
>CAIMWL010000048.1 GCA_903845135.1 uncultured Caryophanales bacterium
CCAGAAAAAATCACGACCCATAAGGTCGTGATTGAAGGCGATCAACTTTTTTTAGAGCTCTAGAATTATTTGATTCGAAGTTGGGTTTTAATCATTGCAATTTCTTGGGCGATGAGTGTTTGCGCTTCCGCTCTAGAAATATATTGACCTTGGAATTTTGCTAATTCTTCAATGACAATTCTTCTCACTAAATTAATATCAAGCGATGCATGATAAGGATTTCCAGCAATACCAACGGGTTGTTGTGGGTAAATGGTTTGAGTATTTCTCATCATATTAAGTTCTTCTTGCATCACCACTTTCACTAATTCCGATAAATTATCGTTTGAAGATGGTTGGGCTGCTGTTGTGGGGTTTGACACCACCGATGCCGCTTGTAATGTGGGTTGGACTGGAAGTGGTTGATTAACCGTTGGTTTTAAGCTTGTAGTTGTTGTTTTCTTGGTGATTTTTACCTTCGCTTTTGCCGTCAGTCCAATTAAAAAAATCATCAATAATGCTAATAAAGTGAAACCAAATGTCGCAGCAAAGAACAAGGTGTTGATCATATCGGTATTAAATAAGTCGAGTAAATAAGTGACAAAACGGCCGCCAGTAAAGTCATTGTTGAGGATAATGGCGCTCATCCCGACAGAGAAAAAATCAACAATCGATAAGGCGGCAATCACGCCAAGGAGTGGTCGGCGGACGAGCAAGCTTCTCACCAAGACAACGAGGGCGAGCACCAAAGATAGTCCTAATCCCCCTAAAATTATGTAATCGACCACTGCACTACCACCGTTTAAGTTAAAGCTGAGCGTGGCGGCAAATTCAAGGACGTAGGCTAAGAAGCCGTCCCATAATGAAATGATGATGTTCGTCAAAGCAGTGTAATTGAAATTATTCATGACCCCATAAATTCCATTCATGATCGCAATCGATAAAATCGAAGCAATAAGCAAGACTTTAAGTATTAATCTTTTCATATATAATCTCCTTAGATTCCTAAATATTTTATCATATTAGTGAGATAAAACTAACAATTTTAGTCGTTAGGATTATCTTTAGTAGGACTCTTTTTAGTGGTCATTCTCACGAGGATATATTTTGCATGAAATAACCTTTTAAGCAGTTTAATGCGATATTGCAAGGCGCGTCGATCAAACAGCAAACGTTCAACCCCTGTCCAAATAAATATCCAACTTAAAATAGCATAGACTTCCGAAGAGATGGAGTTAAAGAAAATGGTTTCGGAGAGTAGACCACCAAAAATTAAGACGAAATTACCGATGCCAAGAAGAATCCCGCCAATGGTAGTGAGACGCTGAATATCTTTTTTAATGTAATAAATGATTGGCACAAGTTCATCTTGAATTTCATCGATAATGATTGGTAAATGGACCTCAAAATTTCCAGCCTGAACTTCGACCGTTACTTTACGATTCAGCGGGGTATATCTGGTTTCTTCTTCAAGATCCCGAATCGTATCTTGGACAACTTTACCTTCAAATTTTTCTGAAAGCAGTTTAAAAGAGGCCATATCTTCATCGACTTCTCGACCATATTGTTTGAGACGGGCATTGAGATCACCTTTTAAAGCAATTAACTCTAACGTCTTTCTTAATTCTTCTTTTTCCATCCTAATACTCCTTTACCGTTCTGGGATTTTTCAACGATTCCCATAACCAATAAGTAGCAAGTAGTAAGGTTACCAAAAATCCAATGGCAACTTCATC
>CAIMWL010000049.1 GCA_903845135.1 uncultured Caryophanales bacterium
GTCTATGATGGTAATTAAAACGGAATAAAAAAGTGATATTTTTTCTTGCATTTTAGATATTTTCGACTTATAATTCTCGAGCATGGACTTTTTGGTTCATGATTGACGTTGCGTGGAAGGACTGATTCATCCGTCGACCACCGCACGAACAAGATACATCCAAAAGGAGGATTGTCACGTGGCTAAACGAATCGCAAAAGTTGTCAAAATGGAACTACCTGGTGGGGAAGCAAAACCAGGGCCAAAACTCGCATCTGCGGGGATTGTTATGCCAAAATTTTGCACTGATTTTAATGCAAAAACCGCTGATAAAAAAGGTGAAATTATTCCTGTTATTATCACAGCCTTTGAAGATAAATCATTTGAATTTGTCATCAAAACCTCTCCAGTTGCTGGCTTGATCAAAAAAGCGGCCGGAGTTGAAAGTGGTTCTAGCAATGCGAAAACAACGAAGGTCGGTAAAATTTCTCGGGCAGCACTGAAGAAGATTGCTGAATACAAATTACCTGATTTAAATGCTTATGACATTGAAGCGGCGATGAAAATTGTCGAAGGTTCTGCTCGCAATATGGGCATCACTGTCGAAGAAGATAAAAAGTAAGTGGAAGAGCGTTGCTCGTTAACACCACAGAAAGAATAAAATATGAAACGCGGAAAGAAATATGAGGCAGCCTTAAAGCTCATTGATATCAATAAGCTTTACACCATTCAAGAAGCGAGTGCGTTGGTTAAGAAAACCTCGACGGTTAAATTTGATGCAACTGTTGATGTCTCCTATCGGTTAAATGTCGATACCACCCAAGCTGATCAACAAATTCGGGGGACGATTGTGCTCCCACATGGTAATGGTAAAACTAAAAAGGTGCTTGCTGTCACCATGAGTAAGACTGCTGAAGCAAAAACTGCCGGTGCGGACTTTGTCGGTGGTAAAGAATTACTAGAAAAAATTAATAAAGAAAACTGGTTTGACTTTGATGTCATCGTTGCCACCCCTGAAATGATGGGTGAAATTGGTAAATTAGGTAAAGTGTTAGGACCAAAAGGTTTGATGCCAAATCCTAAAACTGGTACCGTTGCAGTGGATATCGGTAAAGCGATTAAAGATATTAAAGCCGGTAAAGTGGAATTCCGTTTAGATAAAGAAGCCAATGTTGCAGTATCCATCGGTCGCGTTAGTTTCACCGAAACGCAACTTGCTGAAAATTTACAAGCCTTGACGGATGCGATTGTTAAATCTCGACCAGCCTCAGTCAAAGGTAATTTCTTCAAAGCGGCTGCGATTCATACCACCATGGGTCCAGGCATTAAGTTTACGTTCGAAGGTCGCTAGTCTCTTCCCTTAGTTTGAGTGTTATAGAACCATAGACAGCAACGGCCACGGGGGCTTAATCATGTTGCCGAGGATCTCGAAATAAAGAATCTCTTGGATCTACAACTCAAAAATATAAAACGGTAATCCAAGGAGGTGAACCAATGAATAAAACGATTCTCAAAGAAAAAGAAGCGTTAGTTAACGAAATCGAAACGTTAGCAAAAAAGAGTGCATCGATTCTCATCGTCGGTTATCAAAAAATGACGGTTGCAGAATTATCGACTTTACGTCGTAATTTACGAAAAAATAATGCACGCTTTGGTGTTTACAAAAACACCTTAGTTCGTCGAGCAACGGATAAGTTAGGTATTAAAGATAATGCCTTAAATCAAACGTTGCAAGGAGCGAACGGATTTATTTTTACTGCGGATGCCCTTGAAGGCAGCAAGATTGTGGTCAAATTTTCTAAGGCCAACGAAAAACTTGTTGTCAAAGGTGCCATTCAAGATGGTAAATTTATTGATGCCGCTCAAGTTAAAGTGTTAGCGTCTTTACCCGGAAGACCCCAACTCTTATCGATGCTTGCCTCGGCCTTACAAGGTCCGATTCGCAAATTGGCAGTTGCAGTGAAAGCTGTTGCTGACAAACCCAAAGCCGCTGCTTAAACTGCCATAGGAGGAAATAAACATGGCCAAATTAACGAAAGTCGAAATTATAGCTGCCGTCAAAGAAATGACCGTCGTTGAACTCAATGACTTAGTCAAAGCGATTGAAACTGAATTCGGTGTCACCGCTGCTGCCGTTGCCGCTGCTCCTGCCGCTGCTGCTGAAGATGCAGGCGCGAAGAAGGGACCAGCTGAAGTCACTCTTACGTTAAAGAGTGCCGGTGCCCAAAAAGTTGCCGTGATTAAAGCAGTTCAAGCCATTACTGGTTTAGGCTTAATGGATGCAAAGAAACTCGTTGATGGCGCCCCAAGCAAAATCAAAGAAAAGATTTCTCCAGTCGAAGCTGAAGAACACAAAAAAGCATTGGTTGCTGCCGGTGCTGAAGTCGAAGTTAAGTAAGCTCAATTTCGAAAAGTTACAAACCTGCCTTTTCATTAAGGCAGGTTTTACCACTTTATAGGAGGGCGAGATATGGGTCATTATTTCGAAAATAATCCACCCAAAACTATCAAGGAATTTACGGTAACGTATGAACTTGGTGGAAAAAAATTCACCCTTCTAGCCAGTAGCGGAATCTTCGCTAAGCAAGGTCTTGATGCTGGTAGTCGTTTGCTGATTAATGTGTTGTTGCAAGATGCATTAAAAGGTTCATGCTTAGACCTTGGTTGTGGATACGGCCCAGTTGGATTAACGTTAGCAAGTCTAAATCCAAACTTGAATCTCACACTTGCAGACGTCAATGAACGAGCAGTCATTGATGCCAGACATAATGCTCAACGTCTTGGCTTGACGAATCTCCACATATTGACGAGTGATGGTTTTCAAGAATTGACGCGAACCTTCGATGTGATTGCCTTTAATCCACCGATTCGCGCCGGAAAAAAAACAATCTATCGTTTATATCAAGAAGCCAAACAGCACCTCAATCCCAATGGCAGTTTCTATCTTGTCATTCGCAAGGATAAAGGCGCTGCATCCCATGAGACCTATTTGCTAACGTTGTTTAGCAAGGTCCTGCGCAGAGACCGAGACAAAGGCTATCTCGTGTTGATCGCAAAACCATAAGGAGAGACATATGGCAAAAACGACAAAGAAAAAAGTGAAAGTGGGTCGCGATACCGTTGCTTTAACTGGACCGCTTAAAATTGGCACTGGTGGTGCACGTCACTATCAAAACATGGATAACAACCGTGTCAATTATTCGAAGATTTCTGGAGCCCTCCCGCTGCCAAACTTAGTGGAAGTGCAAACCGAAAATTATCAATGGCTCTTAGAAAAAGGCCTTGATGAAGCTCTTAAAGATATTTTTCCCATTGAAAATTATGCTGGCACATTAAAACTTGAATACTTAGGATTCCGTTTTGATGCCCCTAGTTACACATATTTAGAATGTAAAGATCGGGATATGACCTATTCTGTTCCTTTACGCGTTAATTTAAGATTGATTTTTAAAGAAGATGGCAACATCAAAGAATCGGAAGTATTCCTTGGTGATTTCCCATTGATGACCAATTCTGGCACCTTTATTATTAATGGCGTTGAAAAAGTCATCGTTTCTCAAATCCGACGTTCGCCTGGTGCGTATTTATCGAAGGCAATGGATAAGACTGGAAAATTCTTATTCAAGGCTGATTTGATTCCAATGCGCGGCACCTGGTTAGAATTTGAATCGGATGCAAAAGATGTCTTGTCTGTTCGCATCGATCGCCAACGCAAAATGTATGCGACGATTATTTTGAAGTCTTTATTAGCATTTGATGAATCCACACTCGAAGGTAAAAATAAAGAATTACGGGCTCAAGAATATGCAAAGAAGCTAGATGAAACCATCATCGGTTTATTTGGTGATAAAGATATTCTTCGTAACACCTTAGGTAAAGATTCAGACACCGTATCCACCCATTATGCATTAAGTCAAATTTTCTCGAAGATGAAACCAGGCGAACCCAGAACCGATGACGGTATCAATAACTTTATTATTCAAAAGTTTTTTGATCCTAAACGTTATAACTTAGGCATGGCAGGTCGTTATAAATATGCAAAGAAATTAGGCATATATAACCGTTTAGCGGGGCGAGTTATAGCAGAAGATTTAGTCGATGCCGATGGTGAAGTCCGATTAGAAAGAGGCACGTTAGTAACCAAAGATTTCGTCGAAAAACTTCGTGCGGAAAAATTCTTTGAAAAGGGCGCTCATGAAATGAAGGTGCCAATTAACACCGATTTAAATAACCGCAATAAGGTCAACGTCATTAAAGTTTTCCCAAATGCGAAAAAGGAAACCATTTCACATATCGTCGGTACCGATTTAAATTTAAAAGATGAAACCGTCACCATTCCCGATATGCTCGCCACCTTCTCTTACTTCTTAAACTTAATGGATGGCTTTGGTGATACAGATGATATCGATCACTTAGCGAACCGTCGCATTCACTCAGTTGGTGAATTGATTCAAAACCGTTTCCGCTTAGGATTATCGAAGATGGCAAAATCGATTCGCGAAAAAATGTCGATCTCCGATATTACCAATGTTGCCCCACAAACCTTAGTCAATATCAAGCCTTTAACGGCGCAAGTGAAAGAATTTTTCTCTACCGATCCGCTTTCACAATTCATGGATCAAACCAATCCTCTAGCAGAATTGGCCAACAAACGCCGTATTTCCGCGTTAGGTAGTGGCGGGATTAAGCGTGATCGTGCGTCGTTTGACGTTCGCGACGTCCACTTCTCTCACTATGGTCGGATTTGTCCAATTGAAACACCGGAAGGTCAAAACATTGGTTTAATTACCAATTTAGCAACCTATGCCAAAGTGAATCATTATGGCTTTATTGAAACCCCATATCGAAAAGTAGATAAGAAAAATGGTCGAGTCTTGGATGAAACCGAATACCTTTCTGCCGAGCAAGAAAGACCCTTCATCATTGCCCAAGCATCTAATAAACTTGGTAAAGACGGTAAATTCTTAGAAGATAAAATTATTGCGCGTTTCAATGGCGATAATATTATGGCGAATGTTGAAGATGTCGATTACATGGACGTTTCACCAAAACAAGTTGTCTCTATTGCCTCTGCTTGTATTCCATTCTTAGAAAACGACGACACCACTCGGGCGTTGATGGGTGCAAACATGCAACGTCAAGCCTTACCTTTATTAAAACCACAAGCGCCATTTGTCGGAACTGGTATTGAGCACGCGATTGCTCGCGACTCTGGTTTAGCCGTGGTTGCCCAACAAGATGGTGAAGTGACCTATATTGATTCTCGTAAAATTCTTGTGAAGACAAAGGGAAGCAGTGAAGAAATTGCCTATCCTTTACAAAAATTTAATCGCTCAAACCAAGGCACCTGCATCAATCAAGTGTCGATTGTGAAACCTGGTCAAAAAGTGTTAGCAGGACAAATTCTTGCCGATGGGCCTGCCATGGACAATGGTGATTTAGCCCTTGGCCAAAACGTGACCATCGCCTTCATGACTTGGAACGGTTATAACTTTGAAGACGCGGTCATCATGTCTGAACGCTTAGTTAAAGAAGATGTTTATACGTCGATCCATATTGAAGAACATACCTTAGAATGCCGCGCCACTAAATTAGGGGATGAAGAAATCACGCGTGATATTCCTTCTACCAATGAAGAAGCCAAAGCTTATTTAGATGAACGTGGGATTATCATTCCTGGAGCGGAAGTCAAAGAAGGCGATATTCTTGTTGGTAAAGTGACACCCAAAGGCGTTACCGAACCTACGAGTGAAGAAAAATTATTACGCGCGATCTTTAGTGAAAAAACTAAAGAAGGTAAAGATTCCTCCCTCCGGGTTCCACATGGTGGTGCAGGTATTGTCTTAGATGTAAAAACTTTCTCACGTGAAAAGGGTGATGAACTTGCCCCAGGCGTGAATGAAGTCGTTCGCGTTTATATTGTGCAAAAGCGTAAAATTTCCGAAGGTGATAAGATGTCAGGTCGTCACGGGAATAAGGGTGTTATCTCCCGTATTTTACCTGTTGAAGATATGCCATATTTACCTGATGGTA
>CAIMWL010000050.1 GCA_903845135.1 uncultured Caryophanales bacterium
CGCTGATTCCCGCGCATCGCGCAACTTAAGGCCACTACAATCGCTTTGGGTAATCCTTTGGTTTTGAGAGCAGAGACCACATCCCAAATTTCTCCGGCATAGGAATCTTGCTTATAAAACAAATTATGGCCATCATGGAAATAGATGACGGGATAGGATTGTTGATCATCATAGTCATCTGGTAAAGCGATGTATAAGTTACCATCGCGCTTTAAGGATTCAATATATCGAGATTCTTTAAGAATTTTCACGAGTTTATTTTAACATAACCCAAGCATACCTCACGATTGATATCTGTCTACATAATTGGATGAATATCCCTGGGTTCAGACATCCCAATAGGTAGACAGGTTTCCCCATTCAATCGCTGAGGCATGGGATCCCAGTAACACCAATATAAAGAGGGGTGCATCTGAAAAAAATAGCGATTGGCTTATTGTGGAATAATTCCACAACTCGTGGAATCTTCAAATCTTCTATCCACGAATCGTCGCATTAATTTACTGAAGTATTTCCCGCTGATTTATAGATATGGGTTGACTCATTAGTTTGTAGCTATCGAAGAATTTAGTTGTAGTCACTAAAATCATTCTTAGCAGTAACACCGTTGAAAAACCATTGACTAAAGTAAATAAAAGCAAAGCAAATGGAAAAAACGTATGGCCAAAACCATTGCTATAAATAATTAAGAAAATCACCATTCCATACTGCATCGATGCCACCATTCGATGCCACCCCATCCCAAAACCATGTTGATTGCGTTTGTAAGGCATACTTTGTTTAGGAAATCCTGAAATGATTAGTTTTATCAATGCTAAAACTTGGAGAATGATGACCCATGAATAAAAAATAATCAAGGATGTATTAAATGCTAAATCAACTTCAACAAGATTAAACATTCCATATGCACTCACATAATAAAAAGTGGAAACCAAGATTAGGGTGATATATAAGCCAATCATGGTAAACAAAAAGATTCGTCTACTTTTTTCTGAAAGATGAGTCTGGTAAGTGAGAATAGTTTCCAAAGGCAATAGAAAGGTTTTGGTGCGTTGCCGATTATCTTTCGTGTGAAGCATGATAGAAACGATAAGAAAACCAAACCAAAAGAGTAAACATAACAATAAGGTTTGAATCCGGTTATGAAAAGGGATCCACATCATCAAGGTATTCATGATCATCAACATCAGTAATAAATAAAAATACGAATGATTGACGACCAACTTTTTTATTTTAACTTCTTGAAACGCACCTTGGGGTGATAAGGAAGCGTTTGCACCATTTGTAAAATGTTGCAACGGAACTTTAAAGTAAGCGGCAAGTTTCTCTAAATTTTCAACACTGACATCTCGAAGATTATTTTCCCAATTGCTAATCGTGCGATTACTAAAATAAAGCGCTTTGGCTAAGGCAGTTTGACTAAGACCTTTTTGGGTTCTTAAAAATTTTATTTTTTCACCAATGGATTGTTGCATGATTTAATTTTAATGAGGAACACCTTAATTTCATTTCTACGAACATTATAAGGCAATTAAATAAACTTAAATTGCTAACTCATTTTAAGGGAAATCGATAAAATAGAGGTATGTGTGGACGATTTGGCTTACCTCTAAATTGGCAAAAAACCTCGCATTTCCTTTGGGATCAATTTCAGGTTGAATTAAAAGAAGATAGCCTAATTTTACCGCAATATAATATTGCCCCTACGCATCGATTAATCACCTTAATCCACGATGGCATGCGCTTTCGTGTTGGCCTCTCTTCCTGGGGATTACCTTTGTCGAATCAAACCTCCCAAGTCGTGATTAATGCTCGCAGTGAATCTGTCTTTGAAAAAACGATGTTTCGCCAAGCGATGAAAACCAAACGTTGCTTAATTCTTGGTGGCGGGTTTTATGAGTGGAAACGAGATGAAAAACCATCAAGGGTCTTTTGGTTTCAACATCAAACCCAACCCTGGATGGTGTTTGCAGGGTTATATCAAGTCACCAAAGATGATCAAGGCAAACCACACGTTTACGCTGCTATGCTGACCACGCATGCGAATGAGACCATGAAACCCATCCACGATCGCATCCCTGTCATGTTAAATCCTGACCAATATCGCCATTGGGTCGATCCGAAAACTGCGATTGATGAATTAGCATTTCTATTGAAACCAGATAACTATAAGGGACTCAGTTTTTACGAAGTAAGTTCTCATGTTAATCAAGTCAAACATAACGATGCTTTATGTTTAGAGGCAATAAAAAAATAGAGGTTCCCCTCTATTTTTTATTGACCAAATGATGTTTGATTTAGCCTAATAAAGTTACAACTAAACCTGCTAATGCTCCACCGACTAAAGAGGCAAGGGTAAGCACTAAAACAGGAACCCAAGTTGGTTGACCAATTTTTAAAACAGTTGCCGTTAAACGTGGACCTAAGTCGCGAGCGACGTTAAGCACTGAATAAGCAGTACCACCAACCGCTAAAGCGGCTGCTAAGACGGCAGCACCAACCGCTAAAGGAGTAAGACCAGTTCGGGTTGTTAAATCAACAGTGACTAAGACTAATAATGCTAAGAAGAAAGAACCTAACACTGAGGTAATGACGTTTTGGACGGCATCTTTAGCATCAGGATTACCTGTTAAAGGCGCTAAAGGATTGGTTGCTTCTTTAAATTGTGGACGATAGATAACCCATAAAATAAGGCCACCGACGAAACCACCAAGAATTTGAGAAACAATATAAGTTAATGCTTCAACGAGATCGATACCACCTGTAACATAAACAGCCATCGTCACGGCAGGATTGATATGAGCACCACTTCCGCCAGCGATTGCAGCAAAGACACCAAATGAAATCCCTAAGAAAACAGCTAAAGCAGCGATTCCTTCTTTAACTTTTCCAGTTAAGGCCATGCTTGCAAGAATACCACCATGGACAACAACGAAGACTAGTAAGCCAAGAAATTCGCCTAAGACAATGTCTAAATTCATAGTTAGACCTCTATTAAGAGTTGATTATATTGATATCCCCTTCCCACAAGTGACCATTAATTACAAAATACCACCGAAATAAAGTCGACTATCTTTTTGATTTTTACCGCTGGTTTCAACCCAGCGGTTTTACTTTATAATGAGGGTGATGAAAATTTACCCTAAACCAATTTTTCACGCCATACCAGGTTATGAAATGGTGATGGAATTCAATGATCCTTCCGTGCAATTACATGGTTTTATTGCCGTTCATAATACCAAACGTGGTCCGGCTTTAGGCGGAACGCGTATTTGGAAATATGATACGCGCGAATCGGCTTTAATTGATGTGCTCCGTCTCGCCAAAGGCATGACGTTTAAAGCAGCAGGTGCTGATTTATCTTTAGGTGGCGGCAAAGCGGTTTTGATCGGTGATGCAAAATTAGTTAAATCACCAGCCTATTTTGAAACCTATGGTCATTACGTTCATTTATTAAAAGGGCAATATATTACTGCTGAAGATGTGAATACCACCAGTGCCGATATGATGCATATTGCTAAAAAAACCCCCCACGTCGTTGGCCGTGTTGGTAAATCTGGTAATCCTTCTCCCTTTACAGCTTTGGGCGTGTTTTATGGCATCCAAGCTTCTGTCGCTTTTGTTTTCCCCAAGAAAAAACTTCAAGACTTATCCTTTGCCATTCAAGGTGTCGGACAAACGGGAAGTTATCTGATTGATCAACTGGTTGCTGCCGGCGTCAAACAAATCACGATTGCGGACATCAACCCTAGTCATGTTGAATCAATGACAAAAAAATATCCGCAAATTAAAGTAGTGAGTCAAGAATTCATTATGAGCTTACCCGTGGATGTATTTTGTCCTTGCGCGTTAGGCGGCATCATCAATGATGCTTCCATTGAACAACTGCAAGCCAAGATTGTCGCTGGTAGTGCCAATAATATTTTATTGGATGATCAAATTCATGGACCTAAAGCGATGGAAAAAGGAATCTTGATTGCCCCTGATTTCATCATTAATGCTGGTGGATTAATCAATGTTTATCACGAACACCATTCCGATTATCAAGAAGCCGAGGTCAAAGAAGAAATCAAACGTATTGGCAATCGCCTCACGCGCATTTACCAAATGGCGAAACGAGATCAAATTCATCCTTTTGCCGCGGCCACTGCCTACGCGAACCAACAATTAAAGTAACCTCATGAGTCTCGGTTTGACGACCTCGGTCACAACGGAATAACCGGCTAAAGATAAATGCAATCCTTCTTTGGAGTATTGCATTTTTAATTGACCATCTTCATCTAACAGTGAAGGATAAACATCCACAAATTCCACGCCTTTAAAGGTGCGAATATGGTCATTAATCCATTGAATATCAGTATTTTTTCTTGGACCTACAATGAATTTATTCACCAGTTTATCTGTGGTTTCATTGACGGGATAAAGTGAAAGTAAAAGAATTTGAATCTTTGGCAACTCTTGACGAATGCTGGTAATTAACGTGGCAATATTCTCTACCGTTTTTTCTTTGATAAGACCAAGAACTTGTAAATCATTGGTTCCAATTTGCATGACCACAACGTTGGGTTTTAAATCAAAAATCGATAAATTTAAGCGTTTGCTTAAGCCTTCGGTGGTATCACCATCAATCCCACGATTATATAAATGGACACCTGGATAAAATTCACTTAAGGGGTAGCGTTGGGTTAATGAATCTCCCACAAAGACAACACCACCCGGTTTGGCTTGACGATTGTAAATTTTAAATTCATTGGTTCTAGCAAAATAGGCACTACCAATTACAGTCTTTATCATGCGGGTGTTTTTTCCTTCCTTGAAAAAATAGCCATAGACTACTTGGATTAGTAACATCAAGATGCTGAATGCTAAGATAAAAAAGATGATTGAAATGATCATACAAATACTATAATCCGTTCACCGAAGTAAAGACAAGTTGTATGATAAAATAACGATATGAAAGCGCAATTAAGACAACAAATATTAGCAAAAAGATTGGCACTATCGGAGCAAGTTTTGGCAGCATATGCATCATCATTGATAAAACAAATCAAAGCCCATCCTTTATACCAAAAAGCAAAAGTAGTGGGATTATTTTCTGCGATCAAACATGAACCAGATTTATCACCTTTACTAAAGGACGCCAAAATTTGGTTATTGCCGAAAGTGTTGGGTGAAAACTTAATCTATGTTCGCTACCAGTCCCAATCTTCGCTTATCAAAAGTGAGTTAGGAATTCTAGAGCCTCAGGGTTTGAAGGATGAAAGTTCCAACCTTGATTTAGTCATCATTCCGGGAATTGCTTTTGACACAAAAGGTAATCGTATTGGTTTTGGTAAAGGTTATTTTGATCGATTCTTAAGCTCACATCAACCACCATATGTGATTGGCGTGGCATATCCTTTTCAAATGCAAAAGCAAATTAAGACAACCAAAGCAGATGTTCCTGTCAACGAAGTTTTAGTTGCTTAATTTAAATCGCGGTGATTGATATAAGACTCATAAATGGCGATGCGATGTTCTGGTAAGGCTACCGACACATAGATCGCATCATCCTCATATTCGGTTTCTAAAAGGATGCCATCTTTTCTTAATTGATCGAGCAAATCTTGATTCGCATAAGGAATTTTTAATTCCAGGGGATGATAATCATGCAAAATGTATTCGGAAATCTTCATCATCAATTGCGGCATTCCCAAACCTCGCAAAGCAGAAATCTTGACGTGATTAACGGGTAATTCCCCTTGCGGTTTACGAATAATATCAATTTTATTCAACACATATAAAACCGGAATATCTTTCACGCCTAAGGATTCTAAAACATCGTCAGCAACATTCATTAAGGTTAAAAATTCTGGGTCAGAAATATCAACGACATGTAAGATCAAATCCGCTTCTTTGACTTCTTCAAGCGTTGATTTAAAAGCCTCAATTAAATGGTGAGGTAAACGTCTGACAAACCCAACGGTATCGACAGCGATAAACTTAATGAGGTTAGGAAGACTAATCAAGCGTGAAGACGTTTCTAATGTCGCAAATACCATATCTTTTTCTAGTACTTTTTTGTTTTGGGAACGATGGGCGAGTGTAAGAAATTGATTCATCAAGGCTGATTTACCAGCATTGGTGTAACCCACAATTGCAATGGTAAATAAGTGGTTATCTTTTCGTTGTAAACGTTGGACCCTTCGTTTTTCCGTTAAGGATGCAAGTTCTTTACGATACTTAATGACTTGATTTCGTAACGCGCGCTTATCTTTTTCTAACTTCGTTTCACCAGTACCCTTGTTCGCTTTACCACCCGACCGTTGGCGGTCGTAATTAGCCTCATGATCGATTAAACGCGGCAACATGTAGGTGGCTTTAGCGACCGCTACTTGTAGTTTTGCTTCTTTCGTTTTTGCGCGCGATTCAAAAATTTGCAGAATTAACATCGTGCGATCAACAATGTTAACGTTCAACGCTTTTTCTAAATTGCGAATGTGCACTGGTGATAACTCGGTGTCAAAGATGGCCGTTTCCGCTCCCGTTTCTTCAAGGACCGCTTTGATTTCAAAAACTTTACCTGCCCCTAAATAATAGTTGTTTGTGGGAGCATCTAGATTTTGCGTCACTTTCTTTAACACATAATAATCACAGGCTAGCGCTAAATTATCGAGTTCTTCAAACGCTTGCGCAAAGTCGTGAAAACCGGGAAGCTTGACCCCGATTAAAATGGCAGATTTTTTATTTGGCATACTTTTATTTTAACCGAATTAACCTTCGTAAGTATTATACTAACATTCTTAAATTTGAATTCGTTATAATCCAAATGATAGAGGAAACCATATGGATACCATCAAAGCAGTCTTATCCCGCACATCCATTCGCGAATATGATCCAAGTGTCAAAATCGATGAAGCCACTTTATTAAAAATATTAGAAACGTCGGCATCTGCCCCAAGCAGCTGGAATTTACAACCTTGGCGTTTTGTGCTGATTCATTCCCCTGAAATCAAAGCAAAATTAAGACCGTTTATGATGTTTAATACACCGCAAATTGACACTGCAGCAGCTTTAATCTTAATTCTCAATGATTTAGATCGCTATGCGATGTTTCCCATCATGAATAAAATGGAGCTGGATGCAGGGATGATTACCGAAGAACATTTCAAGGTAAGAAATCAAAAAGCGGAGCAAGCAAGGGCTACTCGGACCAAAGAATCCCTTGACCGTGAAGGTTTACTCGATTGTGGTATCGTCGCACAAAATTTAATGATTGTCGCCCAAGCGTATGGTTATGATACATGCCCGATGGGTGGTTTTGATCGCGATAATTTTATGAAAGTTCTCGAGATTGATGCAAATCGTTATAAACCAGTGGTCTTAATTTCAATTGGTAAAAAAGCAAAAGACGCTAAACCAACCTTACGCTTTCCCATTCGCACCATTACCACGATTAAATAATCTAAATTAGGATTGATAAGCTTGATCAATCATCGGTTTGACTTTTTCACCAAATAAACGAATCGTTTGTAACACTAATTCATGTTCCATATAACCAACGGGTACATGGAGAGTAAATCGATCAATCCCCATTGCCTTTGAGAAAGTGATTATTTTTTTCGCAACCACTTCTGGTGTCCCAGCGTATAATGCCCCATCTGGTTGTAAGGACGCTTTTAAACTAGCTTTGGTGTAAGGGGCCCATCCACGTTCTTTACCAATTTGATTCATCACACTGGCCATCGAATCAAACAATTCGTTTTCTAAATGAGAAGAATTTTCGGTAATAAAACCATGTGAATGGACTGCAATAAAAGGTGCGTGTTTATGTTGCCATCGTTGTAAATATAAATCCACATAAGGCTTGAAACGGATGGGTTGACCACCAATGATTGCTAAGAATAAAGGAATCCCTGCAATCGCAGCATTTAAGACTGATTCAGGACTACCACCCACACCACGGGCAATCATTAAAGGATATTGCGTTCGCGGATAAACCCCTAATTGATCCATCGAAGGGCGATGCTTACCTTGATGAGAAACAATTTCTTGGTCGCGAATTTTTAAGAGGAGATTTAATTTTTCTTCAAATAATGCATCGTAATCATTGAGGTCATAACCAAATAAGGGATAAGATTCAATAAAACTGCCTCTGCCTGCTGTAATTTCTGCACGACCTTTTGAAATGGCATTAAGCGTGGCAAATTGTTGATAGATTCTCACGGGGTCATCACTACTGAGCACCGTAACTGCACTCCCTAACTTAATCTTATTGGTAACCGTAGCTGCGGCTGCTAGAATCACGGCCGGTGCACTCGCGGCAAACTCTTTACGATGGTGTTCACCAACCCCGTAA
>CAIMWL010000051.1 GCA_903845135.1 uncultured Caryophanales bacterium
GATATTGTTGATTCTGGACTAACCATTCAAAAGATTAAACAAAAAGCTTTGAGTGAAGGCGCTAAATCGGTCAAAGTTGTCACGCTACTAGATAAACCGGAAGGTAGAAAAACAAAGTTTGTTCCAGATTATATTGGCAAGACCATTCCAAAATTATTCGTGGTTGGTTACGGAATGGATTTCGACGAAAAGTATCGAAACATTCCCTATGTTGGCGTTCTAAAGCCAAGTATGATCAATATGAATCCCAAGGACTATCCTTGGAAAAAGGGAGAATAGTTCATGGATTTAAAACCATTCATTGCCGCAGTTCAAGATTGGCCCATTAAAGGTGTTTCGTTTAAAGATGTCACCCCATTACTAAAAAATGGGGCAGCGTTTCATGATGCGATTCAATCCTTAGCAAAAATAGTGGCGCGCTACAAACCCGATGTCATTGTTTCACCGGAAGCGCGTGGATTTATTTTTGGTGGTGCAGTGGCCAGTCAATTAAAGGTTCCTTTTGTCTTAGTAAGAAAAGCGGGTAAATTACCACGAAAAGCAATTGAAGAAAAGTTTACCCTTGAATATGGTCAAACGAGTTTATTCATGCACGAGGATGCAATCCAAAAAGGTCAACGCGTCTTAATTCTTGATGATGTACTCGCCACGGGTGGGACTTCGCTTGCTATTGCAAATCTTGTAAAACGTTTAGGTGGAAACGTTATTAGTTTTACATTCTTAATTAACTTAACTTACTTACCTGGCGAAGCGAAACTGAAACAACATAGCTATCCAGTCGACTTCGTTTTATCTTACTAAATTAACCTTCTTCACCAAACAACCGATCACCCGCATCGCCTAATCCAGGCACGATATAACCTTTTGCATTGAGCTGCTTATCTAAGGATGCTAAATAAATATTAGTGTCTGGATGATGTTTAAGCACTTTGTCGATCCCTTCTTGAACGGCGACTAATCCAAGATACGTAATCAACTTCGCCCCTTTTTTCTTAATCAAATCAATCGCCTGAATTAAAGTCCCACCTGTCGCTAGCATTGGGTCCAAGATAAAAACTTCTGTAGCAGCATCAATCTTTGGTAATTTGACTAAATATGAACTTGCTTTAAGGGTTTTCTCATCTCTTACAAAACCGATATGACCTACTTTTGCAGTAGGAATCATTTCTGTAAACGCATCCAACATACCCAAGCCTGCACGCATAATCGGGACCACCAATACATCGTTAGCAAGTTGGTGACCGACCATATCCGAAACCGGTGTGATAATGCCTTTTTTCTCTAACTTGAGGTGGTGCGTAGCTGGAAAGACAATCATTTGAGTGATTTCTTTTACCAACGTTCTGAAGTAGTTACTATGCGTTTGTTTGTCACGGAGAATGGTCATTTTGTGATCAATGAGCGGGTGTTTAACAATATAAGGATTTTGATTCATTCGTGTTACCTCTAAAGACATTGTATTATCTTTCGCAATTTGATTTTGTTAAGATATGGAAGATGAAAAAAGATTATTTTGTATCTGCGATTGCCTTTAATGGTAAAATTCGCGCGATTGCGACCTCAACTACTCATCTTGTTCAAGAAGGTTGTCAACGGCACCAAACCTTACCCACAGCCTCTGCAGCATTAGGAAGAACGCTAACGGCGGGGATTTTATTTGCGAGCAATTTAAAAGGTGAAGAAAAATATACAGTGCGGATTGCCGGTGATGGCCCGATTGGAGAAATTGTGATTGACGCGAACGCTTTCGGGCAAGTCAGAGGTTATGTTCATAATAGCCAGGTGCATTTTCCAGCGAATGCCAAAGGCAAGTTAGATGTGGCAAGAGCAGTCGGAACCAAAGGCCTTATTTCTGTAGTTAAAAGTTTTGGATCGGAATATAACTTTACCGGTCAAACACCGATTATCTCAGGTGAAATTGCTGAAGATTTAGCCTCCTATTTAGTGAATTCAGAACAAATTCCTTCCGCACTCGCTCTTGGGGTTCTAGTAAATCCAGATGGTCGAATTGCAGCAAGTGGGGGATATTTAATTCAAGCGATGCCAGGATGTGATGATGCAACCTTAACTCAAATGGAAGAAGTCATTAAATTGGCAAAACCAATCTCAACCTTATTGTTTGAAGGAAAAACGCCTGAAGATGTTTTAAAAACCTTAATCCCGGAAAAAGATTTAGTGTTTTTAGGCACCAAAGACATTAGTTTTAGATGCCGCTGTTCAAGAGAGCGTACTGAATCGACATTAAAATTATTAGGAAAAGATGAATTGCTAGACATGATTAAGGTGCAACATGGCGCAGATGTTCATTGTAATTTCTGTAGTGAACATTACCAATTCACCGAGGAAGAGTTAAAAAATATTATTTTACAATTGGATCAGAAACAACATTAAGTTTTTGATAAGCAATGGCGATTTCGCTGGCAATTTTAGCGTTATGTTTTACTAAGGCAATGTTACTTTTTAATGAGTCGCCACCCGTTAATGCTTTCACACGTGCAAGCAAAAAAGGCGTTAGTGCTGAACCTTTAATATGTTGTTCATCTGCTTCTTTTGTCGCTGATTGAATTGCTTGATTAATGATTCTAGCATCCATTTCATACGCAGTTGGGATGGGATTTGCAATCAAAATTCCTTGAGATAGGTTTAAGGTGTACTGGGTTTTCATGAGTCTAGCCACTGCAGTAGGATGATCACAACGAAGGGTTAATTTTAATCCACTTTTTGAGTGATAAAATGCAGGAAAATCATCGGTTTGAAATCCCACCACCGGCACACCCATGGTTTCTAAATATTCTAACGTTTTGGGTAAATCAAGAATGGCTTTTGCCCCTGCAGAAACTACTGTTATGGGAATACTCGCAAAGGCTTGAAGGTCAGCAGAAATATCAAAGGAAGTTTCAGCACCGCGATGGACGCCACCAATCCCACCTGTTGCAAAAACTTGAATGCCCTGCATCCGTGCTAAATACATTGTGGTCGCAACCGTTGTACCGCCTGATAAACCATGGGTAAGGACATAAGCTAAATCTCGTTGCGATACTTTTCTAACATTTTTACTTTGGGCAAATCGAGTCAATGAATTTTTATCAAGGCCAATATGAATCACGCCATCCAAAATTGCGATGGTCGCCGGTGTCGCCCCAGCATCAAGTACCACCCTTTCAACCGCTAATGCGGTTTCTAGGTTTTCTGGATACGGCATACCATGACTAATGATTGTACTTTCAAGTGCGACTACCGGTAACCCTTTTCTCAAGGCTTCCTCTACATCGTGAGCAATAATGGTTTTCATCGAATTCTCCTTTACACACTAAATGTTTGAAAATATCGCTGAGCATTTCGTTTTAAGAACCAAATCGTTATGGAGATTAAGAAAATTTCTATCCCATTTAAGATGATTAATCGTGTCGGTAAATCAAAGCTTGCCAACGGTTCAAAATTTAACCACAAGATGGCCCCAAGCATCGAAAAACCACCAAAAACAGCGACTAATGATGCTAAACTCTGCTTCACTACTTCAACCTCTTGATGAAAATCAAAACGAGGAAACCACAGATTGAGATACATGAAAAAGACAGAAAGTAAAATGGCGAATAAAACTAAGACCATCAGAAATAAAGTTGCAATGAAAATATCCAATGCAAATAAAGTGGTTCCAACAATCATTGCTATCAACACAACTGGAAGCGTTAAAAGCAAATTAAAATAAATCTTGGACTGAATGATCGTCCAAGCTTGAATGGGTAAAGACTTTAGCAAATTGATGTTTTTTCCTTCCAAAGATAAACTCACAGCAGGCGTATACACGGTTGACAAAGCAAAACCGATGATGGCAAAGATAAGCCAAAAGGGTTCGATACCCATGGCCACCATGGTCTGACGCAAGTCAGAAATGACGGAAGGAATGAATATACTTATCACAATTAGTAAAATTAAGATCAAAATCCCAAAACCAGTGTTAATGAAATAAATAGAGGTACCAACAAATCGACGCCATTCTTTTTGCAGGAGGTGGATCATCACCGACTGTGGATGTGTGGGGGTTTTATCTTTACCTTTATAAGGCAAATTAGTGCGTTGCTGATTGATTTTGAGCAAGGGCCCGCTCATAGTCAAAACAAAACCAACAAAGATGATGATGTGTAGAAGGATAAACAATATAAAAGCAATTAAATCAGTCTCAGCAATCGCGCTAATGAACCATCTACTAACAAAATCAAAATCCTGCAAAATGATCATCCAAGAAGCTGGTAGAAATTGATTAGAAATAAAATTAAAACCAGCAAAACTAAGAATAAATAAAACCGAAAAGATCGTTTGTAAAACATTAGCATGAATCCATGGTTGAGTTAGTTTCCTTAACATATATGAGATGAAGGATCCAAATAACATCAACGGAATTGGTGCAACCATTGCCATTGGCAAAAATAATAAAAATTGCATCAAAGGCGCTGCGCTTTCATACCACCAAACCCCATACGTCGGTAGCACCATAATCAGAGCAAACAGATAGACGAACACCAGCATCATCGATATTTTTGCGGCAATAATCGTTCTTTGTGATAAAGGCAAAGGACCTAATAAATCAAAATCTTTATATTGAAACAGGTAACCTTGGGCTTGAAAAAAACCAAATAAAAAACCAAGGGTGCTTAAATTCGTGATGACTTGATTAAGCATCGGTGATAGATCACCAACCGCTTTTAAACTTTGGGCAATTTCATACTGTAGTAGAGTGTTTGAAACCATGGTGACACCAAACGCATAAACTAAAACACCGACCATCAAGATACTTTGAAATTTTGAACGGGCGATTTTTTGGCCAAATAGTCTTCTTAAACTAAGTCTTTCCCGAACAAAGGTTCTTAACAGCAAACGATACATCAACTCAACTCCATAAATAAAGATTCAAGGTTTTGTTTGCCTAAGACTTCCTTGGTGAGTCCTTGATGAATGATTTTACCTTGTTTGATAATGGCAATTTTGTTGGTCAGTTTTTCCACAACTTCCAGCACGTGACTAGAAAAGAAGATACTCATACCGGACTGCGTCATCGATTTAAAGATTTCCTTTAGAACAAAGCTGGCTTTAGGGTCAAGACCGACAAATGGTTCATCAAGTAAGAGTAGTTTAGGTTTGTGAATCAAAGCTGCAATCAGCGCAGTTTTTTGTTTCATCCCGTGGGAATAGGTACTAATGGGTTGTCTTAAAAAGGGCAGCATTTCAAAATTTTTGCCGTAGTTTTCAATTAACTGATTACGTTCTTGAATACCAATCTTAAATACATCGGCAATAAAATCAATATATTGTCGCCCTGTCAGTTGCTCATATAAATCAGGATGGTCTGGGACATAGGCAATTTTGGATTTAAAAGCTAAGGTGTTTTGATTGATGTCGAGGCCATCAAACTTAATCGTACCTTGGTCTAGTTGATGAATACCAGAAATAGCTTTTAGTAAAGTGGTTTTACCTGCGCCATTATGACCAACAAAACCAAAAAGATCACCTGGTTGAATCGTAAGAGAAACATCATCTAACGCTTTTTTCTTTTTATCGTAAGATTTGCTCGCGTGCTCAATAATCAGCATATCACTTAAGTAATTTTTCAATATCTTTAGCGATGGCATCAGGTAGCACTGGTGGTCCATAGCGTTTCACAACCTTACCCTCGCGATTCACTAAGAATTTAGTAAAGTTCCATTTGATTTGAGAACCTAATAAATTAAATGTACTTTTCTTCAACCATTGATAAAGTGGATGTGTGTTTCTGCCATTGACTTCAATTTTCGCAAACGGTCTAAATGAGTTTTTTAATTTGGTTTCGCAAATCATCGCCGTTTCTTCATCACTTTCTGGAGATTGATCGGCAAATTGATTGCAAGGAAAATCCAAAATTTCAAATCCTTGTTTTTGATAAGTTTGGTAAAGTTTTTCTAAACCTTTATATTGTGGTGCTAAACCACAGTGAATTGCAGTATTCACCACTAAAACTACTTTGTTTTCATAAGCTTTAAGTGAAACTGGTTTACCTTGGTAGTCTTTAACTGTAAATTGATATAAATTCATCGTTCTTTCCTCTCACTCATTATAAAGCTTTTGTTTTAAGGTATTGGGGGAAATAATACCGAATGATTTTTTTGTGAGCTTCAGGAATGGGAATCGTGTTTAGAGCGCGTAACAAAATCCATTCTCCCTCCTTATCGAAACCGGTTTTAACTTTCAGTTGGTATACGTCCATCACCCATGTTTGGTGGGTAAATTGGTGTTGAAATACCCGAGAATCACCAAGATGAATGGGTTTAAAACGGTTGTTTAATAGCCATTCCTCTATTGCCTCAATCTTCGTTTCCCATTGAGGTAACAAATAAAAATCTTTTAAAAGATTAGTTTTATTTTTACGCATTAGGATTTTATCATCCTGCACGATGATAATTGTTTTCCATTCTTTGGTTTTTACTTTTGTAGTTTTGGTAAGGATCGGTAAGGCCTCAGGTTTTCCACTTTGATAAGCGAAACAATTTTGTTGAAGTGGGCAAGCTTCGCAAGAGGGTTTAACGGGTCGACATACCAATGCCCCTAGTTCCATAACAGCTTGAATATATTCTCTTGGTTGGGATTGTTGCACCAATTGATTGTGAAGTTCATTAATATGCGCTCTTGATGAGGGTAACCGCATATCTTTTTTTACTCCGAAATAACGACTTAAGACTCGAATAACATTCCCATCGGTTGCAGGATAGGGTTGGTTGTAGGCGATTGCCATAATCGCCCCAGCAGTATAAAGACCCACCCCAGGGATGGCGATTACGGATTCAAAAGTAGATGGAAAGACACCTTGATGTTGGTTAAGAATATATTTTGCTCCTTCGTGCATCAAACGAAAACGTCGATAATAACCCAACCCTTGAACCTCTGTGAGGACTTCTTCCAATGATGCTTTTGCTAGAGATTGAATCGTTGGAAACCGTTTTAGAAAAGAAGGGTAATACTTTAAAACAGTTTCCATTTGGGTTTGTTGTAACATCACTTCACTAATCCATATCCCATAAGGTGTTGGATGTGATCTAAAAGGTAAATCCCGTTGATGTTTTTCAAACCAATTTATCAAAGAAGGTAGATTCATGGATTCATTATATGCAATTTCACCAATCTATTTTTACGATTTGGTGTGAAAATGACTATAATGACACTAAGGAATTGCGATGAAAAAAGTAGTAATTATTGGTGGCGGTTTAGGTGGTTTATCTGCAGCTATCTCATTAGCGGCATTACCAGGATATTCCATTACTTTATTAGAAAAAAACAACCATCTTGGTGGCAAACTCAATGTCAAAGATACCCATGGTTTCTCTTTTGATTTAGGTCCGTCCATTTTAACGATGCCGCATCTGTTTGAAAATTTATTTACCAAACACAAAAGAAAAATGTCCGATTATATTCAAATTGAACCCGTTCGGCCACATTGGCGAAATTTTTTTGAAGACGGAACGAGGATTGATTTAACCCATAAAATTGAGGATATGTTAACGAATAAAGCGTTAACGCCTCAAGATTTACAAGATTTAAAAGCATATTATGCCTATACTGAAAAAATTTATGAAGTTTCTGCAATGGTTGCCTTTGATAACCAACTGGAAAATACATGGGAGGCGATTCGCTTCAAACCATCCGTGAGTATCTTTCAGAATATGGATTATTTTTCTTCGATGGACCAGGGTGTGCGCCGATACATTCGTAACCCTTACCTTATCGATATTCTAAATTATTTTATTAAATACGTGGGTTCTTCACCTTACGATGCTCCAGCCCTAATGAATTTATTGCCTTATATTCAATGGAAATATGATTTGTGGTACGTCAAAGGCGGGATGTTTAATATTTCAAAAGGGTTGGTCAAATTAATTGGGGAATTACCTCAAATCAAAATCAAAACCCAAAGTGAAGTGATATCCGTAGAGAAAAAAAATCAAAGCATTTCTAGAATTCATTTAAAGTCTGGAGAGTCTCTAGATGCCGATTTGATTATTTCCAATATGGAAGCGATTCCTTTTTATGAAAAAATAACCAAAGAACCTAAGGGTTTGATTGCAAGATATCAACGAAAGTTCGAACCTGCATGTTCAGGTTTTGCTTTACATTTAGGAACAAATAAAGTCTATCCACAACTCGCTCATCATAATTTTTTCTATAGTAAAAATTCAAAAACAAACTTTAATAACATTTTTCATCGCCACACATTAAATCCAGATCCAACCATTTATTTAGTCGCCCCGATGCGAACCGATCTTTCCCAAGGACCTAAAGGTGGTGACATCATTAAAATTCTTCCACACATTCCTTACCTAGATCCCAAGAGACCATTTACGAAGGAAGATTATCAAACCTTTAGAATCAACATTTTGAATAAATTAGAACGCATGGGACTCACGGATCTGAGAAAACATATCGTGGTCGAAGAATTATGGACACCGGAAACCATTCAAGATATGTATTACTCGAATCGTGGTTCGATATATGGGGTGGTTGCAAGTAGAAAGAAAAATATGGGATTTAAAATTCCAAAACGTTCTAAGCTTTATCAAAATGTTTATTTTGTAGGCGGTTCTGTCAACCCCGGAGGCGGGATGCCGATGGTAGTCTTAAGTGGCCAACAAGTGGTTGACCAAATTGTAAAAGCCGAAAAAAATTAAAGTTTCTTTAGTAATCTTTGAAAGCGAAAACGATTATATCGTTGTAACCAAATTAACGGCAAATTAAAAGCCAGCGCATAGATGACCATTATCATGGCAATCGAGAATTCATTAAAAATAAAAAACGTAAAACAGGGAAAAATTTGTAAGATGTGCGAATACTCCGCTCGTCGTGTTTCTTCTATAAAGTTTTGAATGTAATTTTTTTGCGTGCCTTGAAGATTTTTCTTTTTAAACCCTTCATTAAAAATGGTTGCCCCATCGGGAATCCATTTTTTCCACCACCGGATTTTTAAAATTTTCTCATAAAAAGCACCATTGTCTTCGTACTTTCTTTGACGATATAACCAACCGTCTTTTTTGAATTTAATATCAGGTGTTTTTAAGGTAATTTTTGAGATTCCTAAATGAAAGATCGGCCAAAGCACTATATTCAGAATCAGCATTAACCAAGTGGGAACAAGAATCAATGGAAACCAATTCATCATTGAAGATTTCTACCCTTCCAAGTTACCTTCTTTTTCTTGGATTGCACACTTGAACGAATGAATAATCCTACGAAAAAGATTAAATAGATGGGATAAAAAATAATCGTCAAGATTGAGAATTTTCCCACTTTTCGAGTAAGGAGATAGGTTTCGACACCGACAAAGAGGTAACCAATCCAATACACCTGATCTTGCCACATAAATGGGGCGACACCACTAAGAATTGCAATAAATAGACCAGTAATCCACACACTCACCAATATTAATAATCTAGGAGAAATAAGACTAGCACCGGTGGCAAAATTTTTAGTCCATCCTTCGATCAAAGTTGATAAACCTTCAGGGTACATCCGAAAATGAACGACTCCTTTGCCTGCTAAGGCTCGGATTGGTTTCTTTAGTTGGGTTTGATAAGCTTCCCCTAAAGCAATGTCTTCCAAAATGGCATGCTTGGCAGATGCATGTCCATCAATCTTCCAATAATCTTCTTTGGTTACCATTTGGCAAGGACCAAAAAAAGAATTTGCTTTCCATTTCAAACCAAAAGGTGTGAACAAACCTGTGGTCATCATCACAATTAAATTAAAAAACAAACTCAAAGATTCATACGGTTTTTTGGTGATGTGGTAAGGTTGAATCGAAAGCGGGGTTTTGGTTTTTTTAAATTCACGATAGATCGATGCAATCCCACCAGGCATCAGCACGACATCGGCATCCAGAAACAACAAAATTTCTCCAGTGGCAGCTTTCGCTCCTTGATAGCACGCCCATGGTTTACCAAACCAACCCTTTGGAAGTGGTTCAGCTTGTACTACATTGGCGCCCATTTCTTTTGCGAGACTTGCGGTTTGATCGGTTGAATGATCATCCACCACAATCAATTCGTGAATAAAATCTATTTGAGAACGGATTGATTCTAATAAAGGTGAGATTCTTTTTTCTTCATTTCTGGCAGGAATAATAATTGAGATTGTTTGCAAGGGTTTTGTCATGACTTTTTGAATAAGAGGAATGTTCCACAACAAAAACAAACCACATGAACTTAAAATCAGTGCAACCAGAAGAATAAACCAATGCATAAGTCTATTTTAGCAAGAATGTCATGGATTGATATTTACCAATCCATCACAAAGCGATATTGAGCAAATTGCTTATCGAGAAACCGTTTCACTTTATCTTGGTTTTTGGAATGATTGAGCATCACAATGATTTCTTGGTGTAATTTTTCTTTAATAATTCGAAGGCCTTTAACATCTTCCTGAAGTTGATGTTGCTTTAAACTTTGCCAAATCGGTTCGGTGATTTTTATAATGTCGTCATGGTTGGTCATCATTGGATCTAAGTGAATCGTAACATCATAACCAAATGTCGCTTTAATATTTTCTTCAATGTCATCAACCAAATCATGCATTTTAACAAAAGATTGGCTAGCAGCAACTTCGAGGTGAAAACTTAAGGTTTGATAATGCGGACCATAGTCATGAAACATGTATAAATGACTACCTAAAACCTCAGGATACTGATTTAAAAATAATCGAATGTTGTTTATTTGTTTGGGTGGTAACGCTTCTCCTAAGACTCGGCGAACCGATTGCATCAAAATTTGCCACGCCGACCATGCAATCAAAACAGCAATCAACAATCCTACAACCCCATCAATCGAAACACTGAAGAAAGGTTCAATGATCAAACTGATTAACACTAGCGTTGAGATCAATACATCAAATAAATTATCGACAGCTAGCGCTTTGGATGATAAGAGTTTTGTTTGCTTAAATAGGCGATTAGCATAGATAAATAATCCTAGTTTTACTAGGATTCCAATTAGGAGGGTGATGATGATAATTGGGGATGCCTCTACGTCAGTAGTAGAGGAAATTCTAGCAATGGATTCAATCAAGAACTGAATACTAACCACGATCATAAGAATGGCAATCGAGAGTGAGGTTAAGTACTCACCTCTGCCATGTCCATGAGGGTGATTAGCATCTGCTCTTCGATTGGATAATCGCTGTCCTATCCAGAAAATTAATCCACTTAAAGAATCCGAAAAATGATTGAAGGCATCGGAAAACAACGCAACACTATTTACTAAGCTTGCAAAAAACAATTTACTCAAGAACAAAATAAAGTTCAATGATATCGAGAGAATAGTCATCATACGGATCGGATGTTGGATTGATTTTTTCATCCAATTATTATCGCATAGGTAAACTTATAAATTCAAAATTAATTAGATGATTTATAATAAAAAAGGAGGATGTATTTATGACATTAGGTGGTTTCCATGTGGGCATTATTGATGCAGTCATGATCGTCTTGGCTTTGTTATTCGGTATCTCTGGTTTTAAAAACGGCTTTTTTAAGGAAATTGTTGGGGTTGGGGCATTTATTGGCGCCGTTGTTTTAGCTTATTTGCTCGCCAATTGGGTGGAAGATATTTTGATTACCACTCCGCTTTATCCTCTATTGTTTAGTACACTTCGGGGTTCAGTATTCACTGGCATGGGATTATATGAAACTGTGATTGATAGCACTCAACCAGGGGCGCTTGATTTCTTAACGGATGGGTTAACCCAAATCGGTTTACCAGGATTTCTCGCTTCTCCTTTAGCTAACTTACTGATTACCTTTAATGGAACTTTAGGGGATGCACTCGCAACCTCTTCTGGTTATTTTATTATTTTGATCTTGAGTTATTTGGGCACCTTCCTCATTGGTTGGTTATTGCTATTTATCATCGGTAGTCAATTGGTAAAACTGACAAAAGACGTTAAAGCTTTTAAATTCATTGATTCCATTCTTGGTTTCGGGTTGGGTTTGGGTCGGGCTGTTGTTGTCATCGGCATTGCCTTACTCATTGCTATCCCGTTAACCTTTGTAGTACCCGAAGTGAATACCTTTATCACCCAAGATTTGGCCTTGGGCGAACCAGCCTTTTCGATTGGTAAAACCATTTATGAGTTTGCATTAACCTTAATTAGCGGATTAATTCCTTCTTAAATAAATTGAATTAAACACAAAAACTAACTGGTATAGCATATTTACGATGCTTATCTCTTTTTTGGTGTAAAATTGAGTCGTAATAGGGGTAAATAAAATGAAAAACGAACGCTATGAATTAAATAAAAATCTCGCCCAAATGCTAAAGGGTGGTGTGATTATGGATGTTTCCAATGTTGAACAAGCAAAAATTGCGGAGGCAGCTGGCGCAGTTGCCGTCATGGCACTTGAAAGAATTCCTGCGGATATTCGTGCGGCAGGTGGTGTGGCAAGAATGTCAGACCCAAAAATGATTGAACAAATTCAAAAAGCAGTCTCAATTCCTGTGATGGCAAAAGTAAGAATTGGTCACTTTGTTGAAGCACAAATTTTAGAAGCTTTAGAAATTGATTATATTGATGAGTCTGAAGTGTTAACGATGGCAGATGACACCCTCCACATCAACAAACATAACTTTAATGTTCCATTTGTATGTGGGGCGAAAGACTTAGGGGAAGCTTTAAGAAGAATTTCAGAAGGCGCTTCCATGATCCGTTCTAAAGGGGAAGCTGGCACAGGAGACGTCATTCAAGCAGTGCGACATATGAGATCTATCACCGGTGAAATCCGTCGCATTCAATCGTTAAATGAAGATGAATTATTTGTCTTACAAAAACAATGGGGTGTTTCATTGGACCTCATTAAATATGTTCACAAAAAAGGCAAATTACCAGTGGTGTTATTTTCTGCAGGCGGAGTTGCTACACCCGCGGATGCGGCGCTGATGATGCAATTAGGTGCAGAAGGCGTATTCGTTGGCTCAGGTATTTTTAAATCAGGTGATCCGAAGAAACGCGCAGAAGCAATTGTCAAAGCAGTAACAAATTTCCGCGATCCAAAAGTGTTGTTAGAAGTCTCACGCGATCTAGGCGAAGCAATGGTGGGATTAAACGAAGATCAAGTTAAAATTTTAATGGCAGAACGAGGTAAATAATTCTTGCGAGTGGGTGTCCTTGCTGTTCAAGGTGCTTTTATTGAGCATCGGCAAAAACTCAGTTCGATGGGTATCGACAATTTTGAGATTCGCCAACTTCAAGACATTCAAAAACCGTTTGATGGCTTAATTCTTCCAGGTGGTGAAAGTACCACCCAGGGAAGATTATTAAAGGATTTAGGGTTATTTGAACCTCTCAAAGATAAAATACAAAAGGGATTACCCACTCTTGCCACTTGTGCAGGAATGATTTTATTGGCCACCCAAATTACCGGAGAAAATTATCATCACTTCGGAACCTTACCGATTGAAGTGACAAGGAATTATTATGGTAGACAACTCGGTAGCTTTCATCGACAAATTCAATATGAAGGGAATCGATTGGATTTAATGTTTATAAGAGCCCCAATTGTTAAAAGTGTAAGGCCAGAGGTGAAAGTGCTTTTAAAGGTCGATAACCTCATCGTCGCCGTTCAACATAAACAACAAATTGGGTTATCCTTTCATCCCGAATTAAGTAAACAAACTTTCTTTCACGATCAATTTATTTCCCTCGTTCGCGCTCAACAAAAATCATGATAGGCATAAAAAAGCGACAAAGCACCCGTTTTGAAATAGGGTTTATTTTTGCGATAGTTTCTGCGATCTTTTTTAGTCTTAATGTCCCTGTCTCAAAAATATTATTGGAGAATATTTCACCTTATTGGTTGGCGAGTTTGTTATATTTTGGCGCTGGGATTGGCACTTATTTTTTTCACAAACTAACTCAGAAAAAGTCGTTGCCAATTCAAACGGTAACTCATCAAACTTTTTGGTATGGATTGATGATTGGTTTAGACGTTGTTGCACCGATTTTCTTTTTAATTGGTGTGAAACAAACCAATGGTAGTACGGTGGGATTGTTATCGAATGCAGAATTAATATTCACACTGATGATTGCCTTACTTTTCTTTAAGGAAAAACTTACCACATTCTCACGCCTTGCTTCAATTTTAATTGTCTTGGGTTTATTAGTCGCCAATTACCAAGCATCAACTTTTCAACTCGATAATGGCGCTTTTTGGATTTTAATCGGAACTTTATGCTGGGGTTTTGAAAATAACGTTTCTAAAAAATTAAGTTTTGGTAACCCTTTATATGTAGTGATATTGAAGGGATTTGGCACTGGTGTTGGTACTTTTATGATTGCCCTATTGCTTCAAGAAATGGCACCCACATTATTAGAGATAGTCTTGTCCTTAATTGCAGGCTTTTTGATTTATGGTCTTAGTTTGATTTTTTATGTTAACGCACAAAGAACGCAAGGGGCAGCTAAAGTCCAATTAATTCAAAGTTTTTCGCCAATTTTAGGTGGCATTCTTTCTTGGATATTTTTTGAAGAATTTGTATCAATTACAACATTTTTTGGATATATTTTAGTGGTTTTAGCGCTGATTTTGTTGGGGTTTGATTCAAGAAAACCCCAGCAAGAGTAGGGTAGCGGTTTCATTGGAATTATCCCCCAAATTCAAGAAAAATATCATAAAATATACTTAATGAGAAATCTAAAAATAGCATTAGGGCAAATGCGAGTGGTACCCGGTCAACCTTCTATCAATTTTGCGACTTTATCGGCAATGGTTAAAGCAGCGAAATCCCAAAAGGTAGATTTGGTGGTTTTTCCAGAATTATGTATCACAGGTTATTTAATCGGCGATCAATTTTTAGATAATGAGTGGGTTGATTTTGCCGTTTCCTTTAATGAAAAAATAAAAGCTCTATCTGAAGGAATCATCCTTGTGTGGGGTAATGTCTGGACACTTGGTGCAAATCCAAGTATCTCGAATAATGACTCGCGTTTAGCAAAATTAAACGCAGCATTGGTTGCCTATAATGGTCAATACTTGAAACGTAGTAATGGTGTTTTTCCAGGCGTTTATCCAAAACGTTTATTCCCTAATTATCGAATGTTTGATGATCAACGGTATTTTTTACCAGGTCGTGAATTTGAAGAAAAACTAAATTTAAAAGTGAAGTCATTTTTAGATCCACTTGTGGTGGAATATAAAGGCGAAACCATTCGCTTTGGTTTAGAAGTTTGTGAAGATATGTGGGATGCAGCTTATGGTTTCTCGCCCTCTTCGGAATATTTGAAGCAAGGAGTCGATTTGTTAATCAATATTTCTGCTTCGCCTTGGACGTTAGATAAAGAAAAATCAAGACAACAACAAATCAAGAAGCATGCGAAAGTACCTTTTATTTTCGTTAATAAAGTCGGCGCGGATAATAATGGAAAAAATATTGTTTTATTTGAAGGTGGATCGATGGTTTATAACTCTCAAGGCGAGTTAACCTTAATGGCAAACGATCATGCTGAGTCAGAATTATTGATTGCAAATCTTCAAGATAAACAAGTCATCAAATCGAATCCTAAAAAATTGTATGCCATGTTAAAAAAAGCAATCGAATATGTCGATGATCAACTATTTCAAAAAAAAGTGCCTTGGATTGTCGGTCTATCTGGAGGTATCGATAGTGCCGTTTCGACAGCCCTTTTAACTGAAGTTATCGGTAAAGATCGGATTTATGCTTACTCCTTACCCACGCCATATAATTCGGAACAATCTAAACAAAATGCAAGAGAGGTTGCTAAGAACTTAGGTGTACATTTTGAAGAGATTCCTATTCAAAAAGTGGTGGATGCTTTTAGCCTCCTTCAACCTCATGCTGACCTACTCACCAAAGAGAATATTCAAGCAAGGGTTAGAGGCAGCATCTTAATGAATCTTGCTGCAGAGAAAAAAGGTGTGGTATTAAATAACGGTAATAAAATAGAAATTGCGTTAGGTTATACGACATTGTATGGCGATACAATTGGGGCACTTGCACCTTTAGGTGATTTAACCAAAATGCAAATTAACACTTTAGCCTTGTGGATCAATGAGCAGCATCAACGGCCAATCATTCCTCTCAACTTAATCGCGGTGATGGTAAAGGGTGTGCCTGAATATCCATTTAAACCAACAGCCGAACTTAAAACCAATCAAGTTGATCCAATGAAGTGGGGTTACCATGATTGGCTCATTCACGAATTGTTAAGTTTCCCGTCACTTGCTCCTGAACGTATTCTAAAAATGTACAAAACCCAATCGTTTCCAATTGAAATTAAACCCATGCTCTCCTATTACGGATTGAATAAACCACAAGTATTTATTGAAGATTTAGAATGGGTGTTATCCCTTTGGAATCGGTCTTATTTTAAACGCGTGCAAATGCCACCCAATATCATTGTTTCTAAAGGGGCATTTGGTTATGACTATCGAGAAGCACAAATGACTTATGAAAAAACGGCTTTGTATTTGCAATTAAAAAAGGAAATCCTTGGTGAATAAATACCATCAATCCCCACTCGCCTACATATCCAACATCACCCTGAATGTCCACAATCCTAAAAAGATGGTGGATTTTTATACACTGCTGGGCATGCGCATCTTCTCTCAAACCAAAGATGAAACAGTACTTGGATCGGCCATTCCGCTACTTACTCTCAAGCATGATCAAACTTATCCTCTGGAAACAAAACCAACCCAAGGTTTATATCATGTAGCGTATTTAGTGCCGTCTAGAGAGGCCTTAGGAAGCATCTTAAAACACTTGATTACTCTTAAAATCCCCCTCCAAGGTTTGTCTGACCATGGCGTATCGGAAGCTATATATTTAGCAGATCCCGAAGGAAATGGGATTGAAATTTATGCCGATCGACCTTCCATGCTTTGGCCTTATGAAAATAAAAAATTAACCATGGTGACAGAGATGATGCGCTATCAAGAGGTCTTAGCTTTAGCAAAACCATTTACAGGTTTGCTTAACGAAACCATCATTGGTCATCTTCATCTGCATGTCGGCAATTTAAAAGATGCCGTGCAATATTATCAAGATCATTTAGGATATCAACTAATGCAATATTATGGTGATAGTGCCGCCTTTTTATCAACCGGTGGTTATCACCACCATTTAGGATTGAACACTTGGAGAGGTTTGCAGATTGCCAAAAAGAATCCAAAAACAACAGGGATCGTTTCTTTTAAAGTAAAAAACAAATTATCAGCGATGTTTCAAGATATTGCTGGCTTAAATATTCAATTTATCGACTGAATTAATAAACCCACCACGATGAGCAGTCCAACTAAGATGGGTGTTGGAATTTTTTTCCATTGAAGTGTCAAAAACGTGAACCCAACCATCCCATAAGAAAACCACTCACTAGGTAAGGTTAAAATTTGTGTTAATGCAGTGAGGGTAATTAAACTTGCGGCAGCAATGGTAATACCTTTTAGAACTGTTTTTAACCAATTGATTTCTCGAAGCGTTTGCCAAATCGGGACCACAAAAAATACCAGTAAAACTCCGGGAATAAAAATGCTCAACCCGGAGATAAAACCACCCAACCATGGCAGAGGTAGTGCATATAAAGATTGGGTGCCGACAAAGGCGGCAAAACTAAACAATGGACCTGGTATCGCTTGATCGATTGCATACCCAGATAAAAAGGTTTCAAGGCTAATGAGTGATTGTTGGGTTACTAAGTCTTGAATCATTAATGGAATCACAATTTGACCGCCACCGATCACGGAATAACCATACCGAAAAAATGAGTTGATTAAAATTAATAAGGGTATTTGAAATTGGGTTGAAAATATTTCAAGAAGAATGGCAACGATCACAATCCCCAACAAGATCATCCAATTAGGCTTAATGTTGATTTTTGTCTTTTTTTCTTGAGCGACTTTTTCCGATGAAAGCAACAAAAAACCCGAGGATAGCAAAAGGATGGGAACGGCGAAAAAAGTGACGGGGATAAGTAAAAAACCAGCGAAAAAAGTTAGACTATAAAGAAGCCAATATCGTTTTTTTATCATGACTCTTTTACTCAATGACCAACCAGCATAAACAATAAAACCTACTGCTATTGATGGCAGCACTTCCAACATAGAAGTTAAAAAAAGCGATTGATTAAAGAAGGAGAAAAATAAACCGACCAACGTCATAATGATTAATGCAGGAACAGCCCATATCACAAATGTTAAAAATGCAATCCATGGACCACCAAATAAATAACCAATCGCCGTAATCGTTTGGGTGCTACTTGGTCCAGGAACAAGTGCAAAAACCCCAATCAATTCCGAGAGTGTTTTTTCGTCAATATACTTTTTTTTATTGACCAAAATTTGTGAAAAAACGCCGTAATGTGCTTCGGGACCACCAAAACTACTTAATGAACAATAGAAAACATCTAACAAAAAGCCTAATGTCTTATTCATAATTGATTTTAATCCACTGACAAAGTTGGTTCATTTCTTTTTCTGGAAGGGGATGAGAGTGGGGTATTTGCCAAGCACCCTTACTGGTAATGGCGGTGGGCAGGATCGTTTGTAAATATTGAATGCCCAAGGGTCCTGGATAAATGCCAATATGGTTTTTGTATCCCGCAAAATGAATAAGATTTTTCTTTCCTTTGAAGGTCGGCATTTGATAGGCAAAGGTTTTGGTAGCAGCCGGAAGTTGCCTGCTTATGATTTTATAAATGACGTTTAAACGTTTTTTTACATCCCCTTTAAATTTGTTTATGTAAGAGGGTATTGGGTTGTTGCTTTTCATTTTTTAATTACAATTTTCATTATAAAGGTTAAAATGATTCTCAATAAAGGAAAACATTATGGAAAAAACAAAAGACCAAGAATTAAAACTTTTATTAAAACAATTTGACAAGCATTATGAAAAAACCAAGGCGTTGAATTATGTGATGAATGTAGCTAGTTTTGATGCCCAAACGATTGCTCCTAAAAACGATGGCGCAGTCAACGAACGTTCTGAAGCAATGGGTTTTTGGGCATTAGAAGATTTCAAGCATCAAAACGATCCAACCTATGATCGTTTAATTAGTGATTTACAATCCCAACTTGCGGATTTAACGCCAGAAATGAAACGAATCGTTTTTCTAGAACGCAAGAAAATTGACCAACTTAAAAAGATTGATCCCAAAGATTATCAAGACTATGCGGTCCTCTTATCCCAAGCGCAAGTTGCCTGGGAAAAAGCAAAGGCCAATGACAATTTTGATGCTTATGCCCCTTACTTGGAAAAAATTTTATTTTATGTAAGAAAATTTGCAACCTTAACCAAAACCGTTGCGGGTCCTTTATACAATCAATTACTCGATGATTATGAAGAAGGAAATACCATAGAAAAACTCGACGCTTTCTTTGCGACTTTAAAGGCGAGAATTGTACCCTTACTCAAAAAAATCCAACAATCTAAAGTCAAAATTCGTATGGATTTTATGTCGCGTAAATTCCCTAAACACGAACAATTAGCTTATGCAAAGTCTTTATTAACTTTTATTGGCTATGATCTCAATGCTGGTGTATTAGCAGAATCGGTCCACCCATTTAGTAGTGAAATTACGCCCAGTGATGTTCGGGTTACAACGCATATTTACGAAGATAATTTCATCTCGAACATTTACTCTACTGCCCACGAAGGTGGCCACGGAATTTATGAACAAAATATCGGACCCAAAGTGAAAGGTACTATTCTCGGGCATGGTGCAGCAATGTCCATCCACGAATCCCAATCCCGTTTTTACGAAAACGTACTTGGCCGTTCATACGCCTTTACTGAAATGGTTTTTCCAGAACTAAAGAAACAATTTAAAGATCAGTTTAAGGATGTGACCTTGGCAGAATATTATCAAGCCATTAATGAAGCAAAAGCGTCTTTGATTCGTACAGAATCAGATGAATTAACGTATAGTCTTCACATTATGGTTCGATATGAATTAGAAAAAAGATTAATTGAAGGTTCGTTAAAGGTTAAAGATTTACCGACTGCATGGAACGAACTTTATCAAAGTTATCTTGGCATTAAACCCAAAAACGATCGGACAGGTTGTTTACAAGATGTGCATTGGTCGGGTGGAGCATTTGGCTATTTCCCATCCTATGCATTAGGAAATGCGATTTCCATCCAGTTGTTAAAGACGATGGAAAAAACTTTATCACTAGAAAAAACGATTAAGAGTAAAGATTTAATACCAATTCGTGATTGGTTTACTAAACATGTCTATGTTTACGGCAAACTATACCCACCATTTGTGTTGTTGAAAAAAGTAACGGGCGAAGATTTAAATCCGAGTTACTATTGTGATTATTTAGAAGAAAAATTTAGTAAAATTTACAAGATTTAACCATTTTGTTTCAACCATTAAAAGATGAATTGACATATCTTTTGCTATCGATACAATAGTCGTTATATGAAGTTTTCTCGATTCTCTTTCCTGATTCAATCTATTCTCTTAATGCTTTTACTTGGCAGTGTTTACGCCTGGGGTGTTTTTCGTGTTGAAGCAGAAATCACTTATCAAATCAGTGCTAGCTTAAGTGGCTTACCTTATATGGTGTCACTAGTTAGTTATGCTGGGGGGATGTTAATCGCTGGACAATATATGAGTAAGTATCGAAAGCAAATCGTATTCCTAGGCGTTCTGTTATTTGTTACTGGTTTTTGGTTATCGAGTATCGTCGATCAATTTACCTGGTTGATTTTGACCTATGGTGTTTTCCTTGGCGGTGGAGTGGGCCTACTTTATGGTGTTCCCATTTATTTAGTCCAACGCCTGTTTGATAAACGAATTGGTTTATATTCTGGCCTAATCCTAATGGGTTTTGGGTTGTCGAACACGATCATGACACCGATTATTGTGACTTTACTTTCCCAGCAAACCATGCAAGAGACAATGAGAATTCTCGGTTGGATTTCCCTTGGTGTATTCCTGCTCAGTTTGTGGCCGTTGCTTCAATCAGTGCCAAACGAACCAAAAACCAAACAAACTGAAACGAAGGACAATCTAACCTATGATCACCCTTCGTTTCGCTCGTTATATGTGGTTTATGTTTTATCGTTACTTTCAGGGTTAACGATTGTGGGATTAAGTTACCCGATTGGCATCACCAATTATCAGTTTGATGCCACTTTTGTCACAGTCTCCATTTCAATTTTTTCATTGTTGAACGGACTATCTAGACCTTTTTTTGGTGGTTTAGTCGACCGCTTTGGTTTCTTTAAAGTGGCGTTTGTCAGTTTGTTTTCTTTAATTCTAAGCGGATTGATATCGCTATTGAACGCTGGGGTAAATCCAACCCTATATGCGATTAGTTTTGGTGCGTTTTGGTTTGGATTAGGTAATTGGATGGCTTTGATGCCTTTATCGATTAAAACCATGTTTCCTAAAGCCTTGTTTGCGTCTCTTTATGGAAAATTATTTACAGCCTATGGCTTAGCTGCCATTCTTGGAACCGTCTTGTCTGGAGCAATACTGGACCTGATGAATTCCACTTGGCCCATCTATCTGATGATTTTGATTGCCAACTTTACCAATCTTTTCTTAGTTCTTTGGTTAAAGAATCGTTTTCACTTTAGAATTTTTAAGTAAGGCAATTCTTTGAAAAGCTTTTTGGTATATTGGAATCATTCGCGGTTCATGAACAATCTTTAAAACAGTGGAAATGGGAAACCACTTAACACCGGAATTTTCTTCGACATTGACAATGGGTTTTTCTTGTTCATCTGCAATCACCAAGTAAGTGGCATTCAAGTGCAAATGATCAGAAACATGAAGACCATGTTTAATGTGATTGGGAACATAAATCGTATCAAGCATAAAAATTTCTTTTGAATACGGCTTAATCCTTTTAAGTCCTGATTCTTCTTCTGTTTCTTTCAAAGCAACTTTCAGCATGTCTTCATCACCATCGTTATGACCACCTAACCAACCCCACGACTTATAAATATTGTGGTGAGCAAAAAGAACTTTATCCATGGATGCATTCACAACAATTGTGGATACGGTAAAGTGGGCAATTAAATTTGACCGTAAAAGATAATCTGGATTTCGATCAATAAAAGCAAGAATTGCTTTTTTATCAAAAGCTTCTTGTTCATTAAACGGTTGATATGCTTCAATTTGTTCTCTTAACATCTCCCCTATTTTACTTGTTTAAACCAAGGAATAAAATATAATATTTGTGATGTTCCCAGAAATTAAAATTCCGTTTAAATTATTGGCAGGTACCGCTTTTGGTGGATTAATCATTTTACTCTTAGCTGGGTCGTTCATGCCAATGTGGAATGGTCTCGTTTCAATCTATTTACATCCCTCTTTATTAATCACAGATTATTTGGCAATTGGTGGATTGCATGCGACTTTGGTCAATGTTTGGTTGGTGACGTGGAGCACCATTTTGTTATTACATCAACTAAAAGTAAAATTCTCAGGAGTTGCTTTTGCTGGTGTTATTACCATCCTTGCCTTTTCTTTTTTTGGTAAAAATTTATTCAACATCATCCCCGTTTGGTTAGGTTTCTATCTTTATGCAAAAATGAA
>CAIMWL010000052.1 GCA_903845135.1 uncultured Caryophanales bacterium
ATCCCAAATAGCCCTTACTGGTTGTTTCTTAAAATATCTCGTTGAATGCTTAATCATATATCAACTATACCGTTAATAACTTCAGTTGTCTACAAAATGTAGACAACTGAAATCGTTGATCGCAACTTTTGTTTATATACTGATAGGTATTTCCATACAAACTGACTGTCTATCTGTTAACTAAATGAGTAAATTTAAATTTTAATTTATAAAAAAACATTAATATGATCAACATTAACGAATATAAACGTACGCACTCACATCAATACCTATTAATTTGAGCAGGAAGAATCTTTAAATTAATGATTTCCTTCAAACTCTTGATTGCGGTTCGATAGCTGACTAATTTATAAATAAACTTGGAGGTAATATCGTTATAGTCATCTTCAAAGATGTTCTTCTCAACAATCTCTTTAAGAATTTCGTTTGGTTTGTTCCCAGGCTGACATGATAACGTGCGAGTTCCTGATAATTGCCTATCTCTAACCACATCATCCAAAATTGATTTCATTAAGGATACATCTAGCCGTTTGCTCGTCCAAATCATGTGAATATCATAAATGTGCCTTGAATAACGGTTGTATTTGCTTTCTAAATGGTAGTCACATATGGCAAATAATTTATCAATTAATGTTCTTTCAATAGATTGAACCATCATCATAAATGGTTCTAATTCATATGTTGGAATGAATCGTTTTTCATTGGTTTTTATTAAGAATTTCGTAATATAGTTACTCACTTCAAGCTTTAAGCACGGAGACGGATTATGAACAACATACGTTTCTACCATGATGTGTGGCAACATTACGGTATCGCCATGAAATGAGTTGGGATATGCAATTTGATATCCATTAAAATCTCTCCGAGATAAAACTTCGGATTCATTAAGTAATGTCATACCAAGTTTCTCGATGACGTTTAAAATTGCTGCTTTTAGATGCTTTCTTTCACCCTGTGTCACTTTAGAGCCTTTAAATAAAACAGCCAAATCTATGTCTTCAGAGAACCGATCAATTACGGAGTAACATTTTGATAGGGATGTTCCCCCCTTGAATACAATCTTTACGTTTGTGTTGATGTTTGCTAATTCTTTGAGAAAAAGGGAAACATAGTAGTCTTTTTCAACCTGAAAATTTTGCAAGCCTAAATCATTTGCAGTTGCAGTAATGAACTCTTGAAAAATCGCTTTATTTTTGTGTAATAACATTAACGGCGCCTAATTTATAGAATTTGACTTGGGTAGCAAGGGGGTAAGCCTCAACAATTCGATTCAGTTCCATGGAAGAAATTTGAATGGCCTTTATATAAGTTAAAAGCTTTGATTGCACTTGATCTAATTCATACTCGCTGACTTTTTCAAAGTCCTTCAAAAGATCGAGTAATTGTAGTAATTTATAGTTTTGATTGGTGACTTTCACTCTTGGCGCATTGATCATCAAACGATTGTTCTGAATTTTAACTTCCCTTTTTCGTGTTGAAACATGATTTGAATAAATAACCTCAACACTTGCGGTTTGGGAGGTCAAGCCTAATTGATTGGCAAAATTAATGCCACTTCGATAACCAATCCTTTCATTGTCTTGGCTTTTTAAATAAACACTGTCAATAATATTCATGATATTGACAGCATAAGATTGAAGAACTCTTTCTGGGTTTGGTAAAAAATAAAGTCCATTCTTAATCTTGATTAATTTTCTCTCACCGAGAAGCCTGCGTATCATTTCTCTTATGGTTCCATCTTTTACATCCTGAAATTGCCGATATAGATTCTTTAGCAAAAATGGTTGATTAAATTGAGACTTTTCTTTCATAAAATCATATATTCTATTGGCGATGCTAGGGGTTTTCATAAGCTCTCTTAGTTTATTCTTTCAATTAATAATAGCATGTATTTTCATTTTGTGACATTTTTATTTACTAACAATAGTAAAATGTCACATTTTAATCATGGCTCTGAATAACCTCCGGATCGTTAAAGTTTAAAGACATTGCTAAACTCGCAAGAAACTTTTTAAAAAGTCTTTAACGTTGCTTAATTAACTTTACAACCGCATCGGCGATTAATTGATTACCTTCAGGTCCAGTGTGGACGCCGTCAGGTAAAAGATTTTCCATCGGTATCTTTTTTGCTGCGTCTTGAAAACGTGAATGAAGATTAATCATTTGAAGATGATATTGCTTAGCGAAATCTTCAAGAATGGCATGTTGTTTACGAAGTGGTTCGTCCCAAACTTTTTGATAATGACCAATCGGTAAACAAAACGGAAATAATAAGATAATCTTCGTTGAGGGTAGATGTTTTTGCGTAGTTTCAATCATCATCGTCACATTGCGGCCGAACACTCTTGATAGAACATTTATATTATATCAATTAGAATCAAAATCTAAACAGTATTTTCTTATTACCTTTCCTAAGCGTAAATTACTCTTTTAAATAGTCTTGATATGCTGATTCAATAAATGGTTTTGCTTTTTCAATTAATGATTGATGCTGAGCTGCTAAATCAACAAATTTATAAATCACACCGATTGGGAGGTAAGCAATAACTAAAGC
>CAIMWL010000053.1 GCA_903845135.1 uncultured Caryophanales bacterium
AGCCCCAAGGCATGGTTGTTCATCCTGCTCCTGGCCATCCTTCCGGAACCTTAGTGAATGCTTTACTTCATCATCTAAAAGACTTAAGTGGCATTCATGGCGAAATCCGCCCTGGCATTGTCCATCGATTAGATAAAGACACTTCTGGTTTAATGGTAGTTGCAAAACATGATGCTTCCCATCGTTTTCTTGCTGCTCAATTAAAAGACCATGAAATGAAACGCGATTATTATGCATTAGTTCGAGGTGTGATTAAAGAAAACAAAGGCAAAATCATTGCTCCAATTGGTCGAGATCCCGATGATCGTTTAGCAATGGATGTCATCGCCGATGGTAAAGAAGCAGAAACCAGTTTTGATGTCATTGAACGCTTTGCAAACCACACTTTGGTTGCCTGTCACCTTGCCACAGGACGGACACATCAGATTCGAGTCCACATGAACTTTATTCATCGGCCTATTGAAAGTGACCCTATCTATATGCCGCAAAAGCACCCGCTGCATCCTGGTGGTCAACTCTTACACGCCTATCAGTTAACATTGACGCACCCTTCGACGAAAAAAAAGATGACCTTTACGGCACCTTTACCCAATTATTTTGAAGCGATTCTAAAAAAATTAAGAACCTAATTTATCGGTAATTCTTTTCAGAGTTTTGAAATTAGTTTTACAAATTCCTTTTAACGTTTCTAAACCATGATGTTGAGCAAACTCAAAAGCGAATTGTTCAACTTTATCGGAAGCACCAAAGGGTAATTTAACGGTAAAAATTCTCCCCATATCATTCATCGCCCGAATAAATTTTGCTCTGGCAAGGATACTACTTGCAGCGACTGCTAAAAATAAACTCTCGGCTTTTTCTTTCAGGACTAAATGGGGAATCGGTGGTAACCCTTTTAAGTAACTATGAAATTTCTCTTCACTAGCAAATTGGTCAATCACCATCGGTACTTCAAGATTCACTTTTTGTTTTAACGTTAATAATGCATGATGATGAAGTTTGGCTTTAATTGCATTTAAATTGTAACCTTTTGCCACCATCTCTTGGTATTTGAGTGGATTGATAATCGTCGTAACATGCGGAATTCTTCCAGTCATTTGATCGGCGATTTTGAGAATCGTGGCGTCGGTTATTAACTTTGAATCCTTGACCCCGAGCGCTTCTAAAAATGCCACATCTTTGTCTTGCACTAAACTTGCGGTAACCACGACCGGTCCGAAAAAGTCACCCGTGCCAACTTCATCACTACCATAGTGACTTTTTGAGGGTGCATAATTGGTTTCTTTTTTTAGCCAAAGTGCTGCATCTTCATCAAAGTTAAATCCTTGATAAAGCACTTTAAATTTCTCAGATTTTGGCGCATACACAGAAACGGTAAAGGCTTCAAGTTTTGCAAAAAACACAATCGAAGGATGCGGGGACGTTTGTTGATGGTCCTCATACAACGCTTTAATTTTTTCAAATATTGCTTCAGAAACCAATAAAGTTTTGGTGTGAGGCGTTAATTTTTTCACTGTTCACATTATAGCATTTATGCAGAAGTCCCTAACGAAGAGATGATATAGTTATTGCAGATGAAAACGCTTGTATCTATTCTTGAAATTCCTCTCATCTTAGAACGACTAAAAGGGTATACCCTCACGACTTTAGGTCAACACTGGATTGTTGACGAAACGTTTATTCATGAGTCTGAATTACCTCTAAAGGGTCATCAAGTTGATGAAATGATGAGACTGATGACTAGGTTCAATGCCTTACCGATTCTTGGCAGCCACGATTTAGATAAAAGTTTATTACTTATTGAAAAGGGCAGTGTCATCTCGTTAGAGGCACTAATTGCTATTCAACAAGATTTAATCACCATTCAAAAAATTCTAGATTTTGTAAGCGGTATTAAACCAGAATTTCCTTTATTAGCAGCGTTGTGGAAATCACTAGTCCCCTGTAAACCATTACGACAAAAACTTGAAACCATCCTTACCCCTCAAGGTACGATTCAAGATCACGCCTCGGAAAACCTCTTAAGAATTAGGCGCAGACTGCATGCCATTGATGGGCAAATGCTTTCGTTAATTCAAAATCTTATGGCTCGGTATCAATCGCAATTAACCGAACCATTGTTCACGATGAAAAATGGTCATTATGTTTTACCCGTTTCCACCTCTAGCAAAACCAGCGTCCCGGGGATGATTCATGATGTTTCAAGTACAGGTTTAACCACCTTTATTGAACCCAAACCATTGGTTGATTTAGCCCTCGAAAAACAACTTCTCTATGGTGAAGAGCAAGAAGAAATATTCTTGATTTTAAAATCCATCACTGAATTAATTAAACCCGATACGGAAATCATTCGAAAAAATAATTTACAAATTGCTAATTTAGATGTCATTCAAGCAAAAGCAAAATTCGGCAATGAAACCGCGGGTTATATTGCCGAACTTTCGAATACGCCTCATATTGAGTTGTTAGGCGCAAGGCACCCGTTAATTAATCCAGAAAAAGTAGTTGCTAATGATTTTATCTTGACTGAAAAACAATCTATCGTCATCATTTCTGGGCCTAATGCTGGCGGAAAAACCGTGGCGATGAAAACCGTTGGCCTTTTTGTCTATTTACACCAACTTGCTATTCCTTTACCGACAAGGCAACCCGCTAAATTATCCTATTTTAAACATATTTACGCCGATATTGGTGATCAACAAAGTGTTTTAGAAAACCTTTCTACTTTTGCTGGACACATTCAACAATTAGTACCCTTAACCGATCAAGTGAAACCGAATGACTTAGTCTTAATTGATGAATTAGGAACGGGCACCGATCCAAAAGAAGGAGAATCATTGGCACGATCTTTGCTAATTCACTTACAAGCGAAACGTGCTTTTGTGATTGTTTCGTCACATTTTCCCGGATTAAAAACCTTAGCCTTGCAAGAACCTCGGATGGTGAATGCCTCGCTACAATTTGATGAAGATAAACTCATTCCTACTTATCGCTTTATCCTTGGACTTCCTGGAAAAAGTTATGGGTTAATTATGGCAAAGCGCTATGGTTTAGCTCCTCAAGTTGTTGCCCATGCGGAAAAGTATTTAGCAGAACAACAAGCCTCTCAAGAACAAAAAACACTCATTAAACTTCAAGAAGAATTACTTGAGGTTGAAAAATTGAAAGCCAATTTACTGTTGGAAAAACAACTGTTATTGCAGCAACAAAAACAAATTCAAATTCATGAAAAAGAAATAAAAAAACGCGAGGACCAATTCCAATTAAGTACCAAGGCAAAACAAGATGCGCTACTTGAAGAGACGCTTAGTCAAGTTGATCAAACTATCAAAGCACTTGCCAATCCTCATCTCAAACTCCATGAGGCGATTGCTTTAAAACAATCACTGGTATCAGCTTCTATTAATCAAGAAAACGACCAAGACTCAACCCAAGTATTTTCTAAAGGAGATTATGTGGTGGAATCCTCCACGGGCATGATTGGGAAAATTGAATCGATTAATGGTCAACAAGTGGTCGTTATCACCCGTGATGGTTTAACCTTAAAAGTAAAAGCAAACCAATTATCCAAAACGGATGCACCGGCAAAATCTAAATCTTTACAAGCGATACGCTCAATTGCCAGTGGTAAAGTTCCAAGTAGCTTGAATATCATTGGCATGCGTTATGAAGAAGCAAAGATAGCAGTGGAAAAATATTATGATGCAACGCTACTTGCGAATACTAAAACCTTAAAAATTATTCATGGGTTTGGTTCAGGAACCTTACGAAAAATGGTGTTAGCCTACTTTGAAAAACTACCAACTGTAAAACGTGTGCAACAAGGAGAAGGTGAACAAGCTGGTTATGGGGTCACCATTATTCATCTCAAATGAATCCAATCATTGAAGTTAAAATAAAAAATCTTCCTGAAAAACCTGGCATTTACTTGATGAAAAATGCGGAGGGTCAAATCATTTATGTTGGGAAAGCAAAAGATTTAAGTAAACGCGTTAGTCAGTATTTTTTAAGACCACAATCCGGAAAAGTTCAGGCGATGGTGATGCACATTACCGATTTTGAAACGATTATCACTCAAACAGAAAAAGAAGCATTAATTTTAGAAATGAATCTTATTCATGAGCATTATCCGCGATATAACATTATGCTCAAAGAAGGTTCTCATTATCCTTATATTTCATTAAGGAAGGGTAGTGATCCTTATCTTAAAATCACGCGGCAAAACACCGATAAACATTATTGGCATTTTGGTCCCTATCCAAACGCTCGATCTGCATATCGCATGATTAATTTACTCAACAAAATTTTTCCATTAAGAAAATGTAATGTCCTACCAAAGGTGGCTTGTTTATATCATCATATTGGTCAATGCTTAGCTCCTTGTATTCACGATATACCAGAAGAAACTTACAATGCGCTTGCTGATGAAATCAATGAATTTTTAAAAGGTAATGTCAAGAAACAAGTTTCCCAATACCAGCAAAAAATGATGGATGCTTCCGAGGCATTAAATTTTGAATTAGCCCAAGAATATAAAGTCATTCTTGAAGATATTCAACATGTGACTTCGCAACAATTGGTGGAAATGGATGATAAGTTAGACCGCGATATTTTTGCTTTTGCCGAAAGAGAAGGATATCTTTCCTTAGCGGTCTTTGTCTTTAGGCAAGGCATCTTATTAGGCAAAGGTAGTTATGTTGTGGAAGCGTTTGATGATCGAGATGAACAATTACTGAATTTGATTGCCCAATATTATTTAAAAAAGCCAAAACCTCAGGAACTCGTGTTAAATCACCGTGCCTTACTAGAAAAATTAGACGTGACCATGGATATACGTTTGGTTTTTGCCGAAAAAGGGAAATTGTTTGAATTGATGAAGAGTGTCCAAGAAAACGCGATTCAAACGCTAGATGACCATTTTCTCACCGCCCGTTTAGACGATGATAAATTAACCTTATTAGAAACCTTGGGAAAGACGATTGGCGTACCAACGCCATACCACATCGAGATGTTTGATAATTCTCATCTTCAAGGCAGTGAGCCGGTGGGGGCAATGGTCACCTTTATCAATGGCGAACCTGTGAAAAAAATGTACCGACAATTTCATCTCCCTGAAAACCTTAAACAAGATGATCCAGGGGCGATGGCATACATAATCAAGCGCAGGTATCAACGACTCTTAGAAGAAAAAGCACCCTTACCGCAACTGATCGTGGTTGATGGGGGTCAAACCCAACTGAATGCGGGATTAGCTTCGCTTCAGGACCTTGGGTTAAAAATTCCAATCGTCGGCTTATTCAAAAACGAAAGGCATCAAACCAAAGGGTTACTAACTGCAGAAGGCGAAGTGATGGATTTCACCAAGCAACCAAATCTCTTCTTTTTTTTAATTCGCTTACAAGATGAAGTTCACCGATTCGCCCTTCAATTTCATCAACGATTAAGAAAGATAAAATCAACAAAATCCATTTTTGATGACATTTCAGGATTAGGACCTACAAGGGTGGCTTTGTTACAAAAACGTTATCCTAATTTAGATTTATTAAAACAAGCTTCTTTGGAAGAACTTTGTCAATTTTTACCAAAAGCAGTCGCAATAATATTGTTAGAAAAACTTAAAAAAATGACGACTTAGGGATTAAAATTATGCTATATTATGAATGCTGTCCCCATAGCTCAGCTGGATAGAGCAACAGCCTTCTAAGCTGTAGGTCAAACGTTCGAATCGTTTTGGGGACGCCAATGAAAGGACCTTGTTTCAGGGTCTTTTCATAGGTGAATATGGAAGAAGTTAATTTTCAAACTTTATACGATTTACAAGATTATGAAACCTTGGTGAAGCGTACCGCGGCACTGAAAGATTTAAATATGATTCGCTATCACATCATTGGGCTATTGGGAATGGGTGCCAACCAAATGGTCCTTAAAATCATGATTTTAAAAATGCCCATTTTGCAAAAAGCTTTAACTGTGTTTCTCAAAATTCATTATGAAATTTTAAAAACCCATCGCACCTTTCCTGAACATGCGATCTTACTTGAACGTTATCAAAATTTACCTTATCTCAATCAAGAGGTGGAGGATTGGATTAGTCAAATCAAAATTCTTTACCAAAAACCCCCACATATTCAAGTGAAAGAAACCACTCAGCTTTTCGTCGAAGCTTTTGAAAAAAAGGATTTTGAAATGTTGATTGATTTGATTCCGCAACTCAAACCGATTCAGTTATGTAGTTTAAAATTAACCATTAAATCTTTATTAACCAATTCATTTCCACAACGCATCAAAGGAATGCTGGTGATCGCATTAATTGACGCCCGTTATGACGAAGTAATCAGTGTGTCAAAAGGTGAAAAAATCTTAAATTTTAACCCAATTGACACCGTTAATCCATTTAAAGATGGCACCTTTGAACGCTATCAATCTGAATTAGACGGGATGATTAAAGACCCCTCGGTTCGGCAAATTGCCTACTCGATTTTGAGTACGTATATGTTGACGATGGTGCCTTTCGAAATTGATCCTGAATATTATTTTTTCCGAGCATTATCCAATATTGCCTATGGATACTTAAAATTAAAAGCCCCAAATACGGACGAAGAAAGTTCAGAAATCGCGCTTATTGAAAAAAAACGTAAACATATCGAAATGATGATTAAATTGTAATGGTTGCCTTGACCTAGGGTGATTATTGTATAATTGAAAAGTTAAAAGAAAGAGGCACTTATGCAACATCAAGTCAAACCTTTAGAAAATTCGCGCGTTGAAATTACGATGACGTTTACGACCGAAGAATGGAAAGTTGCTCAAAATCAAGCATTTAAAAAACTTGCAGCCGATGTCAAAGTCGATGGTTTTCGTCCTGGTAAAGCCCCAGAAGCGATGATTCGGGCTCGGTTATCGCCAGGAAAAATCTATGATACCGCCATTAATGCCATCCTTCCCCAAGCTTATAGCGATGTTTTAAAGGCAGATAAATTGACCCCATTAAGCCGGCCTGCGGTTGATGTGGTTAAAGTCTCGGATACTGAACTTGTATTAAAAGCTGTTGTGATTTTGGTTCCGGAAGTTAAAGTTAAAAAATATAAAAATTTAGGCATTAAGCGTCAAGCGGTGAAAGTAACCGATGCCGATGTTGAAACTGAATTAAAGACAACCTTGGCACAACAAGCCACCCTAATGTTAAAAGAAGGTGCAGCAGCCTTAGGTGATTCAGTGGTCTTTGATTTTGAAGGTTTTGTGAATAATGTTGCTTTTGAAGGTGGCAAAGCAGAAAACTACACCCTTGAATTAGGGAGTGGTCAATTTATTCCTGGTTTTGAAGAACAAATGGTTGGTTTAAAAGCCGGTGACCAAAAAGATCTTAAAGTCAAATTCCCGGAAAATTATGCAGCCGAACTAGCATCCAAAGATGCGATTTTTAAAATTAAAGTTCATGAAGTAAAGAGTAAACAACTCCCAGAACTCAATGAAGCGCTCTTTACGGAAATGAAATTACCGAATGTGAAAACAGAAGCGCAATTCCGTGATTATTTAAAACAAAAAGTCACTACCAATAAGACCCGTGAAAGCGATGATCAATTTTATTCAGAAATCCTCATGAAAATTACCAAAGAGGCAGAGATTGATTTACCTCACGAAGCTATCCATGAACAAATGGATGCGATGAAAGCTGATTTAGAAGAAAAGTTAAAACAACGCAATCAAACGATGGATCAATATTTGAAGGCCAATGATTTAACCGAAGCTAAGCTTCACGATCGCATGCATCAGCAAGCAGAAGATATCCTTCGCGCTAGTCTGGTGGCGAACAAAATTGCCGAACAAGAAAATATTGAAGTCACCGATGAACTTGTTGATTTCGAAATCGCCAAGATTGCGGAACAATACAAAATGGAATTTACCAAAGTTAAAGAAATTCTTACCCCTAATATTGCAAGATTCCGTGCGGAAATTCGCGATCGTTATATTAAAGAATTCCTTATTAAACATAATTCCTAAAGGCTTTACTAACGGACTTTTTATCAATTTAGCACTTATTACTTGCAAGTGCTAAATTCCTTGATATAATATTTTTAGCACTCAAAACAATTGTTTGCTAAACGGAGGAATATTATGAAAAAAGAAACCTATCAATTACCATTATTAATTACCAGAGGCATGGTTCTATTTCCCAACCAAGCCCAGTCTATAGAAGCAGGTCGCCCCTTCTCAGTTGCGGCCATTGATGCTGCCAAAGTCGATGGTAATGATTTAATTTTGGTGACTTCACAAAAGTCACCTGAAATAGATGAACCAGCTACAACCGATGTTTTTATGGTGGGTACCATATGCAGAATGTCAAACATCACCTCTTTGAAACGTTATACCCGTTTAAAGGTGTTACCGATTGCCCGCGTCCTCATCACTGAAATTAATAAAACCGGTGATACCTGGACGGCAAAGGCAGAAAAGCTTGAAGATGTCATAGGCGATCATAAAACGGAAGTGGCTTTAGTGCGAAATATTATTACCTCACTAGAAGGAATGCAGGCAGTTACCAACCGCTTACCCAGAGAAGTCATTGGTCAATTATCGAAAGGTGTTGCTGCCGCGGATATTGCCGATATTCTTGCAAACTTATTACCAATGCCTGTCGATCAAAAGCAAAAAGTCTTGGAAACTCTTGAATTAAATGAACGATTAAAAATGGTGCTCGATGCTGTGAATGAAGAAAAAGAAATTGCCGATATTGATAAGCACTTACAAGAAGAAGTAAGAAAATCAGCAGAAAAAAATCAAAGAGAATATTTCTTAAGAGAAAAGTTAAAGGCGATTAAAACCGAATTAGGAGAAAATCCTGAATCCTCTGATTCTGAAGAATCTCTATTAAAGCGATTAGAATCTGGGCAATATCCTGATCATGTCAAAGCCAAAGTAAGAGCGGAACTCAAACGTGGAGAAATGATGCCTTCCAGCAGTTTAGAAGCATCATTAATTAAGTCCTATGTCGAATTAATGCTTGATTTACCATGGTGGCAACGCACCAGTGACAATGATGATTTAGTCAATGTGCAAACGATTTTGGATGCCGATCATTATGGCTTGGAAAAAGTTAAAAAACGCATTATTGAATATTTAGCAGTAAAGAAAATGACCGGTAGTTTAAAAGCGCCAATTTTATGCTTCTACGGGCCTCCAGGCGTTGGTAAGACCTCATTAGCACGCTCCATCGCTCGAGCTTTAGGCCGTAAATTTTTTAAAGCTTCATTAGGTGGCATCAGTGACGAAGCAGAAATTCGCGGTCACCGTCGTACCTATGTTGGTTCGATGCCAGGTCGTATCCTCAACGGGATGAAAAAATCAGGGGTCGTCAATCCCGTTTTCTTGTTAGATGAAGTCGATAAACTCGCTTCCTCTTACAAGGGGGATCCTGCCTCTGCTCTGTTAGAAGTGTTAGATCCTGAACAAAACTTTGCCTTCAACGACAACTATATTGAAGAACCTTACGACTTAAGCAATGTGATGTTTATTGCGACTGCTAACTACTTAGAGGATATTCCTGCACCTTTACGTGATCGTTTAGAATTAATTGAAGTCAATTCTTATACCGAAGTTGAAAAAATTGAAATTGCCAATCGACATTTAATTGAAAAACAATTAATGGCAAACGGTCTAAAAAAAGAACAAATTTCCTTTACCAAAGAAGCGCTCTCCGCGATCATTGAATTTTATACGCGTGAAGCAGGTGTCCGTGAACTCGAAAGAAAGATTGCTAGCATTTGCCGTAAAGCCGTTGTGGATTTACTTAAAGACAATAAAGTTACCTCTATCAAAGTGACGCCTGCCGTGGTTAGAAAATATTTAGGGGTGGAAATATTTGATAATTCTAAAAAAGAAAAAACTTCTCAAGTCGGCGTGGTGACGGGTTTAGCTTACACCCAATATGGTGGCGATATTCTCCCTATTGAAGTCAATCATTTTCCAGGTTCCGGGCGGTTAGTCTTGACAGGTAAACTCGGTGATGTCATGAAGGAATCGGCAACAATTGCGTTAGACTACATCCAAGCGAATGCCACCAAATATGGAATCGATTCCAAGATGTTTAAAGAACGAGATATTCATATCCATATTCCTGAGGGTGCCGTCCCTAAAGATGGTCCTTCTGCTGGGGTTACGATGAGCGTCGCGATTATTTCTGCTTTGACCGGGCGTCAAGCCTCAAGTGAAGTGGCGATGACAGGGGAAGTGACCTTAAGAGGTAATGTTCTTGCCATCGGAGGTCTAAGAGAAAAAACCATCGCTGCATTACGCAGTGGGATTAAAACGGTTTTGATCCCCGATGAAAATAAAAAGAATGTCGATGATTTAGCCAAAGAAGTCAAAGACAACCTTAAAATCATTTATGTTAAAAATGTCGATGAAGCTATCGAAGTAACCTTATCCGCTTCGGTGAAAGCCTAATGGATTTTCAAAAAACAACCTTTGTCAAAACGGTGGCGCGGGTCGAAGACCGCCCCCGTTTTTCTTTACCAGAAATCATTTTTATCGGTCGCTCAAATGTTGGCAAAAGTTCGTTGATTAATGCCTTAACGGGTCAAAAAAAATTAGCCAAGACCTCTGCAACCCCTGGGAAGACTCGCTATCTTAATTATTACATGGTGGATCATCAGGCATACCTTGTGGATGCCCCGGGTTTTGGATTCACCCAATATGGCAAACAAGAAATGCAACGTTTTGCCGAGTTGATGCAGCCCTATTTTAAGGAAGCAAAACCTAAACTCGGTCTATATCTTATGGATAGTCGCCGGGAAATTTTAGAATCTGATGTTGGCTTTATTCAGGAGCTCAATCGCATGATGAATGTTTTGATTGTCTTTACAAAAATTGATATTTTGAATCAAAAAGAACAAGCCGCCTTGATTAAGCAATTAAAAACTCTTGGTTTAAATAGTCAGGATTATGCCCTCGTCAGTCGAGACAATCCCCGTCTTATCCATAAGTTGAAAGAACAAATCGAAGGTTATATCGGAAAGTCAATCACTATAAACGAATGATTTGATGTATAATTTAACTGATAAAAAGAGTAAATCCATCCTCCTTTACTTAGAAAGCCTGAGTTGATGAAAGCAGGTTAAAGCAGTGGATTGAAGTCGTTTATCGTCTATCAATCGTGACCTCGCGTTAAGAGGGTTGAGTGCATGTTTATCAGCATGAATTAAGGTGGTACCACGCGATATTGCGTCCTTATCGAAGGACGTTTTTTTATTTCAAGGAGAATTTATGGAATTAGCAAAACGATATAACCATCAAGAAGTCGAAGCAGGCAAATATGATTATTGGCTCAAACTTCACTTATTTGGTATGCAACCCAATCGTAAAGAGAAATATACCATTGTCATTCCTCCACCTAATGTGACAGGTAAATTACATTTGGGTCATGCTTGGGATAATACCTTACAAGATATTTTGATTCGTTTTCATCATAGTCTCGGTAAAGATGTGATTTACTTGCCAGGTATGGACCATGCAGGGATTGCCACCCAAGCCGTTGTTGAAAGTAAACTCAGAGAAAAAGGGATTTCCCGTTATGATTTGGGTCGGGAAAATTTCCTAAAAGAAATGTGGAAATGGAAAGATGAATATGCGCTTAATATTCGTCGCCAATGGGCTAAATTAGGCTTAGCGTTGAATTATGATTTAGAACGCTTTACCTTAGATGAAGGCTTATCTAATGCCGTGAAAGAAGTCTTCATTAAACTTTACCAAGAGGGCTTGATTTATCGAGGGGAACGCATTATCAATTGGGATCCCGACCAACGAACCGCGTTAAGTAACGTTGAAGTGATCCACAAAGAAATTGAAGGCAATCTTTATTATTTTCGGTATCGTTTAAAGGATGGCTCACAAACGCTCGTCGTTGCCACCACTCGTCCGGAAACGATGTTTGCGGACGTGGCTTTGGTGGTGAACCCCAAAGATAAACGGTACACCAAATTAATTGGAAAATTTGCGATTAATCCAAGCAACGGTCAAGCATTACCGATTATCGCAGATGATTATGTGGATACCTCGTTTGGAACAGGGGTGATGAAATGCACTCCCGCCCATGACGCCAATGACTTTGCCATTTCTGAACGCCATAAACTTGAGCGGCCGATGTGTATCGAAAAAGATGGAAAGATCAATGAACGCGGCCATCAATTTAAAGGTTTAGATCGTTTTGAAGCTCGAAAACAATTAGTTGCTTATATCGATAAACAAGGTAACCTTGAAAAAATCGAACCTATCAAACATGCGGTTGGTCACAGTGAGCGTAGTGATGCGATTGTTGAACCTTATCTTTCCAAGCAATGGTTTGTCAAAATGAAACCCTTGGCAGAAAAGGTTCTTGCTTTACAAGCAAGTGAAGATAAGATTCACTTTTTTCCAAATCGGTTTGAACAAACGCTGCAACAATGGATGGAAAAAGTTGAAGATTGGTGTATTTCTAGACAGCTTTGGTGGGGCCATCAAATCCCTGCTTGGTATCATAAAAAAAGTGGTGATATTTTTGTCGGTGCCGAGGCCCCAAAAAATATTCAAGATTATGAGCAAGATGCGGATGTGTTGGATACTTGGTTTTCATCCGCTTTATGGCCATTTTCAACCTTAGGTTGGCCTAATTCTAACCAATTACTCAAAGATTATTTTCCAACTTCCACGATGGTAACTGGCTACGACATTATCTTCTTTTGGGTGGCAAGAATGGCGTTTCAATCATTGCATTTCTTAGGAAAAAAACCGTTTGAAGATGTTTTGATCCATGGCATTATTCGCGATGCTCAAGGTAGAAAAATGTCCAAATCTTTAGGCAATGGTGTTGATCCAATTAAAGTCATTGACCAATATGGAACCGATGCCCTTCGTATTTATTTGGCAACTAACTCAAGTCCTGGTCAAGATACGCGATATATTGAAGAAAAAGTAGAAGCCCAGGCTAACTATTTAAACAAGATTTGGAATTCTGCGCGTTTTATTTTAAGTAATCTTCCTGAAGATTTTAAACCGACTCGCTTACTGAAAGAACATTTAGATGGTATTCAAATCGGAATTTTGCAAAGATTAAATGTGGTTTTAGAGCAAGTTAAACTCAATTTATTAAAGTATGAAATTGGCTTTGCCTCTTCCCTCATTTATAACTTTGTCTATGATGATTTTTGCTCCTGGTATTTGGAGTTTTCCAAAGTAACTTTAAGTCGAGAAGATGCTAAGTCTAAAGAAACGACATTCAACGTTTTGTATCATATTTTGAAATCGATTTTGATTATTCTACACCCATTTGCTCCCTTTATCACCGAGAGCATTTATCAACAATTACCACGACATCAAACATCCATTTACATGGAACTATTTCCTTCGGTGATGATGCTTGGGCAAGAGGATTCTAGTTTTACCCTTGTTCAAAAGATGATTAGTGACATTCGCACTTATAAAGTCGATCACCAATTACCTCCGAATGCAAAACTAAAATTAAGTATTGCAACCCAAGATGATAAGGTTTTTGAGACGATTTTGCCTTACCTGGAAAGGTTTAGTTTTTCTTCGGTGGTTAAAATCATAGGCAATCAAGTAAAAACACCAACCATGACGAGTTACCTTTACGCCCAAGGAACGATGGTGATAGAGGAATTAATTGATCCTTTAAAGATGCAAACGCAATTAAAGCAAACCCTCGAACATTTGGCTGGAGAAATTCAACGCGCAAAGCAAATGCTATCCAATCCAAGGTTTCTTGAAAAAGCCCCCCCACAAAAAATTAAAGAAGAACAAGATAAACTGGCGCTATATCAACGGCAATACGATGAGACGAAGGTTAAACTTGCTAACCTAAAGTTCTAAATTAAATTTATCGCCTCTATTGAAAAAGAGGAGGCAGGTTTGTGGAAGAATTAAATTTAGAAGAGATGGCTACCCTTAAAGGTGGGGAACCAGTTTCCCTTGCTGCTGTGATGGCCATTATGATTGTGGCAATTTCTGCTGTCATTGTTTACCGTATTTTTATGTCCTCAAGTGGGAAGGCAACCATACCCGGTGGATTCCAATTTGAGTGGAAATAAACGCATACTTGACCTTGCACCGTTAGAAAGGCCAAGGGAAAAAGCATTTGCCTATGGTGTGAAACAATTATCAAGTCAAGAATTATTGGCATTAATGATTGGATCGGGTGTCAAAGGACATTCTGCCTTATCGATTGCAGAAATGCTGATCAATAAGTATGGTAGTTTAGTCGCCTTAATGAAAATCCCCTTGCATGAATGGTTATCATTGCCCGGCATTCAAAAAACCAAGGCCATTCAATTGCTAGGTATGTTTGAACTGTTTCAACGAATTGAAAAGCAAGAATTACCCCAAGTGAAACTGAATGATCCCAATAAAGTTTATCAATGTTATCGATTAAGGCTTGGCAGTTTATTGCACGAGCAACTGATCATCGTCAAATTAAATAATCAATTTCAATATCAAAGTGAAACCTTATTTCGACTAGGTTCCCAAGCTTCTTTACAAATGGATTACCGAGATTTATTTGTTGATTTATTAAAAACGGATACCAAAAAGTTTCTATTATTACATAATCATCCTTCTGGCGATGTAACACCTTCACAAGAAGATATTCAAACGACTATTACCATCAAATCCGAAGGGCGAAAACTAGGGTTTCAATTAATCGACCATTTAATCATTTCTTTTCAAGGTTATTTCTCGATGAAACAACAAAAAATCATATGACAATTGATTGACGGTAATGGGCGACTGTGCTATATTACTAACGTTGTTGCCTCACGAGCTACAACCGCTTCCCAAGGTGTTCAACACATCGTAAGATGGACCGTCAGAGCGAGTCTGAGTGAAAAGGAGGTTTTCATGTACGCAATCATCATTACTGGTGGTAAGCAACTTCGCGTTGAAGTTGGTCAAAAGATTTTCGTTGAGAAACTTACTGCAGAACCAGGAGCTAAGGTTACTTTTGATCAAGTGCTTTTGGTTGCCGATAAAACCATTAAAGTTGGCAATCCAACCATTAAAGGTGCATCGGTTACAGCGAAGGTTGAAAAGCAAGGATTAAGTAAAAAACTTACTGTATTTACTTATAAATCTAAGCACAACGTTCGTCGCACATTAGGTCACCGTCAGCCCTATACAAGTCTCGTGATTGAAGCGATTAACGGTTAAAGGTTATGATTCAAGTCACCATCATCCGGAGTAAAAAATTCTATCGAATGATGAAAGTGACAGGTCATGCGAATAGTGCCCCATATGGTGAAGATCTTGTATGTGCGGCAGTATCCGCTGTGATGACTGGTGGAATCAATGCCTTGAATCTTCAGGCTGTTAAAGTCAAAAACATTGAAGGGTTAAGTGAAATTCAAATCACCAACCTTCAAAATCTTGAGAATCAAAGCGTGCTTCAAGTCTTGATGACTCAATTACAAACCATCGCGAATGACTATCCTAAATACATTCGCATTCAAACCAAGGAGGAAAACGTATGAACTTATTCAAATTAAATCTGCAACAATTCGCATCAAAAAAAGGTGTGGGTTCAACAACCAACGGTCGGGATTCTGCAGGCCGCCGATTAGGGGCAAAAGCCTCTGACGGTCAAACCGTCACCGCGGGTAGTGTTATTTATCGCCAAAGAGGCACGAGAATTTATCCAGGAATCAACACCAAAAAAGGTGGCGATGATACTATTTTTGCTACAAAGTCTGGTGTTGTAAAATATCAACGTTGGGGTAAAGATCGAACGAAAGTTAGCGTCTTAGAAACCGCGGCAAAGTAATGAAATAGACCACTTAAAGTGGTCTTTTTTTGTTATAATTTAAATATGAAATTAATTTCAATTGTGGTCCCCATGTACAATGAGGAAAAAGTAGTGCCTTTATTTTTTGCTGAAATCAATAAGGTTTTGGAAAAAATCAAACAATACCAATTTGAAATCGTCGTCGTGAATGATGGATCGAAGGATCAAACCTTATCATTATTAAAAGCTCAACAATCATTACAAAAAAATTTGGTGATTGTGAATTTATCTCGTAATTTTGGCCATGAACCTGCCGTTGCCGCCGGCATTAAAACCGCCAAAGGTGATGCCATCATCCCCATGGATGCAGACTTACAAGACCCACCAAGCTTAATTCAAGCTTTACTTGCAAAGTTTGAAGCAGGTTTTGAAGTGGTGAACGCGAAACGAAAAGGGCGTCATGAGGACACTTTTTTCAAACGTTTTTCCGCGATAAAGTTTTATCAATTTGTTGCAAAACTTTCTGGAAAAATTAAGATTCCACAAAATGTAGGTCACTTTAGATTAATCTCGAGAAGGGTTGCCGATGAAGTGAATCGATTATCAGAACGTAATCGTGTTTTTCGAATCGAAGTTCCATTCGTTGGTTTCAAGACCACTGAAGTCTTATTTGATCGTCCAAAAAGAGCCGCAGGGGAAACGCATTACAATTTAAAAAGTATGCTGAAATTAGCAGTTGATGCGATTGCTTCTACCACCAGCGTTCCGCTTGTTTGGCCTGTGCAAATCTTCATCTTTATCTTGATATTGTTTGGTTTAAGTGCCATCACACAAATCATTTTATTTTTCACTTTATCGTTGTCGGAAGTCGTGATGGTTTCATGGTTAGTTGGTAATTTAATCCTGTTTTTATTTAGCCTCTTATTTTTTGTCTTGTCGATTTTATCTTTATATTTATCTCGCGTCTTTATCGAGACTCAAAATCGCCCATTTTATATTATTGATGAAGTGATTGTTGGTCGTTCATAAGTATGTTTATTGACCGGGCGCAAATTACCGTAAAGGCTGGAAAAGGTGGCGACGGGGCTATCTCTTTTTTAAGATTAAAATTTATGGAATTCGGTGGGCCAGATGGGGGTGGCGGTGGCCGAGGTGCTTCCATTTATTTTCAAGCATCGCGTTCAGAAACCACTCTTTATAAATTTAGATATCAACGAAAAATTATTGCCATGGATGGTGACAATGGCCAATCGACCGACCGTTATGGAAAGTCTGCTGAAGACTTAATCATCTTGGTACCGATTGGAACCATAGTCTATGATGATGAAACCCAACAAGTAATTGCTGACTTATTTGAAGATGGCGAAAAAGCGATGATCGTCAAAGGCGGCCGTGGTGGTCGTGGTAATGCCACCTTTAAATCCAGTGTAAATCGCTCCCCGCGCATTGCAGAAAAAGGGGCATTGGGTGAAACTAAAAAAATAACCATCGAGCTTAAATTATTAGCCGATGTCGGTATTGTAGGTTTTCCATCCGTGGGAAAAAGTTCTTTACTGAGTGTCGTATCTAACGCCAAACCTGAAATTGCCGATTATGAATTTACAACCCTTGTCCCTCAACTTGGCGTCGTTCAAAGGCCAGAAA
>CAIMWL010000054.1 GCA_903845135.1 uncultured Caryophanales bacterium
CCAAGTTGCTGGGCAACAAGCGATTGTAAGAACCCTACAAAATGCTTTGATCAATCAAAAGCTTTCGCATGCTTATTTGTTTTCCGGACCTCGAGGGACAGGAAAAACCTCGCTTGCGAAAATTTTCGCCAAAGCTTTAAACTGTGAACAATCAAAAAGTGAACCTTGTGGGCAATGCGAAAATTGCAAGGCTTTGCAAGAAAATCGTCATCCGGATGTCATTGAAATTGACGCTGCAAGTAATAATGGTGTTGATGAAGTGCGTGATCTAATTGATAAAGTCAAATACGCGCCGATTAAGGGTCAATATAAAATTTACATTATCGATGAAGTCCATATGATGACAGCCGGTGCTTTTAACGCCTTACTTAAAACGTTAGAAGAACCCCCGTCCCATGTCTTATTTATCCTTGCTACGACTGAACCACATAAAATTATTCCGACAATTTTGAGTCGCTGTCAGCGTTTTGATTTCGGTAAAGTGAATGCCACTGACATCAAGGAACGTATTCAATTTATTTTAAAAACCGAAAAGATTCCCTATGATGAAAAGGCGGTCCAAGCAGTGATTCAACTGGCGGATGGTGGCGTTCGAGATGCGTTATCTTTACTTGATCAAGTCATCGCCTATACTGGCGGTCGTTTTGAAGAAAAAGATATCTTAAATTTATTTGGTCTTGTTAGTCTTGAAGATAAAATTGAATTGCTCGCTGCGATTGGTCGACAAGACGCTTCGACCATGGTAGGTAAGATTGAAAGGTTTGTTCAAAAAGGTGCCGATTTCAAACGTTTATTAATGGATCTATTAGTGATGTTAAAGGATTTATTGATTCTAATTAAAACCCAAGAACCTTCGTTGATGTCGATACTCAAAGAGGCTGAAGCAAATCGAATATTAGAAGCACTTTCAATGAATTGGATTCCAGTCGTGACGGAAGCACTGATGAATATCCAAGCTGATGTGAGAAATCTATCTGCCATTCCAGGCTTATTACAACTCAAGCTTTTACAACTGCCTTCCCCTGAAATCAAAAGTAAAACCCTACCGACTATTTTTGATGTGATGAAAGGAAAATCGGAATCCATACCTACTGCCATTTCAAAACCAACCGCGAATACGCCACCAGTTGCAATTGCTGAATCTGGCGAGGGTCTTTATATTGACGATGTCAATATGATTAAAGTCATGGTGATGGGTGATAAAGATGCAAGACAAGATGTTTTACAATCCTGGAAACAAATAGATTCCATGATTTATCAACCCCAATTTGCCGCAATTGCTGCCTTATTGAAAGATGCGAGACCCTATGTGTTAAGCAAACACATTTTAGCCTTGGAGGTGGATCAAGCGAATGTCGCGTTGCAATTAAACCTCGTTGCGAATCAAGCCTTAATTCAACAAGTAATCAAATCGATTGCAGGATTCGAAGGCGTTGTCTACGCAATCAATCGTCAAGAGGCGGTTAAACTTAAAAAGTTATTTATGGATTTGGCGCAATTGAATAAATTGCCTTCCAAACAAGATACGCCACCTACGGTTAAAAATTGGACCTTCAAATGAAACCTTTAAAAAGTTTACAAGCTTTAATTGAGTCCTTTGAAAAACTTCCAGGAGTTGGGAATAAATCTGCTGAACGTATGGCCCAAGCCGTTTTAGAATTGAGCGAAGATGATGTCTTACAATTTCAAGAAAGCTTAGGAGCGGTCAAGCATCTCGTCCATCCTTGCCAAACTTGTGGGGTACTGACTGAAGATCCTCAATGTGATATTTGTACCTCTACTCGCCCTTTTCAAACGTTGGTCGTCGTAAGCTACTCCAAAGATGTAGCCGCTTTTGAAAAACTTGAAACTCCCATTTTTCGCTATCAAGTGCTAGGCGGTGTATTATCCGCGAGTAAGGGTTTAGGCGTTGATGATCTCCGGATTGATGCATTACAAAAAGAACTAAAAAAACATCCTTACCAGGAAGTGATTATTGCAACCAATCCTACTTTGGAAGGTGAAACCACCGCCCAATTTCTTGCAAACTTACTTAAAAAAACTGGCTTAACCATCACGCGTATTGGGTATGGATTACCGATGGGTGCCCATGTCGATTATGCTGACGCTTTAACGTTATCCAAAGCGCTCACAGGCAGAACAAAAATCAAAGGAGAATAACATGTTTATTACCTTAGAAGGACCAGAAGGCAGCGGCAAAACTTCCGTGATGAAGGAAGTGATTGCGCGATTAAGAAAAGAAGGTTTTGTCATTGAAGAAACCCGTGAACCGGGTGGTACACCCATTGCCGAACAAATACGCCAAGTCATTCTCCAAAAAGAAAACACCAAACTTGATTCACGAGCAGAAGCATTGTTGTTAGCGGCAAGTCGGCGTCAGAATTTAGTGGAAAAAATTTGGCCGGCCTTAAAAGCAGGAAAAATTGTCATTTGTGATCGATTCATTGATTCGAGTTTAGCTTATCAAGGTGGGGCAAGAGGTCTAGGGATTGAGGCGGTCTTAAGTATTAATTTATTTGCCACCGAATCCTCCTATCCTCAATTAACCCTTTTGTTTGATATACCACCAGAATTAGGATTAAAACGAATCGCTGCGAATGCTAACCGCGAAATTAATCGCTTGGATTTAGAACAACTATCATTTCATCAAAAAGTCCGGGACACCTACTTACAATTAGCCAAACGATTTAAAGACCGTTTTGTGATTATTGACGCCTCATTACCTTTACAAACCGTCATTGAAAATACGTATCAAGCTATTCACAATCGGTTGTTATGAATATCGAGGCTTACCTTAAAACTCAACAAAAACCAATCTTTGATTTATTTGCCCACGCTTTAAAAAAAGATAAATGGAGCCATGCCTATTTAATCAGTGGTTTTCAAGGACAACCCCTACAACCAATTGCATTATTTTTAGCCCAATCTATTCTTTGTGAAAATCCTCAACCGTTGGCATGTGGCCAATGCTTAACGTGCCAACGTTTTCAAAAACAAGATTACACGGACTTAATCATCATCGATGGTAGTGAGGCATCCATCAAAAAACAAGAGGTATTAAATTTAGCGTCTCGCTTCGCGATCACTGGATTAGAAAAAGCCAATAAACAGGTTTACCTTCTTCACCGTGTTGAAGCGATGACACCAGAAGCAATTAATGCTTTATTAAAGTTTTTGGAAGAACCGACTTTGGATATTTATGCTTTGCTCACAACTACTAATTTGGATGAGGTACTGCCTACCATTCAATCTCGCAGTCAAGTGATCCATTTAAAACCGAACCAACCCCAAACCCTCATCAAAGATGCGGTCGATCTTGGGGTCGACGTCTCCCTCGCTGAACTCTTAAGTTTTGAATGTGGATCGAGCGAAGAAATTAAGCAAAAAAGCACGGATGAATTTACCATACAAACGATTAAAATGTTGGAAAAGTTGGTTCAACTTTGGTTGCAGAATCCTTTAGCCGCAATCCATGAATTCAGAATGAACGCAATCCCACTTCTTACGGAAACTGAACATGTAGAAGTATATATTCAGCGTTGGATGGTCTTACTAACTGAACTAAGTAAAGTCATCGCTAAACAGGAAGTGGTTTTAAAATCGTATGTTAAACTATTATTAGGATTAAGCAAGGTTTTACCCAATCCATATCAAGCGTTGAATCATCTACAGAACCGCCTATCACGCTTAGATAAAAGCACCAATTTACCACTTTTTCTTGAAGGCATGATGATTGAATTATTAGGAGTATAACGCAATGGAATCACCATCACAAACCCCTTACTTTGTTGGCATTCAAGTGAATCATTTACCACGATTACAATATTTTTCGACCACTACATCTACCTATCAACCCAATGACACCGTCATTGTCGAAACGGGTAAAGGTTATGAATTAGGTATTATTAAAACCAAATTAAGAGCGATGAGCGATTATCGTTATCCTTTTCAATTAATGCCAATTGTTCGCAAAGCAGAAAATCGTGACTTAGTAGCCCAACAACGCAACGAAAAAGATGCCAAAGAAGCGATGTTATTTGCAAAAGACCTCGTAAAAAAGATGAATCTAGAGATGGAAATCTTTGCCGCAGAGTACAACCTTGATCGTTCCAAGCTTTATTTTTTATTTCTTTCAGAGGACCGGGTCGATTTTCGCGATTTATTAAGAGCCCTAGCGACACAATTTCATACGCGCATCGATCTTCGCCAAGTGGGTGCAAGAGATCGGGCAAAACTTTATGGGGCGATTGGCATTTGTGGTTTACCGCTTTGCTGCACAACATTCCTTAATGAGTTTGATAATATTTCCATTAATCGCGCTAAAAATCAAATGCTGACATTAAACATTCCAAAATTGACGGGTCACTGTGGTAAGTTACTTTGCTGCTTAAAATATGAAGATGATGCCTATACCGAAATCAAAGCAACGCTCCCTCACGTTGGTGATCGTTATATGATTGAGGGCGTCTCATTTAAAGTTACCTCCATGAATGTTTTGACTCGCGTTATTAAAGTTGAAAATCAAAATCGCGACATCCAATTCTTGCATGTCGATGAATTAAATAAACACTCCAAAGGAAACACTGTGTCATGAACCGTCGAAAGTCTTTTCATGAAACCAAAGAAACCAAAGGGAAATTGTATTTAGTAGCGACGCCTATTGGCAATCTTGAAGAAATTACCCCGCGGGCTGTTAGTACGTTAAACGCTGTTGATGCCATTGCCTGCGAAGACACACGGGTGAGTGGTAAACTCTTACAACATCTTGGCATTAAGAAAACGTTAATCGCGTGTCACGAACATAATGAACTCACAGTCAGTAAACAACTGGTGGACATGATGATGGCAGGTCAATCCATCGCCTACCTTTCCGATGCAGGTTACCCAGGGATTTCTGATCCTGGGCAACGTCTGGTTCAAGCGGCGCTCTTGGAAGACATCCAAGTGATTGTTATTTCGGGACCTTCTGCGGTTTTTAATGCCCTAGTTGCAAGCGGCCTTGACAGTGCCCGCTTCTATTTTCATGGATTCTTAAGACAAAAAGAAGCAGCAAGACTAGATGAAATTAAAGATTTATATCGCCGACCAGAAACGTTAATTTTTTATGAAGCCCCTCACCGTATTGATGTAACCCTACGTAATTTATTAGAAGTATTAGGTAACCGTAAAGCTTGTATCGCCCGGGAACTGACGAAAATTCATGAAGAATATATCGATGGAACTTTACAAGAACTTTCGGAAATAGATCCATCAACCCTCAAAGGGGAAATGGTGGTATTGGTTGAAGGTAATAAAGATGAAATGGGCATTAAATTATCCGATGATGAAATTAGAAAAGCAGTCGAGGCTTTAACCGCGACCGGCATTTCGATGAAGGATGCAATTCGTCAAGTTTCAGAGATGACCAAAATGGCAAAAAACTATATTTATAAAGTGGTGCATCATCATTAAAGATTTTTTTCTTTTTCAGTACGTTTTTTGTCCACCAAATAGGAAGCGCCGATCACCCCACCAAAGATGGCAAATCCACTCAATGCAATGAGTAAACCTTCCGTTAGATAAGGCGTCCAATAGGTGACGCGATATTCGGTAGGTCCGACCCCAGATAAAAAGCCAACAAATCCACCTTGAGATAAGTACACGGGTGTTGTATCTTTTACCCCGCCTGCTTGGATGCGCGTAACCTTCCAACCTGGATCAAAAGGTGTATTTAAAACAATCATTCTTGCGGTGTCAAAATTGGTTGAGAAACGTCGCGAATTGGCAGTATGTTTAAACGCTTCTAATGGATACGTTTGTAAATCCGCAAGCCGTTGCAAATGCGCGTCATAGGTTTCTCTAAACAAAACTGGATAATACATATTCCCTTCAGTAAATTTCGGGACAATCACAATTCGGGCCACCGGGCGAGTTGGGTAATATCCACGCATAAATTTAAACGACGTGTTGACGAATGAATGTGCATCGCGAATGATAATGTCGCCTTGTTCATCAAAGAAATAGACGGTGGCATAATGGGATAAGCGCAATTGAAGCGCAAAAAAATAATCATCAGGTTCGTTACCAAAATTAGAACTAGTTGTCGGGGTAATATGAATGGGTAAATACTCGCCATCAATTTGGTTAATACTATTGTTCGAGGCAACCGGAGTGGATTCACACGTTTCTAAACGCGCGACATGGCTGGGATTGAAAATAAGGGCGTTACCTTGATTATCTTCACAGCGAATGAGATGGACATTCGTATTAATGCGGGCGATGGAACGAGTGGGGGCTTCACTGGTTTGTAAATGAGGGGCATCCGTCAAAATAGCCTCGATATCCTCATTGGCAAGGATTACGCCGTTGAGGTACGCTTCTTCGTTGTATAAAACTTCCGTAGTAGAGTTGGTAAAAAAACTGTTCGAAAACTGACCTTCAACTTGGTTATTCGGATAAAGGGTATCGTAAGTAAAACCACCTTCGATAAAATTTTGATTCACATAGACAGAGTTTTTATTAGTTGATAACGTTGAACTTTTGATAAATCCATGAGGGACATTTTGGTATAAATAGTCATACACACCCGTTTCAGGGTTGGGATCAGTAGCTTTTGTATAGGAATCATATACGTTTTGCATGATGTAATACTTGACACCTAAAAAGGTATCGAGGTTATAACGTTTTTCGTGATATCCCATCGACCAACCACGATAGTTATAGTTCATGTGAGAGTAGTTATTAAAGTCGGAAAGATAGAAATTATAAAGTGAATGGAATGCCGTCATGCCGTTATAACCTAAACGCATACCCAAGTTGGTTGATTCCCCAGCGTTTAAGTTATAGATGCGGAAAAATTGGTCATCTTGCTTTTGAATTTGTTTAACAATCTCTCGTTGATCGCGAATAAGGTCAAGCCCGTTATCGATGCGATTAGGATAACTGATCAAGCCATGCATATTCATAATCAAGGTTCCCATGACAATCGCTTCAAAGAAAATAGCGGTTTGCATCATCTCCGGTAAAGATTTCTTTCGGAAAGATTGGCGTAAATAAAGATAGACTGCAATCATATAAACCACGGCAAAAATGGCGACATATTGTCGTTCATTCATCTCGGTAAAGAAAAATTTATTTTCATTCGCGATGGCGACTAAAATTGCATAAACCGCTAAAGAAATGATGACGGCAAAGGAGACATCATAATACCATTGCTTGAATTTCATTCGTTCTTCAAAATTAATGGCAATATACGTAATCAGAATGGTGACAACAAAGATTTGCCAACGACCATAATCAATGGTAAATCCATGAACCAGTTGATAGGTGATGGGGGTGAATAACATAAATAGAATGAGCCCTAATCCTAAGAAGTGAGACCATTTCTTTTTCGTATAGTTGTGAATAAGAGAGGGGATCAGTAGCAAGGTTAAAGGGGTGTACACGAACAAACTGGAAATAGTATTGTCATAGCTTCCTGTGTTAAATAAAGTAGAGCTGCGATTACTCACGGTTGGAAATAAAAAAGAAATGAGAGGATAAAATTGATTGTACGGTTCTTCCACCCCACCTTGGTTTCGCCAAATCGTGATCAGCGACCAAAGTTCTTGCCAGTTTTCCGCTTCAAATGCAGCGACTAATTGGTCTAAGTACCATGCCTCACCAACCCGGTTGGACGTGATGGCCACCATAACGGAGGGTAAGAAAACATAGGCAGACATCATAATCCCTAAAGCAAAAGCAACAACACCTAAGCCCGCGACTTTAAGATGATCTAACCATGAACGTTTGGCAGCAGTTTGCAAAAATCGGAATATCGCGTAAAAGACAGCGGTAAAACTTGTGGAAACCAAAAAGAAATAATTGGTAATCCCCATTAAAAATAGACTCAACACTAAAAAGCGTAGATTCTTTTCTTTTAAAAGTTTTTCAACACCAAGCAAGACAAGCGGAAAGACCACTGCGACTTCCATGAAGTGATTAAACCAAAGATAGTAGGCCATCCAACCCGAGAAACCATAGGCCATCGCAAAAATGCGAGCATGATTTTCTTTGACCTGAAAATACTTTAAAAATAATCTAAATGTAAGCGAGGCTCCGACCATTTTGCCAATCATCAATAAGGCTAAACCTTGGGGAACTAATCCGCGTGGAAACAAAAGGATTGGCATAAAAAAAGGATTGAGATAGTAATAAAAGGAATTGGAACCGATATGATTCGCACCTAAATAAGTGGAATCATCCCATAAGACAAATTCACCAGTGCGAAAAAAATGTGTCCAGTCATCATATCCATTTAAATAAAAAGGAATTTGTTGCAGAACATAATCACCACTAAGTGGAATGGTCAATAAATTGGTCACCAAGGCATAGGCATAAAACATCAAACCCATAAAAGTGAGGTAACCAATATATCGTAATAAAGATTGTGGATCCGCCCAAGCCTCACGAATCGGTTTGATCAAGATCAACCATCGACGATGCAGGGTGCGTTGTAATGTCGCCCAATTCATAGGATTATTATACCTTTTCTTCTTTGCCAGTTTTGACTCCATGACGACCTTCAATAAAGGCTTTCATTAAGCCTGGTAAGGGTGAAAAAAAACTATATTTCTTTTCGGTAACGGGGTGAATAAATTCCAAAGCATAGGCGTGAAGACCTAACCGCTTAATTGGGTTGGTTAAAGCATGGTATTTATCATCACCAATCACCGTATGACCCAACTCTTTTAAATGCACGCGAATTTGATTCTTTCGTCCTGTATCAATTTTGACATCAAGGAAGGCGTGATTTTTCATTTCTTTTTTCACCACATAATGGGTGATCGCTTCTTGACCTTCATCGTCCTCATATTGCCTTGAATACATGATTTGGGTTGAGGTTTTATGTAACCAAGTATGGATTGTTTTTTTCTTTTCAATGGGAATACCATCCACAATCGCATAATATCCTCTTTTGGAAACAATACTGTTCCATTGTTTTTGCATCTCATCTCTTAACGTTTCGTTTTTACAAAACATCAAAATGCCAGAGGTATCTCGATCGATACGATGGACCACATATAACCTTGCATGGGTGTCTTTTTCCCGGACATAATCCATCATCACGCGAAAGGCTGTTTGGCTTTTTTCATTATCAGATGCAACGGTTAATAATCCAGTGGGTTTATCAATCACAAGAAATTCATCATCCTCATAAAGAATCTTCGGTGTGGGTAATGGTTTATCTTGCGGGTTATACTTTCCAATCATGACGATGTCACCAGGGGTTAATACAAAGTTAAATTGACTAATCGGTGCACCATCGACCATCACTTGTTTCCGAGTCAGAAGCGATTTGATATTGTTACGACTCATGTTTTTTAAAGTAGTGCGTAAAAAATCAATCAAAATCATCGATTCTTTTACCGGATAACTTTGAATGGCTTTAGCGATTTGTTTTTGTTTTCTTAAATTTTGCATATAGTTTGATTGCTTTCATCGGCATTCTTAGTCCTGAGAATGGTCGTTTAAGTGTATCATCTTCAAACCAACCGATAAAACGATAACCTTTTTTCTTGGCCTTAGGTTGTAAGGTAATATCTTCACCCATAAAGAATCGTCCAGGTGGAAGAGCTTGACCGCCGTCCACTTCATAATAGATGTTTCTTTTTCTTCTTAAAAACCAAATCATGCCGATTAAGGCAATAAAACTTAGAGTAATAATATAACCGACAATCGTTTGTTGGCCATAAATGTTAATGGTCACAATATTCGAATAATAACTCACAAAATCAATGATCGTGCCGCTAACGCTATAAATGGGCAATCGATATCTTAAACGATATTGAAATGTCCCGTTGCGGAATGGGGCAAAATGATCAGCATTCGCACCACCAATATTTTCAAAATCCGCACTATTTTGTGGCGCGGCTTGCCATTGATAACGCAGTCCTTCTTTCAATGGGGCATATAAAGGCAATGATAAAGTCATCGTTTTTGACTCAAATTGATCACCTTCAAGAGATTGGGTAAGTTGAGCAAGGGCAATCGCTGGATTAAGATAATCCCACGCTGCGTAAACCAATGTGTCCTGATTAATGGGAGCATCAAAATCATGAAATCGAGTTAGATTCTCGTCTTGATACCAGCCCTTTAATCTTACATTCTCGCGAATGACAAAGTCAGTTGGAGGGTTAAAATAAAATTCACCTTGATTCAATGTGATCACCTTGGTTTGTTCATCGTTCAAGATGATAAAAGAAAGCTGAACGGTCTCTTGAAGTGGAAGCGGAGGTGTCACTCCAATCAAGAACACTGCTGACAAGGCGAATAACGTCATCTTAGTCCACCTGGTTAAATCGTTGAACCGTAAGCGTGATCGTTAGATTACCATTGCGTTGTCTTAGTTCGTCAACCATTTCTTTTTGTTTGGTCGATTTTTTAATCACAATATGATAAGTCAATTCAAAGAGGGTCCCAAAATCAATCGTTCTCACTCGATTTATCGCATACGATAAGCAATATTTCTTTAACAAATCATCAAAGAGGTTTTCGTAGTTAAGACTTTCAGGTACCACAATCCTAAGCGCTAAATTCTTTTCGGAAGTTTTGCCAAAGCGTAAAAAATATAACACCAAGATAACCGCCATCATGAATAAAGTGAAGATGAATGCAAAAGCCACATAACCTGTCCCCGCAATGACACCGATGACAACGGTTAGTAAAACATAGGCGATATCTTCTGTATTGCGTTGATTGGAACGAAACCGAGTCAAGGCAAATAAACCTCCGACCGCAATACCAGCAGCGAGGTTATTCGCTAACATAATAATTAACACTGCCACAACGGGTGGCATAATCGCCATGGTCCAGGGAAAGTCTGAAACATATCCATCTTCTCTTTTAATAAACATATAGAAATACGCCAGGGCAATCCCTAGCAAGACAGAAGAAATCATCACCACAAGGGCAATCACAACCAAACTATCGAATTGCGTATTCAAATTGTCAAACATCGTTGCCAATCTCCTTTGCTAGGCTTTGTTCATAAGCCTTGCCATATTTTGAAAAGGTATTGAGATAGATTTTTAAGCGGGCGAGTGTTTTGGCAAACCATAGAGGCATTGCCTCGCCAACCTTGACCTCCATCAACACCATATCTTGGGCAAGTAAAAGGGTTCCTTTTACTTTGCTTTCAAAATCAAAATTATCATAACGCGTATGAATCTGATGGTCAAATGTGACGCGAAATTCAGGGTCTTTTTTATCAAAAAAAGCCAAACGATCATATTCAATAAACACCGCTTTCCTTAATTGATAGATCTGCGTCATGTATTTAAGTTCTTTTAGAATCTGTTGATCATGAAAGGTTTGTCTTTCAGGAATTAATCCCTGATTCATAAATTGTTCAATTTCATCGAGACTGAGTGATGCTCTTCTTTTGGTGACAACCCCTTTAATTTTTCTTTTAACTTCTAAAAAAACAATATTGGTATGGTCTCCTTGGACACCATATTTTCTAATTCTTAATTTTTCTTTGAAGTCTGGTCTTAATAAGGATAATGAGATGAGTTGATGGTCTGGTGTATCAAAATAAACATTTCTTAAATGATAGGTCTTGCCGTCTTTGCAAAACGGATCATATTTCATATTTCGCTTAATCGAAATTAAGATGTTTTCATATTGTTCACGGGTAAGAATAAATTTTTTCTCATAGCGTTGAAAGACGCTTTTACTATCTATCATGAATGTTATTATACCCTTCTTAACCCTTGATTGACACTGACCATTTCGGTCAGTATAATGATATTTATGAATATAACTCAGTCTCAGTTAAATATTATCAAAGCTGGATTAATCGTGTTTAGTCAGTTGGGTAAATCCAAGGCTTCCATGGCAAAGATTGCCAACATAGCTAAGGTTTCTAAACCCTTGTTGTTTCATCATTTTGGTTCTAAAGAAAAGCTATATAAAGCTTGTCTTCAGTTTACAAATGAACAATTACAAAATCTTAAACAATCTACTTCTTCTAGTCACTCTTTTATTCTCATGCTAAAAGAAATCCAAATCGCTAAATTCAACTTAGAAAAGACTTACCCGGGCATCTTTAAATTCGCTTTATTGGAGCAAGGTAAAATCCCACCAATTCCACCCACTCCCTTCACAACCCACGATCTCAAGCGCATGAAAAAATCGATTAATCCGAATCAGTTTTGGCGAATGTTATATTACTTATCCTTGGGATACCAAGCAGCGCTGGATCATCAAGAACAAGCAGATGGATTAATTCAAGACTATCAACAAA
>CAIMWL010000055.1 GCA_903845135.1 uncultured Caryophanales bacterium
TACCCTGCTTTTTTTGAAACGATGCAATATGGGCTTACTTGCTTCATGAACCCTGAAGTTTATGGTAGATCACCTTTAGAAAATTCCTCATTTATCGCGACAACGAATAATCCCGATTCCTCAAAACATGGTCAAGGATTTTATGCAAGATTATCTGGGTCTACCGCAGAAGTGATTTCCATGTGGAAGCGATTAATCTTGGGTAAAACTTTATTTAGTTATAGTCAACAAAAACTTCAATTTCAAATTCAACCTACGATTCCATTAGATTATTTTAAGGATGGAAAAATTGAAACCACTTTGTTTGCCAACATTAAAGTTCGTTTATCGATCACTGAAAAATTTAAATCAACGGATAAAGCGCTAGCAGTTATTGGTTATCGATTATCATCGCCAACACAAACTCAACCCATCGTCATTGAAGGCAACACCATCAAAGGTGATCATGCAATGGCGATTCGCCAAAAACGGATTAGCGAGATAGAAGTTTTATTAAAAGGAGGACCATCACCAGCATAAAATTGATCCGTAGGGAAATTGTTCACTCTTAATCATCATGAAAGGAAATTATTGATGAAACATTATTGGAAGGGTCTCTCCATAACGTTAGCAGCCCTTGTGCTTGCCGCGTGCGGAACCCCAAGTTCGAGTAGCCAAGCTAGTTCAACAAGTACGAGTACTTTATCCTCGATTACGATTACTGGGGCTAATGATATCTCCGTAGAATTCGACGCTGATTTTAATTTTTTAACTGGCGTTACTGCCACTGGCAATAACGGCCAAGATTTTACCTCGAGTATTACCCTCTCTTCGATTTCTACTGCGGTTAACACGACAACAGGTGTTTTAGACACCACTAGAACCGGTGTTCACACCGTTCAATATCGTGTCCAATCAGGTACGATTGTTGCTACCAAATTTAGAAATGTGACCGTGGAACAACCCGAATCAACAGGTGGGATGTTACTCAATCCAGATTTTGCTTTAGGGACAGCTGGCTGGACTGATCCAGGTGTTGTTTATAACGAAAGTGGTTCAAGTATTGCCTTTGATATCGAAGAAGGCGCATTAAAAGTTGTAGTCGTGGCCAGTCCTGTTGCTTATGCTCCACGCTTTGGACAAATGAATGTTCCTTTTGAAATCGACACGACTTATGAAGTGAGTTTTAGAGCCAAATCAAGTGTGGTTAAACCCATTAATTTAAATGCGGGTGAATTATTAACCTCTGCACCTTGGTTCACTGACTTTAAACCTGGTCAACCTGAAATTAGAACCATTGGTACTGAATGGGCAACCTATTCTTATATTTTTACGCACCGTTTAGACAATAAGCGTGGTGGGATTTTATTTGAATTAGGAACCGTGAGTGGCCAAAAGGTTGATGCGACGATGTATTTTGATGACATCACGATTGAAGAAGCCACCGCTGGTCCAGATGTGACCGCGCCAAACTTCTCGGGTGTATCTAGTACGATTAGTGTTTTAGTCGGTTCAACGTATGATCCTTTAAACGGAGTCACTGCTTTAGATGTAGTCGATGGTGATTTAACCGATTCCATTTTAGTGGAAATTCTTGATAGCAATAATGCAGTCGTCAATGCCGTTGATACTTCGGTTCCTGCAGTTTACACCGTCAATTATTCAGTTGAAGATGCTGCTGGAAACGAAGCGACTGCACAAACCACGGTGAATGTAGTCAGCCTCGCATTTAAAGATGAAAATCTTTTGAGAAACGGTAGCTTTATTGATGGTTGGGAAAATTGGCCTACCTGGTCACAAAACTGGGGTAATGCTCCAGTGGTGGATGGTGGCGTTAACTTTGCTCAAGATTTAATTGCCTTAACCATTACTGGTGGGGGCGATGCGGTTTGGGCAATCCAAATGTACCAAGAAAATGTCA
>CAIMWL010000056.1 GCA_903845135.1 uncultured Caryophanales bacterium
GGTAAAAAAATTGCGGTGATTCATGAAGTGATGGATTCGATTCAAAATCCAATCATTCTTCAACGCTTTAAACAAACCCTTGAAGCGTTAAAGAAAGCCGGTGCCCAAGTCGATTATGTCCATTTCCCTTTAGCATTACTCCAAGCCATTTATCCAACGTATATGACACTATCTTGTGCAGAGGCAACGAGTAATAATGCTAATTTAGATGGTCTAAAGTTTGGCCCAGGTTACCAAGGTAAAACCTATCAAGACGTGATGATGCAAGCAAGAACTGCAGGATTTTCTGAATTGATTAAACGCCGATTTGTTATTGGTAGTTTTGTCTTAATGAAAGAAAATCAACAAGATTTATTTTTAAGAGCGCAACGGGTTCGGCGCATGATTGTAGAAAATCTTCAACAACTTTATCAAACTTACGATGTCATTTATTTACCCGCCGCTCCAACCATTGCCCCAAAATTCACTGATTCAAGTGATCGATTATCTAGCCAATATTTAATTGCTGATTCCCACCTCGCGCTCGGTAACTTTGCCGGTTTACCATCCGTGACCATTCCAATTGGCTTTGAACAAAATATGCCCTTTGGCGCCAATATTATGGGTCGCGCCTTTGAAGAAGCAACCACGCTAGAAGTCGCCTATGTGGTTGAGCAATTTACCGGCTTAAAAAATCTTTCTATCCTCACGAGGAAACCATCATGAACGTCGAAGCTGTCATTGGTTTAGAAATCCATGTGGAAATGCAAACCAAGTCGAAAATGTTTTCCACTGCTCCTGTCACCTATAAAGCCGATCCAAATACGGCTGTCGTGCCACTTGATTTAGGTCATCCCGGCACCATGCCAGTGGTCAATCGTCAAGCGATTATCAATGCGATTCAAGTTTGTCATGCCTTACATTTACAAATCGATTCTCAACTTTGGTTTGATCGTAAAAACTATTTTTATCCTGATTTACCAAAAGGTTATCAAATTACCCAAAACGCGAGACCAATTGGTTCAGAAGGTTGGATTGAAGTCATGGTTGAAAATCAACCTTTTAAAATTCGCATTGAACGATTGCATGTGGAAGAAGATACGGCGATGCAGCATCACTACGAGGGATTTACCTTGGTTGATTATAATCGCGCTGGTATTCCTTTAATGGAAATCGTCACCAAACCCGATATTCGTAATGGCGCTCAAGCGGCAGCGTTTGTCGAAGCCATTCGCCAAATCGTTTCGTTTTTAAAAGTGTCCAGTGGCAAAATGGAAGAAGGATCGTTACGCTGCGACGTCAACATTTCCGTTCGTCCCGTTGGCACGGAAATCTTGGGAACCAAAGTTGAAATCAAAAATTTAAATTCAATCGCCAATGTTCAACGGGCGATTGATGTCGAAATGCTTCGTCAAGAACGTTCATTAATTGCCGGTATGCCAGTTCAACAAGAAACCCGACGATATGATGAACTAAAAAAAGAAACCATCCTGATGCGGAAAAAAACGGATGCGGTTGATTATAAATATTTCACCGAACCCAATATCGTTCCAATTTCGCTTACTCAAGATTTTATTGGCAATGCGATTCATCAATCCTTACCGTTAGCGACTACCAAAAGAACACGATATCAAGGTGAATTAGGTTTAAGTGAATACGATGCAATTCAGTTAACTCAAGATGTTTATGTGTCCGAATATTTTGATCAATTAACCACGCTTGGCAATCACTATAAACTTTATGCCAATTGGTTGTTAGGTGAGATTGCCTCCTATTTAAATAAAGCGAATCTCACTATGTTAGCGTTTCCCATTCAACCAAAGTATATGGCTTTACTCATGAGCATGATTGCCAAAGGTGATCTTTCCAACAAACAAGCAAAAGAATTATTTGAAATCATGATTAAAAATCCAGGTGATCCTCGACCACTAGCCGAAAAAATGAATATGTTACAAATTTCCGATGAAGGTTATATTACCCAGCAAGTTCAAGAAGTTCTCTCTGCCAATCCTCAATCGATCATCGATTTTCAACAAGGCAAGGATCGAGCCGTTGGATTTTTAATCGGTCAAATTATGAAAAAAACCGGTGGTAAAGTTAATCCTACTCTCACCAATCAAATTCTTATCAAACTATTAAAAAGCAAATAAAAAAAGGACAGTCAATCTGTCCTTTTTTAGAAACAACAAAACGTCTTATTCGATGTCTTTGGTCTTGCCAACGAACATAATGCCGATTGTACCTAATCCACCATGGGCCGCAATCACTGGACCCATTTGAGCATTGACTAAGGTTTTAATGCTAGGGCGAATTTTCTTTAATTCTTCTGCGAGATATTTTGCATCTTCAGCACAGTCATTTTGGACGATGAAAACTGTATCATCTTGTTCGACATATTTCTTAAATGTTTCCAATAAGAAATTTAAGGCATTTTTTCTTCCCCGAGCTTTGAGTTTAGGAACCGGAACAATA
>CAIMWL010000057.1 GCA_903845135.1 uncultured Caryophanales bacterium
CTTAAAAGGTTATTTCATGCAAAATATATCCTCGTGAGAATGACCACAAAAAAAGGTCCTACTAAAGATAATACGAACGACTAAAATTGTTAGTTTTATCCCACTAATATGATAAAATAAATAGAAATCTAAGGAGATTAGATATGAAAAGATTAATATTTAAAGTCTTACTCATTGCATCGATTTTATCGATTGCGATTATGAATGGTATTTATGGGGTCATGAATAATTTTGATTACACTGCTTTGACGACCATCATCATTTCATTATGGGACGGCTTCTTAGCTTACGTCCTTGAATTTGCTTCCACGCTCAGCTTTAACTTAAACGGTGGCAGTGCAGTGGTCGATTACATTATTTTAGGGGGATTAGGATTATCTTTGGTTCTCGCCCTCGTTGTCTTGGTAAGAAGCTTGCTCGTCCGCCGACCGCTCCTTGGCGTGATTGCCGCCCTATCGATTGTTGATTTTTTCTCTGTCGGGATGAGCGCCATTATTCTCAACAATGATTTTACAGGTGGCCGTTTTGTCACTTATTTACTCGACTTATTGAATACCGATATGATCAACACCTTGTTCTTTGCTGCGACATTTGGTTTCACTTTATTAGCATTATTGATGATTTTTTTAATTGGACTGACGGCAAAAGCGAAAGTAAAAATCACAAAGAAAACGATAACTCCAACCTTAAAACCAACGGTTAATCAACCACTTCCAGTCCAACCCACATTACAAGCAGCCTCGGTGGCGTCAAACCCCTCAACTTCAGCCCAACCTTCTGCAAACGATAATTTATCGGAATTAGTGAAAGTGGTGATGCAAGAAGAACTCAACATGATGAGAAATACTCAAACCATTTACCCGCAACAACCCGTTGGTATTGCTGGAAATCCTTATCATGCATCGCTTGATATTAATCTAGTGAGAAGAATTGTCATCGAAGAATTAGCAAAATTCCAAGGTCAATATATTTCTAGAGCGGAAGCGCAAACGCTGATTGCCCAAGAAATTGCAATGATTAAAACCCAACTTCGAATCAAATAATATTAGAGCTCTAAAAAAAGTTGATCGCCTTCAATCACGACCTTATGGGTCGTGATTTTTTCTGGCCCGAAATCAAAATAAAGCATTTTGCTGACTTCATCAATTTCGCCTGAAATTAAATTAAACTTGGCTTGATGCAGTGGACATGTCACCGTATCACCGACAATTTTTCCTTGAAATAAAGACGCGTCTTGATGAGGACATTGATCAGGAATAGCATAGACATGATGACCAACGAGGGCAATTAAGTAGGGATGATCATTGAAAATCACTCGCCATTTTTTATCTTCTTTTAACTTTGCCAATGAACCAATTGCATGTTTCATAGCATTACCATAAGTGAGGTAACCAAGGGTTGTCAAATAAAAAACATCCATTATGGGGGATAATGGATGTTCTGTATTGGCATTCGCCATCACAGCAAAGTGTGGGAATCACGATTAGATTAAAATCTTTTCGCGAATCTATTTTATAATAGCATCATGACATTGTCAAAATATTCGTTGAAAATTGCCCAACCAAAAAATATCGCTTGGATTATGCATTCCATTGATTTATGTCGGCCGATTCTTGCTGCGCAACAATCCGATCAATGGCAAGGTAAAGAACCTTCTTTGATGACCATAAAGGTTGATGTCAAAAACCATCGCTATCACCTTTTCTTAAAGGACCAAACTTTCATCGGTGGGGCAGCATTATTATCTAAAGATGATGCCTATGATCACTTACTATCAGGATCGTGGTTAAATCAGGAACCCTATATTGTGATTCATCGCTTTTTTATTCATCCCGAATTTCAAGGAAAAAAATTAGGAAAACTTTTTTTATCAGCGATAGAAGCAAAGGTATGGGGTCAAGGCATTCGCAACGTGAGGGTCGACACCCATGAAAAAAATCTGCCTATGAGAGGATTATTAATATCGCTTGGTTATCTAGAGGTAGGCCGAGTCAATTTACCCCTAGCAGGTGAGCGATTGGTTTATCATAAAGTGCGAGGTAAATAAACATGCAACTCAAAGAAAAAGTCGTGATTGTTACAGGTGGTAATTCTGGAATCGGTTATTTTGCGATTGAACGTTTTTTAAAAGAGGGTGCGCAAGTCGTGATGGCCTCTCGTTCAAAAGCGCGCGCTGAAGAAGCCATTCAAAACTTACAAGCGTTAAAATTACCTGGAAGCGTTTCCTTTATTGAACTTGATTTAATGAGCCTTGCTTCGGTTCAACAATTTGTTGCTCAATTTAAAAAACAATATTCACGCCTGGATTTATTAGTGAATAATGCTGGGATTATGTTTGGTGAATACCAATTGACTCAAGATGGTTTTGAATCGCAATTGGCAACCAACCACTTTGGGCATTTTGCTCTAACTGGCCAATTACTATCGATGCTCATCGCTAGTCAAGGTCGAGTGGTCAATGTATCGAGTATTGCGCATCGAAGAGGCACCATTGATTTTGATAATTTGCAATTTCAAAAACCAAAAACCTATACACCTTGGGGTGCTTATAGTCGATCAAAACTTGCCAATCTTCTCTTTACATATGAACTTGATCACCGTCTAAAAAAAGCAAAACTCAAAGTGAAAGTATTAGCCGCCCATCCAGGTGTTTCTAAAACTAATTTACTTTTTAAGAACAACAAAACTCAACCACTTTATCACTTGATGAAATTTTTAATTCCTTTACAATCGGCAAAGCGAGGGGCGATACCGACCATTGAAGCTTCTTTGAATCAAACCGTTAAAGGTGGCGAGTACTTTGGACCAAGTGGATGGTTTGAAATCGGTGGTCGAAAAGCAAGACTTGTTCAATCCATTACTTTAAGTCATGATCGTAAAATTGCTAAAAAGTTTTTTGATATTTCTGAGTCTTTAACAGGCGTCACTTTTTCAATTAAAAAGTAACGTATTTTTGTTTCATTTTATTTAATTTGCTTTACAATATTTGTGATGGAAAAAAAATTTAATCATAAAATTTTGATGATTGGATTTGGTAGCGTTGCACAATGCACATTACCGATACTTTTTAAACATCTCAATGTTCCTTACCATCATGTCACAGTCATGGATTTTGAAGATAAACAAGCTTTATTGCAACCTTGGATTAATCGTGGTGTGCATTATGTTCGGGAAAAAATAACTCAACCCAAAATGGCTGCGCAACTTTCTAAATATGTTCAAGCGAAGGATTTCATTATCGATTTAGCCTGGAATATTGGTGCTGAAGACATCATTCAATGGTGCCATGAGCACGATGTTAATTATATTAATACATCGATTGAACTTTGGGATCCATATACGCATAGTCATGAAAAACATCCAACTGAAAAAACGTTATATTACCGCCATATGCGTTTAAGAAAGATGATGAAGTCTTGGACAAAAAAAGGTCCCACTATTCTCACAGAACACGGGGCAAACCCTGGTTTAATTTCCTCATTAATCAAGCAAGGACTTCTTGATATTGCTGAAAAAATGATCAAGGATAAAAAAGTCATTCATGAAGATAAAGTGATGCTTGAAAGTTTAATGGCCAATCAACAATTTAACGAGATTGCAAAGAGAATTGGTGTCAAAGTGATACATATTTCTGAACGGGATACGCAAATTTCTTCACAACCTAAACAAGTCGATGAA
>CAIMWL010000058.1 GCA_903845135.1 uncultured Caryophanales bacterium
ATGGTGTATTCATTGCCAACTCAGCGTCGGCGGTGATTTGAAAAATATTCGTGGTTTGATAATTAGGCAAAATAATTTCCGACAACACTTCCGCATCCACACTGATATTGCTACGAATTGCGCTACCGGGATTGCTCATCATATTCGCTAAAGAGCGCAAGACAAAGCGATTGGGTTGGTCATTAATGGTTTGAAAATCTAAGGCCGATGAATTAGCGTTTGATGGAAAAGAAGCACCCCCACATGCTGTTAACGCGAGCGTAGATAAAGCGGTTAAAAAGAACTGATTTTCTTTCATAAGTAATTACCTTAGATTTAATTTAACATAAGTTTGGTTGATTTATTGTTAAAGTGCTTAAGCTTAATGTTGTAAAATAGAAACGATGAATAAAAAACAAGGTTTTGGTGTATCCCACGCTAAAATAATTTTGATTGGCGAGCATTCGGTTGTCTATGGATACCCAGGCATTTCTTTACCCTTTCTTGTATTAAAGGCGAAAGTCAATGTCAGATTAAGCGATGAAGATACTTTAATATCAACGCTATTTAGAGGTCCGATGAACGGATTGCCTCAAGAATTATTGTTCATTAAATATTTAGTTGATGAACTCAGAACTGCTCTTCATTATGGTCCTGTACAACTTGAGATAGAAAACCAAATTCCTAATTCCGCCGGTATGGGTAGTAGTGCTGCCATTAGCGGTGCGATTGTCCAAGCACTTTATGATCTATCCAACACCCCACTCTCTTCATCATTACGTTTTGAAAAAACCCAACTTGCTGAAAAACTAGTGCACGGGTCTGCAAGTGGTATCGACGCCTTAACCACAGCAAACAACCACGCTTGGTACTTCATTAAAGGTAAAGAACCCGAATCATTGAAGATTAACTTACCCGCTTATCTTGTGGTTGCTAATACGGGTGTAAAAGGAAGTACTAAAGAAGCAGTAAGCAGAGTCGCAAAATTATATAGTCAAAATCTAGCACAAGCCCACTTAGAATCACTTGGTTTAATGGCGATTTTAGTCAAGGAAGCTATCGATAAAGGAAGTGTTGAAGAAATTGCCAAATATATGAATCAAGCTCACTATCACTTACAAGAATTAGAAGTATCTCATCCTCAACTAGACGCGATGGTAGAATCAGCCAATCGCCTAGGTGCCCTGGGTGCAAAACTAACAGGTGGCGGCTTAGGTGGTTCGATGATTGCCTTATTCGACAACCAATCACTCGCAGAAAAACTCGTTAAACATTTTCAAACCAACATGACTAAAGAAGTGTGGATGATGAACTTAAAAGCATGAAAAAAGTGATTGCCCGCTCCCCGGTGAATATTGCGTTGATTAAATATTGGGGTAAAGCCAATGAACAATTGGTGCTGCCAACCACCACATCGGTTTCGCTAACCCTCACTGATTTATGGACCGAAACTACCTTTGAAGAAGGGTCATTTCAATTTGAATTAAATGGTAAGCAAGCTGATGAAAAAGAAACCCAACGCGTCAAAGATGTTTTAAAACATTTTCGTGATGATCGAGTGATCATCAAATCAAAGAATAATTTTCCAACTGCCTCTGGACTAGCCTCTTCCGCGTCAGGATTTGCGGCTTTAACCGTTGGCTTGGATCGTTACTTTCAAGCCAACTATACCTTGCAGGAACTGGCCACTTTAACCAGGATTGGGTCGGGAAGTTCCTGTCGTAGTTTAGTGGATGGTTTTGCGCTTTGGCATCGTAATGGTACTTTAACGTCGATTGCCAACCCTTTTAAAGGTTTGATGATGATCGTGGTGTTAATTTCTGAGGAAAAAAAAGCAATTTCCAGTCGCGAAGCGATGAAAATTACCAAATTAACCGCGCCTAGTTATGCTCAATGGATGCAAGAAAGTGAGCAAGATTATCAAGCAATGGTCAATGCAATCCAACATAAAAATTTCAACCTTGTGGGTGACATTATGGAAGAAAATAGCCAAAGACTTCATCAAGTCATGAAGGATGCTGTCCCACCAATTATTTATCAACAACCAAGTTCACTAGCTGTCTTAGCGCTTGTAAAAGATGCAAGAAAGAATGGCCTTGAAGGTTATGCGACCATGGATGCAGGTCCTAACGTAAAGATTTTGATTGAAGAGACTAAACTAACTCAATGGGAAGAACTGCTCAAATCCAAAATTAAAACGCGTTATCTTATTTCCAGAATTGGCGGAAAAGCCAGTGCGCAATAACCTTTCTTTTTTTGCTCCTGGCAAACTTTATCTTGCCGGTGAATATGCGGTAACCCAACCGAATGGACTTGCCATTATTATGCCTGTTAAAAAAGGGATTAAAGTAACCATTGAATCGCAAAAACAATCCGCGATTGTGAATCGACAATATCCTTTAGAGAATCTAGTTTTTAATTTTATTGAAGAAATAAAGAATCCTTATTTAAGGTTGGCAATTGAAGTTGTTCGCCAATTATCCATGAGTAAAGGGATGACTTGGAAACCTTTCAAACTCACGATTGAGTCAACTTTAGTTGCAGACCACGGCAAATATGGATTAGGGAGTAGTGGCGCGATTACGGTTGCAGTGATTGGCGCTTTATTAAATTTTTATCGCATTGCATTTACACCACTCATGCTTTATCAATTGGCGGTGATTGCGACGATTCAGAATTATCCCGAAACCTCCTTTGGTGATCTTGCTTGTAGTAGTTTTAATCAGCCCATTCTATATCGTAAATTTTCCCCTAAGATGGCCACACTTTTGAAAACCTTACATGTCGATAAATTACTCAATTTACCTTGGGAAGATTTGATGATTGAACCGATTCATTTCAAAATAAAAAAACCAATCGTAGTTTACACTGGCACCTCTGCAAATTCTCATGATATGGTGAGAAAAGTCCAACCTTTCATCAATAAAAACTGGGTTGAAAAAAGTAACAAACTCGTCAAGGCATTGACGGAAAATCATCAAATGAATATCATAGAGGATCTTCAAGACCATTTACTTGCGTTGGAAAAACAATCGCAAGCCGGTATGATCACTAACAATATGAATAAGATAATGCAAATCGCCAAAGCTGGCGGAGGGTTTGCAAAAATGTCAGGTGCGGGTGGGGGCGATTGTATGTTAGTTTTTATGACTAAAAGTAAACAAGTTTGGTTTACCAAACAGATGAAATTACTTAATTTTAAAATTCTTTCCGATATAATTTAAATATGAATCGAAAAGACGATCACATTCAACTAGCGTACGCCCAACAATCAAAAGCAAACGATTTTGACACGATTAAATTTGTCCACCATGCTTTTCCAGAAATCGACGAAGCGAACCTAGATTTATCGGTATCAATATTCAATCAAAAATTTCCCCTGCCTTTTTATATCAACGCGATGACTGGTGGTAGTGATCAAGCTAAACTCTTAAATGAACGTTTTGCGATGCTCGCCAAACATTTTCAGATTCCCCTTGCAACTGGTTCAGTGACAGCGGCGATTAAGAATCCAAATTTGGCAGATTCTTTTACCATCATTCGCCAAGTTAATCCTCAAGGTTTTGTCATTGCCAACGTTGGCGCAGGGCAAACGATCGAGAACGCTAAAAAAGCTGTGAGATTATTAAATGCCAATGCCTTACAAATTCATGTGAATGTAGTTCAAGAAGTGGTGATGCCAGAAGGTGATCGAGATTTTACCGGGCTACTGAAGTCAATCCAACTCATTAAAGAGGCATTGAAAATCCCAGTGATTGTTAAAGAGGTGGGTTTTGGCATGAGCACAAAAACCATTAAACAATTGAGTGACATCGGTGTTGAATATCTTGATGTTGCAGGACAAGGTGGCACTAATTTTGCAGTCATTGAAAATCAACGACGACAAAAACCATATTCAAGTTTTGATGATTGGGGTTTATCAACGGTGCAAAGTTTAGTCAATGCCAAAAGCTTTCCCCAATTAAATATCATCGCAAGTGGCGGTGTTCGCAACCCACTTGATGTGGTGAAGTGTTTAGCTCTTGGCGCGAAGATTGTTGGTTTATCAGGCTTTTTCTTGCATCTGGTTAAAGACCATAACCATGAACAAGCCGTAGAAAAACTCAATCAATTTATCGAAGAAATCAAAATGATCATGTTAGTGTTAGGGAAGAAACGAATTCGTGATCTGGTGACTGCGGATATCATTCTTCCCGCATCTTTATCCAAACCATTATGAAAACACTCATCGAATCATCCTTAATTCAATTTATTGATCGGTTACCAACTTCAAAATTAAAAGAAGCGGCGCTATATGCAGTGAAAGCTGGTGGCAAAAGATTCAGACCATTGGTTGTGCTTTCACTCATCGAAAGTTACGGTGAGGATTATTTGCCGTTTGTTGATTTAGCCACGAGTATTGAAATGATTCATCTCTATTCTTTAATTCATGACGATTTACCGGCGATGGATGATGATATCTTAAGACACGGCGTGCCTACGATTCATAAACAATTTGATGAGGCAACTGCCATTTTATTAGGAGATGGTTTATTAACCAATGCTTTTGAACGCGTGAGTGAATCACGTTCTATTCAGGACCATCAAAAAGTTAAACTCGTGCAGTTGTTAGCAACTCGTGCTGGACTCAATGGCATGGTCTATGGTCAATTTTTGGACATTGAAGCGGAAGGAAAGCAAGCCAATGTTGAACATTTAACACTTATTAGTCGCCATAAGACCGGTAAGTTGATTGAGGCCGCCTTTCGTATGGGTGCCTTGATCGCCGCTCCACAAGATGAAGAACGTTGGGGCCAAATTGGTTTGCATTTAGGGTTGATGTTTCAAATTCAAGATGATGTCTTAGAAATCACAGCGACCGAAGCTGAACTACAAAAATCGAAATCAGATGTTGCCTTAAATAAAGCAACTTTTGTTAGTCAATTGGGTTTACAGAAAGCCAAGGCGATGATTGTATCCCTTTATCAAGAAGTGCAAAAAGAGTTATCGTTCTTGAAAATAAAAAAGCCGACCATCACAGAATTAATTAATAAGATTTATGCCCGTCGTTATTAACGTCGTGAATAAACGCGGTTTTACCTTTAAAGATTCGGTCAAAGTTTAATTTTGTTTTTTGAAGAATCATATTGTTTTGTGGAATTAACGGGTGGGCTTGTAACCAGACTTTTAATTGATCAACTAAGGATGGATTGGGTACGACCGCATAATGCAAATAAGTAAAAGGAATAATAAAGGCATTCTTTTTTAAATCTTCATTTCCAGCTTTATCTAATATCTCTTGGATAGAGGCATAGTTTAGTCCTTGTAACCAGTCTTTGATTTCATTTTCACGATATTCAAAAATGACATCGGCAAGAAACCGATGCATCAGCATCATCGCTTCATCAGATTCAAGAGGGTGTAATTTAGGATCCATAAAGATTGAGGATGAATCGTGCTCCTATTTCTATTGTATCGAGGAAGTTTTCATTTGTAACATCGAACACTCGATAATAATAAGTTTTTTCTGATTCGGTGGGGAATTTGTAATCCTCATACATTTTTTTGAGAGCGTTAGTCTCAATTTGTTTCCATTTTCTTTTTTCATTACGTTCTTTAATCACTTGGTATTCGGGTTTGACAAACGCAAAATATAAAATAGGAATTTTCGGGAATTGTAATAAGAGTTTCCCTCGATACTCTGGATTTATGAGCGTGGCATCAAACGCGACCACCTGACCTGTATTTAATGCAGATCGTGCTCGTTGATAAGCTAATTCCCACACAAGGGATTCCATTTCCGGCCTGAATTGATAATCTTTTGCAAGTTCAAAACGAATCTCATCAGTCGAGATTATTACCAGTGTATTAATGTTTTTTTTAAGACCACCAATGAAAGTTGATTTACCGGATAAAGGCGGACCGGAAAAAATACATAATATTCCTTGACGCATGATTGGTTTATAGTTTAATCGTTTTGGAGGATGCTTTTTCTAGACGGTTCATGAGCGCGGTCCCAATCCCTTTGGTAGAAAAGGTATGAGTGTAAATGGTTTTAACTTTAAGGTCGTCCAGTGTTCTTAAAGTACGATATAGAGCTCTTGCAATCGTTTCTAATGTAGATTGGGGACCAAGGGCAAAGGTATTCATGGTTAAGGATTGTAATTGTCCACACACTTCATTACTACCCATGAAGACAGCTTCTGGATCATTGACTTTTTTTAAGAATTTTACAATTTCTTCAGTATTGCCATCAAGGATTATAACATCACCAAATGGTTTGTAATGTTGATATTTCATACCGGGTGACTTAGGAGCTTTGTCGACTTTACTTGAAGAAATCACCACCATGCCAAGAACATTTTCAATCGCCTCTACACTGACTGCGCCAGGTCTTAGAATCGTAGGAATCTTTGCAGTTAAATCGATGACCGTGGATTCAATGCCATATTCAGGAATGCCACCATCGACAAACACTGCTACTTTGCCAAAAAAATCTCGATAAACGGCTTCAAAGGTTGTACCTGAAGGTTTGCCTGATAAGTTGGCGCTTGGAGCACATAATGGAACACCAGCGGCTTTGATCACTTCTCTTGCTAAGGAATCTTTTGGCATCCGAACGGCAACGGTTGGTAAATTGGCTGTTATCAAATTAGGAACGGCGTTCGCTTTTGGTAAGACCAGAGTTAACGGCCCAGGCCAAAAGGCATTAATCAGTTTTTTTGCATAAGCGTTCACTTCTGTCACTAGCAAATCTAACTGGTTTAAATCCGCAATATGAATGATGAGTGGGTTATCTTGAGGTCTCCCTTTGGTTGTAAAAATCTTCTTCACCGCGATTTCATCATAGATGGAAGCTCCTAGACCATAGACCGTTTCGGTAGGAAAAACGATTAAATCATGATTTTCGATTGCTTTTTTAATTAAATTTTCTTCCAGTAGTGGATGCTTAATGATGGTTGATTTCATAGGGTTATTCTACCATTAAATAACGTTCCATAGTAAGATAGGATAGGAATGAAAGAACTAAAAAGAATTCTCTTATTAGACCCCTCTATCGCCACATTTAATGTTGGAGATAAAATTATTTCTCAATCGGTAAGAGAACACTTAAAACCGTTAATTGATTTTAGTTTCGTGATTGAAGCCTCGACCCACTTACCAGTGACGATGTACCTCAAAAATATATTTTATAGTTATGATTTTGATTATCGTTTTGTCTGTGGATCGAATTTAATCCGCGGAAAAATGAATCGCATTATTAAACTATGGGACATTAATTTACGATCCGCAAGTATTGTTTCCCCATTAATTTTAGTTGGGGTTGGTTGGTGGAAAAAGGGCGATTTACCCAATCAATATTCTAAGTTACTTTATGGCCGCCTTTTAGATAAAAAAATGCTTCACTCGGTTCGGGACAACTATACACTGAGTCAATTTCAACAAATGGGTTTTAAAAACATTCTTAATACCGCTTGCCCAACGATGTGGAAATTAACCAAAGATCACTGTAAAGATATTCCTAAAACCAAATCCCAAGATGTGGTTACCACCCTTACCGACTATGATAAAAACCCTGTTGCAGACCAACAAATGTTAAACATTTTAAGTAAGAAATATCGCAAAGTTTATTTATGGTTACAAGGGGTTAACGATTTTAATTATGCGAATTTACTTAGCTTACCCAACAACTTAGAATTAATTAATCCGAATCTTGAAGATTATGATGCCATTCTCAATTCATCCGATATTGAGTATGTCGGTACTAGATTACACGCTGGGATTCGTGCTTTACAAAAGAAAAAGAGAACCATTATTCTTGCCGTTGATCACCGCGCCCTTGAAAAGAAAAAAGATTTTCAACTGACCGTGCTCGATCGTAATGATATCCATTTATTAGAGGGGATGATTGATGACCGGTTTAAAACCGACATTCAATTGCCTCTGGATAATATTCAAGCTTGGAAAAATCAATTTATCCATGCCAAGTAAAGTTGCGACCCTCGTTTTATCTCAAATTACCCTCCATGATTTACCTTTAATTCAAGGCGATATTATCGCCGTTGATAAGGGGTGTGAATTACTATTAAAAAGTAAGTTTTCCATTCAGTGTGCGGTCGGAGATTTTGATTCTATTTCTCCAAGATTCTTAGCCCAACTCCAACAGCAAAAAGTCCCCCTACACAAATTCCCTAAACAAAAAGATCAATCCGATGCTGAACTCGCATTAGATTGGAGTATTCAACAAGGTTATGACCAGATTTTCATCCTCGGATTTTCTGGTGGTAGGCTCGATCATTACCAAGCGATTTTACACATGCTTTTTCGTTTTCAAAAACCCAATGTGACCTTGTTAACAAATCAGCAATCCATACAGTATTTGCGCCAAGGAAACTATGTTTTAAATCATGAAAAAACGGAAACCTATTTTTCCGTGTTCACGCTCTCTCAAGCAGTGATTTCTCTTCAGGGTAGTCTTTATCCACTGACTGAGAAAACCATCACCGTCAAAGACACGTTTACTTTATCCAATGAATGGAAGGATAAGAAAAAAGTAATGCTAACGGTTCACTCTGGCGAAATTTTGTTGTATCGAACGAAGCTTACTTAAGGTTAACTCTCCGTAACTACTTAACGTCCATAATGTCGTGGTTAAGAGGATGAGTCGTTGAAATATTCCGCGAATCTCTTGACGATATAAAATAAAGAATCCTGAGAAAACCAAGGCAAAAACCAAAAAGAACAAATGTTGTAATTTTAAGTACTTTTGTTTAGATAAAGCGGCATGAGTGGTAATACTTGCGATGGTAAGTAAGTTACTAGCGTACGCAATATAACGATGGATGATCACGACTACTTCATTCACGTTTGCATTGATTAAACCATCATAACTGGTTGGAAATATGCCTAACAAAAAGGTCATCAAACCATTCAGAGCAGTTAACCAAAATAACCAAGTGGGTAGTTTTTGCTGAAGAAGATAGAAAACGGCAAAGGCGATGTAAGAAGCGCCACCTAGAAGAAATCCAGTGGTTAAAATCCAAGCATTATCTACGCCTTGCCCTGCCAGTTCACTCATGGTGTGCTGATAAAATAAATAACCTTCGGGTGCGAAAAAATGCGCTAAGAAAATGATGGAGACAATCAAGAGATTGGTCAAACGAATACCGAGATACATTATTTAGGTTCCAACAGACTTAATTTGTCCATATCGACATCAGCCTCGTAATTGACGTTAGCGAATCGGAAACCGTGGATTTGATAAAATTCATCAATAAATTGCTTGGTTCCGTTGAGTTGAAAGATGCCATCATTTTCAAGTTTCTTACTCATGGCATCAATTTCAGCTTGAATGTTAGCTTGCATTTCATAATGGTCAATGCGAATACGCCCTTTTTCATCAAGTAGACGTTTGTTACCATAAACCATGTCTTTAAATAAACGATGTTTATGTTGGAGTGTGGACTCATGCACACCGTGTTTTTTCATCACTTCGAACATCGTAGAAACATAGAAGGCAATCTTGGGAATAAAGACACTAGCCTTGGTGACCACGGCTTTTGAAACTGAAATTAAACCTTCACCTTTGATTCGTTGTTTTAACAATTGATTGATTTGCACCCCGGCAGCTTCTAAGTCATCTTTAGCTTTGCCAATCGTACCATCACGGTAAATCTTTGAATTATTTTTACTACCAATATAAGTATAAGAAATCGCTTTAGCACCCATATTGAGTAGGTTAGCATCCGTTAATTGTTGGACCCAATCTAGCCAATCACTGCCACCCATGACATAAACGGTATCTTTAATTTCTTGTTCAGACGCCGGGGTCACTGTCAAATCTTTAATTTGCATTTCACCAATATCAATGGTTTTACCTGTCACTGGTTCACCAATGGTTTTGAGGGTTGAGCGCACTAATTCACCAGTGGTTGGATGTTGTCTGGCACCGGCCGCGAGTGAATAGACAATTAAATCAATTTTTCCAAACGTTTTGCGAATATAATCCTTGACCTGATCCTTCATGCTTTGGGCAAAGGCATCGCCAACGAAATCTTTATGAATTTTGCCACTGCTTTGCATTGCTTGTTGGAAATAGATATTGTTCCACCAACCCGCTGATCCAGTTCGATCGCCCTTAGGTCTTGATTCAAACGATACATTGATTGTTTCTGCTCCAGCATTAACCCCAAGCGTGACACGGGTGGATAAGCCATAACCTGAAGAACCACCAATAATCAGAACTTTTTTTGGACCAGTAAAGTTAGGTAATGTTTTTGCTTCCTTGATCAAACCCAAGACATACTGTTGACATCCAAGCGGGTGACTATTGGTAAAGACGTTACTGCGTAATGATGGTTTAATTTGCATAAGGACTCCTTAAACTAACGTTATTTTACTCTAATTTGCTTGAATAAAGAAACTACCGAAAAAGTGGTAAGAAAAAACGCAAAAAAGATTAGGAAAGAATTATTTTAAATTTGCTTTTGTTGGCAATTTTTCTTCAGTGTCTAAGGTTTTATTTTCTTCATCAATAACGGTTTCTACAACACGAAAAGCTTTCATCATCGCTCTCACATCAAATAAGGATAATTTTCCTATGCTCTTTTTGACAAGGTGATCCCCAAACTGAAATGAGCGTTGATTAGAAAGTTTGCCTTGTTCTGTTAATTCTAAAAAGTAAACGCGATTATCGTTTGTATTTAAGACTTTTTTTAAATAGCCCTTTCGTATTAATGACTTGACTGAATTGGAAATGACGGGTGGTGAAACTTGAAGATATTTAGCAATATTCATGACTGTATGGTCGTTATTTTTTTTCATACGATCTAATAAACCAAGCAACAACATTTCCCGGATTGTGAGACTATTTTGGGAACGAATTCTTAAAGAGCGTTCAATGAGCAAATATGCTTGAAAATAAAATTTTAAGAATGAATCTTGAAAGTTGTCCCCAAAAATCTTAAACATATTAATGTTATCTTACCAAATATTATTAGTGTTGCACCAAACATAAGCACTTAACTCGTAAAAACTTCACAATCTCCATATAATTCTCTTATGAAAAATTTAAAATTATATTCACGTTTTTTAATGTTAAACGCTCAGCAAATTGAAAAATTAAATCAACTTGGCGTTACGGTTACCAAAACCATAGAGCCAGACACAAACGCGATATTCTCAGATCAATTTTTCATCGAATCTAACCTTGATACCCTTCCTGAATTGGTATATTTACAAGTCGCAACATCGGGTCTAGATCGCATCAACCTCCAACACCCTAAGTTAGCCAAGGCTGTTGTCAGTGGTTCACGTGGTGTTTTCAATCAACCCATGGCCCAATATGTTTTAAGTCATGTCTTGAGCGTTTATCAAAATCATCGATTCTTTTCACAAACTCAAAAAGATCAACAATGGCGTCCCTCCCGACACAATGAAGAACTCTCCGGAAAACGGGTTGCCGTAATTGGGTTGGGTCAAATTGGATTACAAATCGCCAAGACATTTGCTTTCTTTGGCGCCAAGGTAGATGGATTTAATCGTTCACCCATTGATTCCATTTATGTACAACAAACGTATTCTCTCCAAGACTTAGCCAATCAAATCGCAAATTATGAAGTGGTGATTGTGTCGCTCGCCTTAAATCAAGATACCCAAGGTTTATTCAATGGGCCATTATTTGAAAGACTTCATCCGAAAACTATTTTTGTGAATGTGGGTCGCAGTGAACTCATCGATGAATCTGCACTTATCGCTTTATTACAAAATAAAAAAATTCGTCACGCTGTTTTGGACACTTTCAGCAAAGAACCACTGCCCAAAGATCATCCATTTTGGGGGTTAGACAATCTTACAATCACCCCTCATATTTCATTTACTTCTATTCAAAACCTAGAAAGAATGTTTGATGCTTTGTACAATAACCTACAACTTTACTTACAAAATGAACCGTTGATTAATCAATTTAAATAAACTTCATATCCTTATAGTCTCGAATGAGCGCTTGAACCCTTGTTAGAATTAAATCACGAATAGGGCGAATCGCTTTTAATTTTTCTTCTTCGGTTCCAGGCAACGCAGAAGGATCAGGTAAATCCCAGTTTAATGTGACTTTTGTACTTGGAAAGATTGGGCAACGTTGACCGTTTAATGCGTCGCAAACTTTCACGACAATC
>CAIMWL010000059.1 GCA_903845135.1 uncultured Caryophanales bacterium
GATATTGACAAATTAAAATGTAACCGCTAACATATCAATAAATTGTTATCTTTTACTTTTTGATTATAAGGGGAACTGTATCATGAATTTTAAAAAAACACTTTTGGCAACCCTCACAACTTTTATGGTGGGTGGTGTTGTCTTATCTGCAAACCAAAATACAAGTCAGTTTGAACCACAAGCTGCTACGACTGAAACCAATAGAATTTGGGTTACTGTAAACAATAGTACTTGGGGATCTGCCGGAAACACTTACCTTTACGTTTATGGAGGGACAAGTGGGGCAGTACTTGCAAATTGGCCAGGTATATTATTAATTACAGGTGGAAACTCAACATCCAGTAACTATGAAACAGGAAATTCAAAATGGTATTATGATGTTCCGACTCAATATACTAAATTTTTCTTTACTCGAAGGGATCCGGCGAATGTAAATACTGAGTGGGATAGAACTGTGGATTTTGATACTTTAGACTCAAATACGCCAGGTTATTATTTTAATTTAGACTATAATGCTATAAATAAAAGAACTGTTACCAGTTTCACTGCATTAACCACCACATTAGTTTCAGATTTAAGCCAATCAATTGATACAAGTGGAGAAGCATGTACAAGCGCATCAGCTCAAACTGCAATCAACACTTATAATGGCATGGCTACCTTTGATCAAAATCAATTTGATGCTCTAGATGTGGGTGGTGGCGTTACAGGTCTTCAAAGACTTCAATATCTTAAAGATTTCTATAGTATTTCAACTGCACTCAATTAGTTTTTCATAGAATTCATGCTATTATTTTTTGAATGAAACCATATCGATTTTCGATTTATTTACTTTTAGGACTTACGACACTTTCGGCATGTAATAATTCATCCTCAAATTCTTCAATAAATCTAAGTAATTCAAATTCAACCACTAATTCTTCAAGCACTGATGTATCAATAACAGAAATCACTTTTCGTTTAAGAGGCGATAATGTTGTCAATTATGCAAATCATGCTTTATGGATATGGGAAGATGGTTTTGATGGTGAATTATTTATCTTCACTCAATCCGATGCATATGGTGGTTACATCACGTTACCCATTGATACTTGGGAAACTAGAAGTAAATTAAATTATATTGTTCGTCCAGCGAATACATGGGCTGGACAATCACCTGACACTTCGATTTTCTTTGCCGATTTTTCTTCCTTTGTTACTGCAGAAGGAGAGATGAATGTTTATCTCATCCTCGGTGAATCCGAATACTACTTTACAGAAGCAGATGCGACCGGAGATCGAATCACAGGAGCATTCTTTTCTAGTTGGAATCGAATTGAAATTCAAACAAACGCTCCATTTACAAGTTATGAAATTCTCGCAGGAGAAGATGTAATTGCCACAGGTGGATCTGGTAATAATGGTCTTCAGGCACCTCTAACAAGTGATGCCGATATCAGTTTACTTTATCGCGTAAGGGTCAAGTTCAAACCCACCGATACCAAAACCAAAATCAGAACGGTACTTGCAAATCGTTTATTTGAAACAACAAAATTCAATCAAGAATACACGTATACAGGCAATGATTTGGGTTTAACCTTCAATGCTTCTGAAGCCATCTTTAAAGTTTGGGCACCTACTTCACAAAAGATTCGTTTAAACATTTATACATCTGGTGATACTTCTGCCATTACAGGACAAACGATTAGTGATTTACCCATCGGTACGTATACGATGAGCAAAGGTGTCAATGGAATTTACTATCATGTCTTGCCCTTAACCGCACACCGCGGATTAATCGGTCGGTATTACACCTACACAGTTACCAATGCAGTAGGAACGAATGAAGTCATGGATCCCTATGCTCGAACTGCTGGGGTCAATGGTGTCAGAGCGAAAATTATCGATGTGAATACGATTCAACCTGAAGGTTGGGATCAAGTTACCTTTGAAGATATTAGCTCACCCACAGATTTACTCGTATACGAACTCCATGTGCGTGATCTCACGATGGATGCTTCGTGGACTGGAACAGAAACCAACCGAGGTAAGTTTAAAGGTCTAGTAGAATCTGGAACCACCTACACTTCTCAAGATGGGATTACCGTTGCAACTGGTTTTGATCATCTTAAAGAACTTGGATTTAATGCCCTTCAAATTCTACCGTTCTACGATCAAGCCAACAACGAACTTTCGAATAAATTCAACTGGGGATATAATCCACTTAACTTTAATGTTCTAGAAGGTCAATATTCCACCAACCCTCGTGATGGATCTGTACGTGTTTTAGAGTTCAAAGAAATGGTACAAGCTTTTGCGGAGCAAGATGTTCGTATCATTATGGATGTGGTGTACAATCACACCGCAAGTGCGATGGGTTCGAACTTTAATATGCTAGTGCCGGGATATTATTTCCGACTCAATCAAGATGGTACGTTTTCTGATGGTGCTGGCGTTGGCAACGAAACGAAATCTGAACGTCCGATGTTTCGCCAATTCATTATCGACTCAGTGAAGTTTTGGGCAGAGACTTATAAAATCAAAGGTTTCCGTTTTGATTTAATGGCACTCATCGATGTCGACACGATGAACCAAGTTCGAGAAGCTCTCAATGAAATCGATCCCGATATCGTCATCTATGGTGAACCTTGGAAAGGCTTTTCCGATACCGCCTTACCGTTAGACCAACAATCCAATACTTATTCTGTTTACAACCGACTCAATGGAGTTGGTGGTTTTAATGATGCTGGTCGAAATGGTTTAAAAGGTGAAAACAATTGGGGCAATGGAACCGAATATGGTTGGTTCCAAAAAGGCGAAAATGATAATGCGAGTAATGTGACCTTCATCAATCGCGTCAAAGGGATGCTCGCAGGCAAAAATGGTGACTACTATAACTCCACCTATACAGATCCAAATAAAACGGTGAACTATGCTTCTGCGCATGATAACTTAACTCTCTATGATCAATTACAAGGTACCGTGGGGATTGAAAACGCGCCGAACGCCAGCGTCGGCATTAATGCCCTTGTTAGTTTTGCTGCAGGGATTCCGTTTATCCATGCTGGTGAAGAAATCATGCGTACTAAAATTGCCGAAGCGGAAGATGAAGACCAATATGTCTTTGAGATTAATGGGCAACGC
>CAIMWL010000060.1 GCA_903845135.1 uncultured Caryophanales bacterium
AGCCAAAAAAATATCTGCTTCCGTTAATTTCAGTCTTTGCACAGGCCCTGCTACTTCTTGAAGCGCTTCCTTTTTGAAAAAGTAAGGGGGTAATTGGACCAGTTGACCAGCTTTTTCTTCTAAGGTAAGACTGGCGAGTAATTTTTTGATATTCATCGTTGGGTTGACTCCTTTATCATAATTTTTCCAATGGGCTTTAAAACCCCTTTAACTTCACCACTTTGCTGCAAGGCATCGATTAAGAACGTCGCAGCCGTTTGCCCCCATGCATAATGGTCTATGGAAATCGTGGTAAGACTTGGGCGAATATAGGGGTTATTGAGGTAGGATCCATCAAAACCAGCAACGCCAATGGCCTCGGGGACGCCAATGCTGGCTTCACGTAACGCTTCCATCACGCCAAGAGCCATTTCATCATTCGCACAAAAAACAAAATCCGGTCTTGTTTTCATCGATATAATCTGTTTGCCAGCCGCATAACCAGAAGGTGTCGTAAAGTCACCTTGAAAGTATTGTTGACTCTTTAATCCTGCTTCTGCTAACGCTTGTAAATAACCTTTATATCGTTCTTTATTGTTAAAGGCTTCTTGAGGACCGGATACGTAGACAAAACGTTGATAACCTTGGTTAATCATTTGGCGAATGAGTTGATGAACTAACAAGTCATTATCCATCACACTCGGATAAATATTTTTCCCTTTTAAAAAAGTATCAAGGACCACCACCGGAGAATTTTTCGCATATTGCACAATCACTTGTTTATCAAATGAAGAATCAAAAATAATCGCCGCATCAACTTGTTTTTCTTTTAACATCATCGAGGATGACTTGCCTGAGCTTACTAAAATGTTCATATGGCGCGCATGGACTACTTTATTTATGCCTTCAAGAATTTCCGAAAAGACCGGCCCACTAAATCCATAAACAAAGACGCCAATATTGTTCGTTCGTTTGGTTTTTAAATTTCGTGCCGAAGCGTTAGGATGGTAGTTGATGGATTCCGCAACTTCCATCACGCGTTTTCTCGTTTCAGGATTGACCAAAGGCACATTATTCAAGGCATAACTTGCCGTGGAAACTGAAACTCCAGCCTTGCGGGCAACGTCTTTAATGGTTGGCATTGGTTTTCCTTTGCTTTAACATCACCCCGTAATAAGGGGGAATTCTCGTGAAGGATTGAAGGGTTAAATTGGGGTGATTGGTAAGAAGCACTTCCCAACTTTGAATATCTTCTATTTTAAGCGATATAGGTTGGGAAGAGAATGAAGAAATGATCAGGATAGATTCAGAAGGATTTTCTCTACTATAAGCATAAATTTCTGGGTGTTTGAAATCGCGAAATTGTAACGAACCATTGATAAAAACATCATGTTGTTTGCGAATCTGAATGAGTTGTTTTAAAAATCGTTGAATACTATGACGAGATTGTGCATCTTGTTCAACATTGATCGACCGATATTGTGGATGCACGGGTAACCACGGTTGGTGGGTAGAAAAACCAGCAAAGGGTTTTGCAGACCATTGCATCGGTGTCCGAGCATGATCGCGACCTTTTGCGAGTAATGACTTCATGATGGAAGCTATGGATTGCTTGTCTAATTGGTCTTGATAATAATTTAAGGATTCTACATCTTTCATGTCCTTGATGGATTTAAAAGGATAATTGATCATGCCAATTTCTTCACCTTGGTAAATAAAAGGGGTACCCATTTGTCCGTAAAAAGCGAGTTGTAACATCGTTTGAGCATGATAACGATGGTGAATAGATCCATAACGTGAAACGGGCCGTGGTTGATCATGATTACCCATAAATAAAGCATTCCAACCTTGTTTTTCATAGACTGAATGAAGATGACCAAACGTTTTTCTCAAGTC
>CAIMWL010000061.1 GCA_903845135.1 uncultured Caryophanales bacterium
ACCAACGACCGTTGCTAATCCTGGAACTAACATCGACTTTGTCACAGGATAGTGTTCGCCTTCAGCAGCAGCCGATTCAAGATTGTCTAACGATTCTAAGAAGTCATAAATCGCTAAAGGAATGGCGGCAGGTAAGAATGGAGCAATATAAGCAAAACCTGCAACCAAATAACCTAATTGAGGAATAGGTAAATTAAGGCCAACGGTTGAAAATGCATCCGTAACGCGAGTGGGATCCATGTAGCCTGTAATCCAAGCTAATAATGTACCCACAATAATTGCAAAGGCACCTGCAGGAATTTTAAATGGTAATTTCTTTAAGGCAAACCAACCACCTAAAACGATTGCAAAGGATGTCATACCTAAGTATGGTGTAGTGAACATTTCACCAGCAGGGTTCATCGAGATATAAGTAATTGCTAATCCAGCAAGGGCACCTAATAGTGCTGTTCTAGGTAAATATTTATTGATAAATGGACCCACAAACGCACCGGCTGTCATAATGACACCTTGAATTAAATTCCAAACGACACCAGCGGCTAATGCATCTTCCCATGATGCTCCACCAAGTTTGACAACAAGAATAACACCGAATGCAACAGCAAAATAATGGGGTACAGATAATCCATATGGCATCGCAGTGACATTTGGATTATTTGTTTTTTTAGCAAGTTGCATTGCTAAGTAGGCAAGAATGAGACCACCAGCAGAAACGGCAATCGCAGTTCCTGGAACGACAATACCGAACACCATTCCGGTGGGCATGCCGATTAAAAGTAATAAACCGATCGCCGCTAAGAAATTCGTCAAGACGTTTGAGAATAAACCAAAGTAACCGTTTAAGTCACCTTTGACCCACCATTGAATGGATTGGGTTTTTGTTTGAGCCATGTAAATGTCCTCCTTTTACTTTAAGCTCTTCAAGAATTCGTCAGAAGTCGTCGTCCAGCCAAAGATGCCACCTTGTTGATTCACCATTCGAATCGCTGCTTCTTGATCACGAGGATCAAAGGCAGCTGTGCCATCTTCTAACATTAAGCATTCATAACCGCGATCATTGGCTTCACGGATCGTCGTATGAACACAAACGTGTGTTGTGACACCACAAACAATCAATGATTCAATGCCATGTTTTTTTAGATGTTTTTGTAAACTCGTTTCATAGAAAGCACCCTTACCAGGTTTATCAATCACTAATTCACCTTTGATGGGTTGTAATTCATCGACGATATCATGACCATATTCACCACGAACTAAAATTCTACCCATTGGCCCTTTTTTACCAATGGAACTACTTCTTCTTAATTTTGCGGGTTCTAAATCAGATAAGTCGGGTTTATGACCTTCTCGAGTATGGATAACAGGTATCCCCTTTGCTCGTGCCGCATCCAAGACTTTTCGCACCGTAGGAATGATGGATTTTGTTGGGGTTATATCATTCCCTAACGCTTCACCAAAACCTCCGGGAGCGCAGAAGTCACGTTGCATATCAATAATCACTAAAGCCGTTTTCTTAGGATCATAATCAAAATTAAACGGTTTTGCTTTTGCTACATTTTTACGCATGTGTGGTTTCTCCTCCTTTCTTACTTAGTTTGTCGAATAGGCCGAAATGGTAACCAAGGAATAATAATGTGACCAAGGCGTAACCAATGGTCATTCCTGGATTAGGTAAAATTCCAACGGATGTCGGAGCGTGAATGACGCCAAAGAAAGTTAAGACAACCGCAATACCAGATGTAATCGCGGCGTTCATAAATTTACGATCAATAATAAAGGCAACGATGGAACCTAAAATCATCCCAACGACAATTGCCCCTGCACCAAGATTGGCGGCCCCTAAGTAATTGATACCAGCATCAGTTAAAACTTGATTACCAATCGTGCCAGCATCCGTGCCAGCAGCACCTAAGGCAGTATCCATGGAATGTTGAGTCCATTCAGCAATCCAAGGAATCATTGCCATCACTGCTGCGGGTGCATACTTGAGATCAGAGGAAGTAAATGCTTGGGTTGTAATCACAATCCC
>CAIMWL010000062.1 GCA_903845135.1 uncultured Caryophanales bacterium
CCACCCTTGACATTTCTGCTTTCAATCCCCTAACACTCCCACGACAAAGAACACGGGCATCAGCATATGTTTCACCACCAAAACCAATTCTACCAATATCCGATCAACCGAAATCACCACCTAAAAAACGAGATGCAGAACAAATTGAAGGAATAGAAGAAAAAGAAGAAAGTCCCAAAAGCAAGGCGAGAGCCAAGGCAGCGACGACCAAGGTAGAGGCGGACGACCCAAGAGCGTTGACTGTTGCGGAACAGGCAGAGGTAGAAACTGTGATTAATGAATTCATTGGGCAAGAAGTAGAAAAAATGAAACGTTATAACCTTGAAATGCTTAACGGTTACTTACAAGATACGATTGTTAAATCTGGAGCACTACAGAGAGAATTGAAAGATTATATTAAACGAAACCAAGCCATATCTCCTGCGTTGTATATCAAAACTGAAGACCTTATAAATAAACTTATTGAGGCATTCAAACCAACTATAAAAACATTAGTCGAAGATTATCTAAAACAAAAACTCGCAACTGAAATAAACCGTCTCGAACAGGAACATCGCACACTGTCTACAGAGTATAGACAGCAGAAAGATACTGTAGCGAAAATAAATTCTGAATTGGAAACAGTAAGAGACAAAGACCAAAGGAAAGCCCTTGAAGTTCGAAAGGGTGTTGCAGGAGGCGAGGAAGCAAAGTTACTCGATAAACTCAAAGCGATAGAAAAGGTGCAGAACGGATACGATGACAGACTTAGGGATTTGGTTGGCAGTCAAGCCGAGTACAATGAAATCATGAGTAAAACAAAGGGGGTTGACATTGAAAGCCGTTCAGAAACATCCACAGTTCGACCTGCGTCTGTGGTTAATGAAGACCCGCAGGCTGTATACGGTGCTTTCCTTGATTATCTACACGATAAATATAATAAAATGAATATATCGGAACTCGAAGCTGAACGTGATGGGATTACACCTACACACTTAAGTGTGGAATATACCACTAATTTCAAAAAGGATGTTATAGGAAAACGGTTTATACAAAAACAAATATGGGACGAAGTCAGTAAAATGGTTGCTGACCCTACTACTGCCATTAGGGTAAAAGCGTATATCACAACAAGAATAAAAGAACTGAAGGCACAACCTGCATCTTCATCATCCAGCGGTGCAAAAACGGGAATGGGTATAATCCGCAGAAAATCTAAAGCCAAAGCGAAAGCCAAAGGTAGAACCATCAAAAGAGAGATGGCGACCACCCCGCAACCAACCATACCGCAGACAATGCCGCCAACTGGATTACAACCGCAACAATATAGACAACAACTAACGGCAACAACCATCACACCGCAACTCACGCAACAACTTGCCCAGCAAGTGGCCGAACAAATCAAACAACAACAAGCTACGGCACAGCCTGCAGTTGCACCTGCGACTACTGGGGCGGGCAAACTTAAAAAGCCGAGATCGAAGGCAAAAGCACGACTTAAGCCGATTAAAGAAGAAGCCGAGATAACTGTTATCAAGCCCCCTAAAATGAATTTAGATTATATCGATCTTAACAATGATGCGTTCTTAATAAATAGAATTCATTAGATAAATTTATATTAATATTATGTCAATATTAATATATATTTATGCAAATAGTTATATCACGCAGTGATAAACCTGATAAGAAATTTGAAGCACGTATTGATGGTAAAAAATCAATACACTTTGGGGCTAAAGGCATGAGCGATTTTACAATACACAAAGACCCCGAAAGAAAAGAACGATATCTACAAAGACACTCTAAAAATGAAAATTGGAATAATCCATTAACCGCCTCATTTTATGCTACAAATCTGTTATGGAATAAGGAGACATTGGCTAAAAGTATAGCCGATACGAATAGAAGATTTCCTAATTTACATATTAGTTATAAAAGTTAATTATTGAGATTTCTTTGGTGCTTTAATGTTTTTAAATGG
>CAIMWL010000063.1 GCA_903845135.1 uncultured Caryophanales bacterium
GTGTTTTCTTTGCCTCTTAAGGGGTGAGGGCTAAGGTAAGGACTGTCGGTTTCAATCAAAACTCGATTCATCGGCGTGGCTTTTAATGCCATTCTAGACTCTACCGCGCTTTTAAAGGTAACGGGTCCGCCAAACGAAAGAAAAAAACCTAATTCGATAAATGTGGGAACTAGGTTTGCAGATCCAGCATAACAATGCATCACACCGCCTTGTTTAACTCGGTTAGCTTTTAAGATGGGGATGATGGCCTCATAGGCATCGCGGCAATGAATCACTATCGGGAGATTGAGTTGATTAGCAATGTTAATTTGTTTGATTAAATATTGAGTTTGGCGTTCGTGTTCATGGTATTCTTTTTGCCAATGATAGTCTAAGCCAATCTCTCCAATCGCGACGATTTGATGGGGGTTGTCTTGGTACATTTTAAGGATCCATTGCAACCCACTTCCTTCGTGAACATCAACTGGATGAAGGCCAATGATTGCTTTGATTCGATGATCTTTCTTCGCTAAATCAATCGCTTTTTGAGAGGATGTATCGTCCCAACCGACAACAAAGAAATTCGCCACACCTACCTGATTAGCTCGTGTGACTATATCAGACCACGAATTAGTAAATGCATCGGCGTTTAAATGGCAATGAGTATCCACTAATTTCATTATTTACCTATACAAAAGCGTGAGAAGATTTCACCTTCTAAATTCATGGTTCCTTCTAAACCCAGGAGGCGAATCATTTCTTGATAAGCGAGTTGTAGTGACGAAGATAGCAAGTCAGTGGTGAGGTTTTGTTTTGCATCTTCGATGGCTTTTTGTAAATATTCACGAATTTGTTTAAGGGAGGCGAGTTGTCTGGTGTTATTGAAACTAGGTGTGTAATAGTTTGCTTCTTGAATGCCAAGGTTTTGAATCATCGTATCCAATAATGGTTGAATGTCTTTGGATTTCGCTGAAATATAGAGTTGGTTTGCCTCATGTTTTGCAACCAAATCACTTTTGTTAAAAACTTCGATGACTGGTTTGGTTTCTAGGATTTTGTTTAATTCTATGTTTTCAAATTTAGTGGGTTGAGTTGCATCTAAAACATAAACAACTAAGTCGGCTTGTTTAACTGTTTCAATTGATTTACTGATGCCAATCGCTTCAATCCTATTTTCGGTTTGGCGAATCCCTGCTGTATCAAGGATTTTTAAAACCACACCTTGAAGATTAAGTTCGGCTTCAACAACATCTCGTGTGGTTCCGGCAATATCCGTAACAATTGCTTTTTCTTCATTAATTAATGCGTTAAGAAGCGATGATTTTCCAACATTGGGTTTACCGATAATGGCAACCTTGATGCCTTCTTTAATCAGTCGACCTTTTTCTCCCTCAATGATTAAAGTATTAAGTTGATCAACTATTTCACTACAATCATGAATAATCTTTTCCTTACTAGCTTGCTCAATATCTTGGTATTCAGGATAGTCAATATTTACCTCAATTAACGACAAAATATCAGCGATACGTTGACGAATGGGGTTAAGTTTTTCACTGGTTTTTCCGGTTAAAGATAATAGCGACAGGCGTTTAGCTTCAATTGTGGTAGCTTGAATCACATCGTGAATCGCCTCAGCTTGAACTAAGTCCATTTTTTGATTAAGATAGGCGCGAGAAGAAAACTCCCCTGGATTGGCACTTCTAGCGCCTTTTGTTATTAAAACTTCAATCAATTGCTGGGCAATCAATGGTGAACCGTGGATAATAATTTCTAAAAGATTTTCTCCAGTAAAACTTTTCGGCTCGATATATTGAATGACAATTGCTTGATCAATGATTTCACCAAGATAAGAAATGGTGCCTAAGTGGACACCTCTTTCTTTTTCTCCGCGAAGATCTTTTGAAAAGATACTCGAAAAAATCTCAAAGGTTTGTGGACCGGATAGACGAATAATCGCCAATGCGCTTTTGGTGGGAGGGGTGGCTAGGGCAACGATTGTGTCTGTAAAGAGGTTCATGGATTAAAAAAGCCCTTTCGGGCTTGATTTAAGCAATGTAGCGAATGCAAATGGCGCGATGGGCTCCTTCGCCCACACTTTCTGTTTTTATATTCGGCATGCCGGTTAATGCGTTATGAACCATCCGTCTTTCATCGGCAGGCATAGGATCAAGAGTTATGTCTTGTTTTGTGCGAACGACATCTTTGGCAAGGCGTTTAGCAATCGAAACCACCTTCTCGTATTTCGCTTCTTTATAATCATTAATGTCGAGTAAAATTCGGAATCGTTTTTTAAATTTACTGGATGTGGCAAGCCTCACTAGTTCGTTTAAGGCTTGTAAAGTAATACCGTTTTTACCGATCAAAATAGGATTTCTTGGTGTGTCTAAAGTGATGTTGATAATATCGTCTTTAAGTTCGGTTTTGGTTTTCACTTCAATCCCAAATTGAGAGATTGCTTTAACTAGATAAGCTTCAGCAAAGGCAACTGCATCTGAAACTTCATAGACTTCGACAACGAGCTTTCTTGAAAACAAACCAGCCTTTTCTTCAACAATTTTATAAGATAATTCGTTGATAGGAATATTCAATTCTTTTTCGGCTTGTGCTAGTGCATCTTCGAGAGTTTTGGTAGTATAGGTTTTCATTTTTTTCCTCCGATAAGTCGACGCGTGAGTAAGGTTTGCGCTAAAGAAATTAGCGCTCCGATAAACCAATAAACACCCATGGCGCTTGGTAAGGAGAAGCCCATGACAATAATCATAATGAACATCACGTTACTAACCATATTGGCTTGGGATTGGGATTGTTGCGCTGCGGAACTTTTGACTGTATGCGCCACTTTCTTTTGTGCTGCTTTTTGGAACCACATTGGTAATTTCATCGCGATAAATTGAGCTGCGGTCATGAGCACGAAAATAACGGTAGCGGTCCACCAAGGTCCTTGGAACCAACTGGAGGTAATAACGCCACCCAATGGTGAGGAAAGATTCAATCCTAAAAAACTACCGGTTGCAAGGACTGCTGATCCTGTCATTGCGCCCCAAACAGCAATAAATACAGGAAATTGCACAAAGGCGATTAAGATTTGGTTAAACGGGTTGACGCCGTGTTTTTGATAAATCGCCCATTGTTCTTGGGCCATTCTTTGTTTTTCGTATTGGTTGGTATTCGCATTAGGATATTTATTTTGTAATTTAGCAATTTCAGGTTGAAGTAAACTCATTTTTTGAGAAGCTAGGGTTGATTTAAACGTGACGGCAATCATCAAACCTCTGACAATAACTGTGGTAACTAAAATTGCCAACACTTGGCTTAATCCCGATATATCCGACACAAATAGATTGTTAAAAAATTCAACTAAGAAAGCCACTGGATAAACAAATAAACCTTCAATTAAACCGCGGTTAAAGGCTTCTGCCCAGGTTTTACCTTCAAACAAATATTCACCATTGGGTCCATAATTTCCAGTAGTAGTCGTGATGCAAGAACGATATTGAGAAGCAAATTGGTCAATGGTGGTTTTATATAAATTAGTGAAATCAAGATTGGGGGTTTCGTTCAGTGGTAATTCTAGTTTAATTTCATTTACCCAACGATTAAAATTACCCCACAAAACTGAATTGGTTCCTAAAAATTTGACATAACCATAATTGGCTAAAATGGCTTGATCATCTAAATTAGACTCATTGTTGGCGGTAGCCGCAGCACTCGCGGCTTCAAATACTTTGGCATCTAGTGCTAACCAAAATGCATCAGATGGTGTGTCAAAACCACTTGATTCAGCTTCATCTAATATCCCTTGGAGTCCGGTGTTGGGTATGAATACATTGGGATCTTCGCTCGTATTACCACTCTCATATGCGTACATAACACGGCTAATATCCTGTGTTGAGCAAAAACTTGCTGTACATGAGGATAAAATAAATAATCCTCCTAGAAATACCATGAGTTTTTGTGGTTTGGTGAGTTTCATCCGATTAACTTCCTCCGCAGATTTTGCATTAAATTAAGTAGGTTGGATTGGTTGGCTTGAAAATTTTGGGAAAGATAGGGTAAGCGAACCATCACAATGTAATCGATCGAATCGCGTAGATCAAGATTGGTGGTCAACATCATTCTAATTTGCCGGCGAATTTTATTTCTGACCACTGCGTTCCCAACTTTTTTCCCCACAGAGAGACCCACTCTCATGTGGCCGATGGATTGTTTAGATCCATATAAAGTAAATTCCTGTGATTTAACAAACTTTTTTTGGTTGAGAACTGTTTGAAAGTCAGCGTCTTTGAGTAAACGGTGACTTCGTTTCACAAAGAGTTACCTTAAATTAAGCAGAAAGTTTCTTTCTGCCTTGTTGACGACGAGATTTCAAGACTTTACGACCACCTCTGGTAGCCATTCTTTCACGGAATCCGTGAATGGATTGGCGGCGTCTCTTACTTGGTTGATATGTGCGTTTCATCCGAAAACCTCCAGGTCATACAATTTGTATGCGCATAAAATTATAGGCATTATCTAGTGAAATTGTCAAAACAAAACCATTTCATTCTTTTAACTTTTTGCTGTGGGTTCTAAAATAAAATAAATTGATTGTTAATTCATGAAGTGGTTTGTAGGTTATTCACCAATTTTCTTGTGGAAAATTTAATCCACAAAGTTATCCACATATTCAAGATGTGGATTGGGTGGAAAACAAGACTTAAACGAGATTTTGAGACATCAAAATGTGGACAAAAGATTTTTAACATTTTTTTGGGTGTTTTTTTACACATCCATTGACTATAATGTTTTGCGTATGGTAAACCCCACTCTTTCTGAAATAACCCAGCTTTGGGATCGCGTTCTCGAAAAATTGCAAACGCGTATTAATGATCGGCACATCTTTGATTCATTTTTCAGTGACACTTATATTCAGTCATTAGAAAATAACGAAATTAAAGTTGTTGTGAATTCGGGTTTGGCCGCTAATTTACTTTCAACCAAATACTTAGATGTTTTGAATATGACAGTGGTTGAAGTAACGCAAACAAATTTTAAGTTGGTTTTTTTACAAAAGGGTGATTTGGAGAAGAATGCAAAAAAAGTCGAAAAGAAACCATCTTTTTTTGCGAGTTCATTTGTAAACCGAAAATACACCTTTGATAATTTTGTGGTCGGTACATCTAACCGGGAGGCTCATCAAGCGGCCGTATTAATCGCTTCGAGCCCTGGTAAATTATTCAACTACAACCCCCTTTTTATCTATTCACAATCGGGATTAGGAAAGACTCATTTGCTCCATGCAATTGGTAATTATATTCGAGAAAACGCCCCCACATTAAAGGTTCTATATATTACCACCGATGATTTTGTGGATGAATTTATCAAATATGTGAGTGGTGAAAAAGATTCCGATAATATGAAAGACTTTTTTAAATCCATTGATGTATTAATGGTGGATGATGTGCAATTCCTTGCAGAAAAAGTGAAAACTGAAGAAATGTTCTTTCACATCTTTAACCATTTAATCAATTCCGGTAAACAAATTATTCTTACAAGTGATCGTCATCCGAGTGAAATTAGGGGTGTGGAGTCTCGTTTGGTAACAAGATTTAGTTCAGGTCTAACGATGAACATGACTGTACCGGATTTACCCACCCGTGTGGCGATTTTGAAAAAGAAGATTGAAGCTAATGGGCTTGATATTACTTATTTTGATGAAGAAGTTTTCCACTTTTTTGCCGAACGTTTCTCAAATAATGTTCGCGAATTAGAAGGGGCATTGAATCGCTTGGTGTTTTATGTCATCAATATTAAACAAACTAAACACATCACCATGGATATTGCGATTGAATCTGTCCAACCCCTCATTGGTTCGACGAAACAATCTTCTTTAACCGAAAATCGCATCATCAATACGGTGGCGGATTACTACAACTTAACCAATCAACAATTGACCGGAAAGATTAGAACAAATCAAATTGCGATGGCAAGACATATTGCTATGTATCTTATTCGCCAATTATTGGATGTGCCGTTTTTAAAGATTGGGGCTCTGTTTGGTGGTAAAGATCATTCAACGGTCATGAACGCGGTCAAGAAAGTGGAAAAATCGTTGAAAGTTGACGAAGCGGTTGCCACAGCGATAGATCAATTACAAAAACGATTAAAAAAAGCGTAATGAACGAATTTATATAGAAGAAAACTTTAAGATAAATGTGGTAAAATAATAGACAAAATAACAAACCTAAGCACTTATCCACAACACTCACACGCCTTATTATCATTATTAATCTTTAAGGAGATAAATAAATATGAGATTTAAAGTCCTTCGTGAAGAATTATTAAAGGCCATTAATATATCAAGTAAAGCTATTTCGATTAAGACACCAATCCCTGTGTTAAATAATTTTAAATTAGTAGTCGATGATAAGGGATTAACGATTGTGAGTTCAAATAACGAATTATCCATCGTCACCAGAGTGCCGTATGCGATTAAAGGAAAAACCTTGTTAACCGACACGAAAAATGGTGGCACATTAGTGAATGCTAAATTATTTGGTGAAATTGCAAGAAAAGTAGAAGGTTCGCAATTAACAGTCGAATTGTTTGATGACACTATCGTGAATGTGAGCGATGGTCGATCAACCTATAAACTCAACTCCATTAAAGTTGAGGAATATCCCGAGTTAGATTTAGACACAACAGGTGTTTCGTTAGAACTAGAAACTAAAGTTTTAAAGAAAGTGGTTGAACAAACCGCATTTGCCGCTTCAACCAAAGAACAACGGCCAATTATGACAGCGGTCAATTTAGAAGCATCGGATGGTAAATTAATTGCTACTGCAACCGACTCTGCTCGCTTATCAAGAAAACAAATCAATATTAATAAACCTGTTAAATTTGTCAGTAATGTTCCCGCAAGAACTTTAATTGAAGTCACGTCAATGATGGAACATGAACCCACGATCAATCTTTCTTTCACAGAAAAACGGGCAACGTTTGAATTTGGTAATACCTTGGTCATTTCACGACTCATTGGTGGTGAATATCCAAACACTGCTAATATCATTCCTAAAACCTCAAACTATTATTTGGTTGCGAACGCGAAAGAATTGTTAGCAGTCATGGAACGTGTCGCTTTATTATCTGTGGAAAGAGAAAATGTCGTCAAACTTACGATGAGTGAAACCGCAGTTGAAGTTTCTAGTAAATCTGCACAAATTGGATCTGCAAGTGAACCTTTAACCAAGTTTTCCTTCAATGGTGATCGTTTTGAAGTAAGTTTTAATGCCTTTTACCTCATGGAAGCCATTCGTGCTTTTGGGGCTGAAGATATCAAAATTGGATTTATTGGCGATATGAGACCATTTGTCTTAAAAAACGATAAAGATGACTCCCTCATCCAGTTAGCAACGCCAGTGCGCACGTATTAAGTATTTAAACGCATTTTAAGAGGGCTTTAGGGAATATTATATATTCCCTAATTTTCTTTTTTATGGTAAAATTAATGAGGTTTAAACATGGAAAAAGAATCGACCCAATCGGAAATTGTCATTCATACCCCTTATATCCAATTAGGGCAATTAATGAAGATGGCTGGTTTGATTGAAACAGGGGGCCAAATTAAATCATTTTTAAGCCAAAACCCAATCCAAGTTAACCAGCAACCGGAACAACGCCGGGGGCGCAAACTCTATCCTGGGGATCAAATCTTGGTGCAAAAACACCTGATTAAAATCAAAGGTTTATGACGGTTCAACGTCTAGAGTTGGTCAACTACCGTTCTTATTCACATATTCAACTGACATTTGATGCCCAACTCAATGTCTTTCTTGGAAAAAATGGCGCAGGAAAAACCAATCTTGCAGAGGCGATTCATTTTCTTTCATTGGCTCGTTCATTTCGTACCAGTGATGATCAAGATCTATTACAAAAAGGTCAACCTTTTGCAAAAGTAAAAGCGGTGATTGATTTGCAAGGTCGAAAACAAACCTTAGAAATTGTGATCACCCCCCAAGGTAAAAAAATACTCCTGAACCAAAAGCCAGTAAAAAAACTTTCAGAACTTTCCAAAGTCATCCACGTTTTATTCTTTGAACCAAGGGACGTGATGTTATTTGATGATTTACCTAAAGTAAGAAGAAAGTTCCTCGACACACACATTAGCAAACACCAAGAAGGTTATCTCCAACAATTGAGTCAATATGAAGCGTTACTAAACGAACGCAACCTATTATTAAAGAGCGCTCAACCCAATCGTCAACACTTAACGGTGTTAACTAAACAATTGATTGAAGCGAGTTATCCAATTGTGGTGGCCAGGCATTCATACATTGAAAACATCAACAAAGTGATCAGTAAAATCACCAGTGTGGTCAAAGGATCACCGATTGATATCAAGCTACAATACGTTCCATATGTGAACCCCAAACAAGATTTTTTTAAGGAAGCATCCTTGCTATTTGCTAGCAAACTAGAAGATGACATTCGTAAAAAAACCACTCAACTAGGAACCCAGCGCGAAGACTTTGTTGCCATCTACAACCAACAAACCATCGTAAGTTATGGTTCACAAGGGGAAAATAGACTAGCTGCAATCGCGTTAAAAATAGCACCTTACTTCCTGGTCGAAGATCAGGCTTTAAGACCGATTATCGTGCTTGATGATGTCCTAAGCGAATTAGACGAACCAACCCAAAAAAGACTGCTCCAATTTTTACAAAAATTACAACAGGTGTTCATCACGACAACACATATGCTCGACTCACCTGCCGCGATCTACGATATTCAAAATAGCCACATTCAAAGGAGGGCTTAACGATGAAGGAAACCAAAGAAGAAAAAATCATTCGCGAACTTGCTGAAGAAAAGGAACGCGAAAAAGTTAAAACCGAATATAACGCCTCAAGTATTCAAGTTCTTGAAGGTTTAGAAGCGGTGAGAAAAAGACCAGGTATGTATATCGGTACCACCTCGGTTGCCGGTTTACACCACCTTGTTTGGGAAATCGTTGATAACTCCGTTGACGAAGCGTTAGCAGGTTATGCGAAAAACATTGATGTCACTTTAAATAAAGATGGCTCAGTCACTGTCAAAGATGATGGTCGTGGTATCCCTGTGGATATCGTGGCCAAAACTGGTAAACCAGCTCTAGAAACGGTTTATACCGTTTTACACGCTGGTGGTAAGTTTGGTGAAGGCGGTGGTTATAAAGTTTCAGGCGGTCTCCACGGTGTTGGTGGATCCGTAGTCAACGCATTATCTTCATCTATGATTGCCGACGTATATCGTAACGGCAAGATTTATCGCATTAAATTTGGCAACGGTGGCAAAGTGTTAGAACCCGTGAAAGAAATTGGTGTAAGTAATCGTACAGGTACGACGGTCACATTCTTGGCTGATCCAACTATTTTTACCGAAACCCAAACGTATCACTTTGAAACTATTCGTGACCGCTTAAGGCAAATGGCGTACCTTAACGGTGGCCTACGCTTAACCATCAAGGATACTAGAGGCGCTACGGATATTTATGAAGAATTTTATTACGAAGGCGGCATCAAAGAATACGTTCAGTACATTAATAAAAATAAAGAACCATTATTCCCAGAAGTCATCTTTTGCTACGGCAGTGAAGATAATATTTTTGCAGAAATATCCATCCAATATAACAACGGATATAACCCCAGTGTTTATTCGTTCTGCAACAACATTCACACCCACGAAGGTGGAACCCACGAAGAAGGATTTCGACTCGCAACCACACGTATTATTAACCAATATGCTCGCGAACAAAAGATGCTCAAAGAAAGTGAAGAAAACTTTACCAGTGACGATATTCGTGAAGGGATGGCGGCGATCATTTCTGTCAAACACAGAGACCCTCAATACGAAGGTCAAACCAAAACGAAATTAGGCAACGCAGAAGTA
>CAIMWL010000064.1 GCA_903845135.1 uncultured Caryophanales bacterium
TTCCTTTCATGATGATTAAGAGTGAACAATTTCCCTACGGATCAATTTTATGCTGGTGATGGTCCTCCTTTTAATAAAACTTCTATCTCGCTAATCCGTTTTTGGCGAATCGCCATTGCGTGATCACCTTTGATGGTGTTGCCTGCGATGACGATTGGTTGAGTTTGTGTTGGAGATAATAATCGATAACCAATCACTGCTAACCCTTTATCTGTTGATTTTAATTTTTCAGTAATGGATAAACGAACTTTAATATTGGCAAACAAAGTAGTTTCAATTTTTCCATCCTTAAAATAATCCAATGGAATGGTTGGTTGAATTTGAAATTGAAGTATTTGTTGGCTATAACTAAATAAAGTTTTCCCTAAAATTAATCGCTTCCACATGGAAATCACTTCTGCGGTAGACCCAGATAATCTTGCATAAAATCCTTGACCATGTTTTGAGGAATCTGGATTATTCGTAGTCGCAATAAATGAGGAATTTTCTAAGGGTGATCGACCATAAACTTCAGGTTTCATGAAGCAAGTAAGCCCATGTTGCATCGTTTCAAAAAAGGCAGGGTAGGCTTCTGCTTTTAATAAACCTAGCATGTATTTATAGGTCATATGTAAAAATGCAGATTCTCGTTCTAACCAACCTGGCGTGAAAGCCCGAATACGCCCAATTTCCATGGATTGTTGATCTAAAGGGACACTTGTTTTATAAATTTTCAAAGGCGCATCATAAAGCGGAGATTGTTGAATAGTACGATAAAGTTTATCCGCTTGGTCTGGTGTTAAAAATCCATTTGAAAGCATTCTTGCAGGGGCTTCTAAAAAGTGAGGTAATGGGGTCCTCTTGAATGATTTTGCCCGCACCGTTTGCATCGCATTAGCGTTGGTTTTCGGTAACAGATCATACCGATCAACTTCATAAATGAAATAGGTGTAAGGAATGGGATGAATTTTTAGTAATCTTTCGATTGAACCTTGTAACGTCGTCGCCATGTGATGTAATAAGGTTTGAATAACTTCTGCTTGGATGGTGGTGATGGATAATGGTGATTTCAGTTGATCTCGATAAGTTTCCAAGGCATCCATTCGCTTGGACCATTGATCAAAAAGGCTAGCATCTTTAATCCCAACTAATGTGGTAATCAGGTTTTTTAACGGAGACAAAACTTCAAGATTTACTTTCGCTTGTTTTTGTAAGAAATGGACAATTCTTTTCAACTCAAGCATTTCCGAAACACCAGATCCAAACAATCCTGGAATTCCGTTCATGGCATCGTTCCAGCCTGGTCTTTCTGCTTCATACATTAATCCCAAACTATCTGGATCTAGTTGGGCAAATTTATTAGTGACCAACGTGATTAACTTACTATATAAAGAGGTCATCACCTCTTCGCCATTGGCCAGCTTTAACCAACCTCGTTGTGGTAAAGCATGATCATGGTGAACGGCATGATACTGACGGACTTTACCATTCTTTAAAATATATTTTTCATCACGTTTCAAGACGTGTGCAGGGGATAAGAAATACCGATGCTTTTGGGAAAGTAACGGTTCAACTTGATCAGGATAAATATCCAAGTAAGTTTCGATTAAATCTAAGAAGTAGGTAAAGTGGTCACCCCAATAACCCTCACCAAACGTTGCTTTAAAATGATACTGAGATTGTTTGATGACCTTTGTGACAGTTTCCATGACTGGCATTTGTAATTGGCCTGCTAAGTTAGCGATTTGACCCGGTGTGAATTCTTGTTTAAGTACATCTTGAATTGTAGTAGGAAAACTTTTTGCGTCACCTTTAAAGGTGAACATAATGCCTTCGATACTTAAAGGATTGTATCCATCAGCTTGAATCAAAGAAGCAAATTGAGCAATCGTGGTACTTCCTACTTCGGGATGAAAATACAAATCGTTTCTGCGATTTTGTAGCACATCTCTAAA
>CAIMWL010000065.1 GCA_903845135.1 uncultured Caryophanales bacterium
TCATCATTAAACGCGGAAAGATCTTCTTCTGCACCACCGCCCCGCGCAATAATTAAAACATCCAATGGGGTTTGATACGCAAGATTGAGGGCTCTCATTAAATCTTTGGGCGCTAATAACCCTTGCACTAAAGAAGGGAAAAAGATAAGTTGGGCAACGGGATACCGACGGTGAAGGTTGGTGGTTAAATCCTTTAAGGCAGCAGAATCGCGACCGGCGATGATGCCCACGTTGGAAGGATATAAAGGTAGCGGTCTTTTTTTGGTGGCATCAAACAACCCTTCCTTCAGTAATTTTTCTTTTAGTTTTTGTAAGGCAATCAGTTGATCACCCAAACCAAATAATTCGATTTGTTTGGCATTGATTTGATAACTACCATCCTTAACATAAACAGAAATCGCACCCGTTACTAAAACTTCATCCCCATCCTTGGGTAGATATTTAGGGTAAGCGCCATATAAGAAAAAAACAGCGCTTATCTTGGCTTCTTGGTCTTTAAGGGAAAAATAGAGGGCTTTAGGGTATTGGCGAAAATTACTAACTTCACCTTTTAAAACGACTTGGCGAAAGGTCGTTTCACCCTCAAGGTGAGTTTTAATGGCTGTGTTAATTTCTTTAATCGTAAAATACGATCGTGGTTCCATAGATTCATAATACCTTATCCAGGATGGCGTTGATAAAAGCATAATCTTTTTCATCCACAAATTTCTTGGCTAACTTGATGGCATTATCAATTACCACTTTTTTATCGACATCTTTCACATATTGATAATGGGATACCGCCAATAAAAAAATGGCTTGTGTCAGCATATTTAATCGGTCAAATTTCCATTTAATTAAATGGGGGTTAATGAGGTTTACAATCGTAGTTTGATGTTTAATCGCCATCAAGACAACTTCTTTGATATATAGATCAATATTATCGAAAGGCGCTTCTAATAAATCGACCATTAACTTTTCTAAATCAACCTCTAATCCTATTTTTGCCAACGTCAACGCATTATAAATAAGGGTCATCGCCACTTCATGCGTTTGGTTTCGTGTTAAAGGTTTATTCATACGGAAAATATTGTAGCATAGCGACCTTTTAAATAGTGCAACCTTAGGATCCTTGTGCTAAATTGGCAACTTTCACATCGATGCGAAAAGGCACCATTTCCGTAAAAGCAGATAATGAAGAGGCAATTTCTTCTTGAATGGCTAGACAAACCGCATTAATATTAGCATTCTTATTGAGAGATACCGTCACGGCAACGGTGACTAAACCTTTGTTTATATTGACAGATATGGGTTTAAAGATATTAAATCTCGAGGCTTTGGAAGAGACTTTTGCCCCTCTAACCTTATTGGTTGCATATTCAGCAATTTGATAAAAAACTTGATATGAAAGGTTTAAATCACCAAGTTTGGAGTAGTTATTGATGCGAACGTATTGTGCCATAATTTAATTTTATCACGTTAATTTTTATTAAGGATGATCGATGCAATTTTTTGACTTAATAATTCTGGATTCATCCCGTAATAGGACATCACCACGGGACCCGGTGCAGATTGACCATAGGTATCAATCCCGAGATTATGGTGACCAATACGATGCCAACCAAAAGTGGATAATGCTTCAACTGTAATTGTTTTTTCTGGATTTGGCAGCAGATTTTTTTGTTCGACAAGAGATAAACTTAAGAATTGATTCATTGAAGGCATCGAAACCACTCGCACCTGAATTTTTTCATTCAATAATCTTTTTTGGGTTTCAATCGCAAGGGATACTTCTGACCCCGTTGCCACGATTGTCCATGCTGTGGATAGATTACTTGGCGAAATTTCATAGGCGCCAAGTTTGGTTTTATCAACCGAGGAACCCGTAAGTAAAGGCACCCCTTGTCTAGTTAAAATAATGGCAGTGGGTCGGGACTTTTCTCCAATCGCTTGTAACCATGCTGCCAAGGTTTCGTTGGCATCCGCAGGGCGAATAACATTAAGATTCGGAATCGCTCTAAGCATGGCGAGTTGGTCTATGGGTTGGTGGGTAGGTCCATCTTCACCTAGCGCAACGGAGTCATGGGAAAATACAAAAATAGAAGGAATATGACTTAAGGCCGCTAACCGAATTGCAGGTTTCATATAGTCAGCAAAAGCTAAAAAAGTACCAGTATAAACCCGAAGGCCTCGGTGTAACATCATCCCATTTTGAATCGAGGCCATTGCAAATTCTCGAATCCCAAAATTGATATTTTTACCTAGAGGATTTTGCGCGGTCATATCGGTGGCATTGGCTAAAGTTGTCATGACCGATTTGGCAACGTCGGCACTACCACCAACGAGCATCGGTAAATGGGGGGATAAGGCATTTAGAACTTGTAACGATGAATTGCGGGTGGCATCTTTGTAACCAACAGGGAAGTTCATCAAGGGAGAAGGTAAGTGTTGGGTGAATTGTAAGGTATCACCTTGGGTAAAATTACGGGCAATATTTGGTTTGGTTTCTAAAATTGATTGCCATTGACGCATCCACTTGTTCCTTTTGTTTTTTCCGCGGTTTGCAAAAGTATCTCGTAAATGATCATAAACTTCTTGTGGGACAAAAAAGTCTGGATGGGACCAACCATAACTTTGCTTAGCGACATTGCCATCCTCTTGTCCTAATGGGTTTCCATGAACTTTATACGTGCCTTGATTTTTAGATCCTTGACCGATAATCGTCTTCATCATAATCATCGTTGGTTTCGTTTGACTACGTTTGGCTTTACGAATCGCTTTATCAAGCGAAACCAAATCATTGCCATCTTCGACGACAATCACTTGCCATCCTGAAGCAATAAACCGTTTTTTTACATCTTCTGAAAAGGACATGGCCAATGGTCCATCTAAGGTCACTTGGTTTGCGTCATAAATCAGAATCAATTTATTTAATTGCTGATGACCGGCAAAGGAAATTGCTTCTTGAGAAATACCTTCTTGTAAACAACCATCACCAGTTAAGACATACGTGTAGTGATCTATCAATCCTTCTTGCGCATACATCGCTCGTAAGGTGCGTTCTGCTAAAGCAAAACCAACCGCTTGACCAATCCCTTGACCTAAAGGACCGGTGGTCGCATCCACACCTGGAGTTAAATGCACTTCAGGATGACCTGGAGTTTTACTTCCTAATTGCCGAAATAACTTGAGTTGTTCAATGGGTAAATCATAACCCGCTAAATGCAAAATGCCATATAAAAGCATACTTGCATGGCCTGCTGACAATACGAAACGATCACGATTAATCCATTCTGGATTTTTGGGATCGCTAATTAAATGCTTACTAAACAAGGTGTAAACTGCAGGTGCTGAACCAATGGGCATACCTGGATGACCACTTTTGGCCGCATTGGTTGCATCAATCGCAAGCGCTCGTAAAGCCGTGATGGTTAATTGCTCAATATTCATTTTTTCTCCTTCACTTGAATTGATAATTCATCAAGTTGTTTAGTTTCTACCGTATTTGGGGTCCCTTCCAGTAAGCCCACCATTTTTAAATTTTTAGGGAAGGCAATGACATCCTTAATATTGTCCGTACCCGTCAGAATCATCGTCAAGCGGTCTAAACCAAAAGCTATCCCACCATGAGGGGGTGTTCCATAATTAAACGCTTGAATAAACCACCCAAATTTTTTTTGGATTGCTTCTTCAGTCATCCCTAATAGCGAAAAGATTTGTTTTTGCACTTCTTTATCGTAAATTCGCATTGAACCGCCACCAGCTTCATAACCATTAATCACTAAATCATACGCTTGCGCGAGCACTTTTTTGGGTTGCGTATTAAGTATGGATAAATGTTGATCCTGTGGGCGAGTAAAGGGGTGATGGGCAGCAACGAGGTGTCCTTCTTCATTCGTATCAAAGAGCGGAAAATCAGTGACCCAAGCAATTGCCATTTTCTTTTCATCGATGATATTTAATAATTTTGCAGCCTTGGTTCTGAGAATACCCATGGCCGTGTTTAAGACATTCAAATCAGCATGAGAGGCAACAAGATAGACATCCCCGACCTTTAAATCTAGCAATCGGGAAAGTTCTTGAACGGATTCAGGGGCAACGAATTTTAAGAATGAACTTTGTATTTGTCCTTGTTCTAGTTTAAACGTGACCAGACCTTTAATCCCAAAAGGTTTCACAAAGGTAACCCATTCATCCAATACTTTTCGAGAAAGGTTGCCACCAGCATTGGGAAGTTTTAAACCTTTGAGGTTTGAAGATTCAAAGCCAGCCTTTTCATAAGCTTGTTTTAAAATAAGGGGGATGCTAGATAAGGGTAAATCAAATCGTAAATCCGGTTTATCGGTTCCATATAGCGCCATTGCAGTTTCATAACTTAAGCGTGGGAAAGGTTGCGGTAGATGGATGCCTTTTACCGTTTTAAAAACTTCACGAATTGCTTCTTCCATGAACGATAAAAATTCATCTTGAGTTAAAAAAGATGCCTCCACGTCGATTTGCGTAAAGTCAGGTTGGCGATCGGCGCGTAAATCTTCATCCCGGAAACACCGAGCAATTTGATAATACCGTTCAAGGCCGCCAATCATTAATAATTGTTTATAAATTTGCGGTGATTGGGGCAAGGCATAAAACGATCCAGGGGTTAATCGAGATGGGACTAAAAAGTCACGCGCGCCTCCAGGGGTAGATAAGGTTAATAAAGGCGTTTCGATATTGGTGAAATCATGCTTGGCAAAAAAAACATGAAATGCTTGCATGATTTTACTACGGGTGATGAGGATGTCTTGCATCGGGCGACGACGTAAATCCAAGTAACGATATTGTAAACGAATATCTTCTCCAGCATCGGTCACATCATCCACAATTAAAGGTAAAACATCAGCTTCATTCAACACTTTAAAAGTTGTGACTTCCACTTCAATTTCGCCAGTGGCTAAACTGGTATTTGCAACAGCTTTTTTGGTCACAACTCCTTGAACTTGAATTAAATATTCATGCTTAACATCTGGAACTTTTGTCGGATCTTTAATCATCAACTGGACAATCCCTGACCGATCTCTTAGATCAATAAACATCAGTGAACCGAGATTTCGTTTTCTTTGCACCCAACCGATTAATGTGACTTTTTGACCGACATCTTTGAGGCGAAGAATACCATTGACATGACTACGATAAACCATAATTATTACTCCTTGTGACCATGGTCTGGTGCTTCTTCATCATGATGATGGTGACCTGGTTGATTCGTTAAATGTTGCATTAAGTGCACCACTTCATTGACTGGAACTAGTTGCTGTTCTTGGGTTTGTAAATTTTTAATCGTAACTTGATTTACTTTCATTTCTTGGTCACCAATAATCACCGCGTAAATTGCATCTTTTTTCAAAGCAGATTTGATAGAAGCTTTCATCGATTTATGTTCAAGGTTAAGTTCGGTTTTAAAATTTGAATGACGGAAATTATGAGAAAGTTTTAGGGCATAAAGATCGGTTTCAGGCATCATGGAAATGATATAAATATCGGTAAATGGTTTGACGTTATCGAGGCGTCCACTATCGGCAAGGACTGCCATGAGTCGTTCTAAACCAAAGGCAAATCCAACCGATTTTAACGGTTGACCACCTAATTCTTTGACGAGGTTGTTGTACTGACCACCTGCACCTAAAGCCCCATAATTAAGGCCTTTATCGGACAGCATATGAAATTCAAAGACACAATCTGCATAATAATCCAGACCTCTAACCAGCTGAGGATCTTCCGTGTAAGCGACATTTAATTCCTTAAGGGCTGTTTTGACTTGCGCATAGTACGACTGCGATTCTTTAGAAAGAAACGCGGTAATATGGGGCGCTTTTTTTGCTAAGGTTTGATCGGCAGGGACTTTACAATCTAGCATTCGTAATGGATTGATTTGAAATCGTTGTCGGCAATCAGGGCATAGGTTAGGCAAATGCGGTTCATAAAATGATTTGAGAGCAGTGCGATATGCATCTCTGGTTGAAGCATCTCCTAATGAATTAAGTTTGACGGTCACTTGTTTAAAGCCCATTACTGTGAAGGCGGTAACGCCAAGAGAGATCGTCTCTGCGACCGAATAGGGAGAAGAGATGCCGATATTTTCAACTCCGAATTGATGAAATTGACGATAACGACCGAGTTGAGGTCTTTCATAACGGAACGCGGGACCAACATAATAAAGTTTGATTGGAAGATCAGCCGTCACATCAAGTTTATTTTCAACAATCGAGCGAATGACACCGGCTGTCATTTCTGGTCTTAAGGATAAAGAGCGATCACCTTTATCGGTGAAGGTATACATTTCTTTTCGAACAATATCAGAACTATCGCCCACTGAGCGAGTAAATAATTCGGTGTGCTCAAAAATGGGAGTTCGAATGGCCGCGTAACTGAATAGTTTAGCAACATTGATTAAGGCACTTTCCACTTGTTCATAAGCTTCCGCTTCGGCTAAGAATATGTCTTTCGTGCCTTTCGGTAATTTGATGTCCATAAATCCTCTCTTCTAATGCGTGACGCGGTGAATTTCATAGACACCGGCTATGTTTAATAATACATTAAAAATATCGTTAAGTCGCTTAGCATCGGTCACAAGGATCGTTAAATTGATGGTACTGGTTAGGGTCGTTGGATGTAGGGTTGCATTTAAGTTTGTCACCGATACTTTTAATTGGGAAAAAGCACCCATGATATCAATGATGAGATTTTGTCGATCATTACTTTCTAAACGAATATCAACAGGGTGTAGCGTTGTTTCAAGTTGATCGTTCCAAACAACATCCGTGAGTCGACTTTTACTTTGTGTGATATTGGGACAGTGAATCCGGTGAACGGTAATGCCTTTGCCTTTGGTAATAAAACCGACAATATCATCACCGGGAATGGGGGTACAGCAACTACCTAAGGTAATGGCAACTTTACCCGCAGAAGGGACTAACACTGCAGCTTTATTGGTATGGATTGGTTTTTTACCCAAGGTAAACATCGGTTTTTTCTTAATATTTAAGAATTCAATAATCGCAGCAGGGGCAGGATTACGATTATTCATGCCGATGAATAAATCATCGAGTGTTGGCATTTCAAATTTGACGAGGACCTTGGGTTGATTGATTAAAACAAGCATTTCTTTTTCACCAATGCCGTGTTCTCGAAAGGCATCCACACAGTTTTGTTTACCCTTAACGATTTTTTCTTCACGGAGCATTTCGTTATTTTTCTTTTGTAAGAATTTACGAATATGATTTTTTGCCGTCGCCGTATGGGCGATTTTTAACCAACCTTCATTAGGGCCAGGCGAACTATTCGAGGTGCGAATTTCAATCACATCCCCGGTTTTTAATAAGGTGTTGAGAGGGACCAATGAACCATTGACCATCGCACCAACCGCGGCATGACCGACTCCGGTATGAACGCGATACGCGAAATCTAGAGGGGTTGAACCGTTGGGTAATTCCACGAGCTTGCCTTTCGGTGTGAAGACATAAACTTGGGCTTCAAAAATATCTTTTTGAAGATTTTCCATCACTTCTTTCGCATCGCCTTCTTTGTCAGCTAACGTGATCAAATCACGGAACCAAAATAATTTTTCTTCAATTTCTTTTTGTTCTTTTTGCGGATTGTAGTTAGTGCCTTCTTTGTAACGCCAATGAGCAGCAACACCAGTTTCCGCTAATTCATTCATTTCTTTGGTACGAATTTGGACTTCAAACACTTGCCCATCTTTGGCAATAATGGTGGTATGTAAGGATTGATATAAGTTCGGTTTAGGCGCAGCAATATAATCTTTAAAGCGATTGGAAAGTGGTGTAAACATCGCATGAATATATCCGAGAATTTCATAACAATGCGCGACGGTATCCGTGATGATTCGGATCGCTAAAATATCATAAACCTCATCAAAATTATGCTCTTGGATGAAAACTTTTCGGTAGATGGAATAAATGCCCTTAATCCGAGATTCAATTGAAAAATTGAGACGATATTGTAATAACATATCGGCGATTTTCTTTTTAACTTCATCCAACGATTTTTCACGGTTCTTGGTTCGTTTATCTAGTTGGTCCATGACCATTTGAAATTTCTCAGGTTCTAAATATTGAATCGATAAATCTTCTAATTCAGTTTTAATCTCGAACATCCCTAAGCGATGGGCAATCGGGGCAAACACTTCCAAGGATTCTTTTGCCAGGACTTTTTGCCGGGTTGGTGATAAAGCCTGAAGCGTGCGCATATTATGCAGTCTATCCGCCAGTTTAATAATGATGACACGGATATCCCTTGCCATGCCTAAGAAAATTTTACGATGATCTTCGGCAGCAAAATCTTCGGGTTTTCGATGCGAAAGTTTGAGACGTTGGATGTTGGTGAGAGATTCGACTAATGAGGCGATATCTTCATTAAAGGTGGCTTTTAAATCCTCAACAGTTACCGAGGTATCTTCCACGACATCATGTAAAAAGCCAGCAGCAATTGTGTGGGGTCCACCTTGTAAACTCGCTAAAATATAAGCGACTTCGATCAAATGGTGAATATAAGGTTCACCACTTTTTCTTAATATCCCGGCATGCTTATCATCTGCAAATTTATAAGCTCTTTCAATAAGCGCCCGATCTTCTGGATTACTGATATAGGCAAAATACTTTTCCTTAACATCACCAAAGGTATGAAACGAGGAAGTTTTTTTATTTACATTCATCCAATTTATTATAGCAAATTCAAGCAAAAACCCTATCGTCGATAGGGTTTTATTATTGGTTGTTTTAGTCGTTGATGCCGATGTAAGTTGCTTCTTGGGGTTCGGTACTTCTGGTGGTTTGCTCCGCTTGCAATTTTTGTTTTCGTTTCGGTAACCATTCGAAACTTAAGGTTTGATTCAAGCCGCTGAATAATCGATAAATCGGTTTAAACACTGCTGGAATAATTGCCGTAATAAATAAAGCAACCATCGCACTACCTAATAAGATGGCAGCAAATAAACCTTGGAGAGCCCCTGGTCCTATAGCTAAATAGGTAAGGCCTGGATACACTAAAGCAAGAACGGTTAAGAATATCGGGGCCGCAAGTTGGCTAGAGGCTTTCTTTAAAGATAAGGTGAATTCGTCTAATGAAGCTGGACGATCTTTGGGATTATTTTGCAAATCTTTGGCTCTGACAAAGATGGCTAAACTAGTCACCATCGCTACATAAGCAATGACCACCATGCTCAACGTAATCGTCGAAGGCGAAGGAATGCGTGTTGCCACGAATAAACCTAGCGTTAGTAAACCGATGGCCGCACCAATCATCGTAGTTGTGAGGGCTTTCGCAATGCCATAACGAATCAAGAGATAAAGGGTCACTAAACTAATCGCGATAAGGGTACCGAGCGTGATATCCATAACCGTTGGTTGATTGGTTAAGGTTTCAGCTGGATAAAAACCAACCATCGTGACTTGGTCATCCTCATAAACAAGCGTCACTACCTCTTCTAAAAGGTCATTAAAATTATCACTTTCAAGAATGGGATCGACCCCGTTATTAAAACTAAAAGTCACGCCTTCAAAACTTTCAATAGCAAGCTCCGCAACAAAGATGCGATATGAAACCGCAATATCATCTTCTCGACGTGTTAAATCATGGACTTGAATAGTGGAGTCGATCAAGGTAACCGCTTCACCATCGATTAAGAGATCATCAATCAATCCTTGAATATCAGCGGTTGATTCGAATTGGGAAAATTCTTTTGCTTCTAAATAAAGCCGAGCATTACTCGTTGCCGCTGGGGAAGCAATAGCCGCTAGATTAAAGGTAGTCATGGTCAGCATCGCGACTAACGTCACCATTCCACCTACGATTGCAATTGGGGAAAGTAGAGGCCCTTTAGAGGCAAAGTCACGAGTGGCAAATCGACCCACATAAACTGGTTTTTCATTTTTTAATAAATCTGGAATCAGAGAGGCTTTGAGATTTAACCACATTAGTTTCTTACTTAATAAATTGGCTTGTAACAATTGACCGTACATTACTTGATTACCCAAATAAACAACGATGAAATTGCTAAGTGAACCAATCATCAAAATGACCGCTAAACTTTGAGCAAGGTTGCCACCAAAGATATATAAGAATAAACCAAACACTAAGCCAATCACAGTCACATCCAAGACTAAAGGCAACAATTGGCCATTGGCTTCGGCATGAGCTTTTCTAAAACTTCTACCTTGATAAATTTCTCTTCGTGCATAGGTTAAGTAAATGACCGATGTAAATAGTCCCAAAATTCCAATCGTTAAAAATCCTATTAGCGCCCCACTGGAAAATTCTAAATTTAAAGTGATGAAGGTAAAAATGGTGGTAAAAATTGATAAGGAAATCGTGGCAATCATGCCTAAGGATGCCAGGCGATAGACGATGACTAAAACTAAGACCATCATCAACACAGCGATAACCATCGCCCATAAGGTTTGGGTATTTGCAAGCGAGAGAATATTTTCTAGGGATAACAACGGTTCAACAGCAGCAGGGACATTTTGGGCATATAAAAATTCGACAGAATAAGCTAAATCACTAGCATTGAATAGGTTTCGGTAATAGATGGCTTCTTCATTAGCTTGCGCAACAACGGTTGATGCAAAAATATTATTTTCATTCGGTTGGCCAAATTGAGAAGGGGAAACTAAATACGCTAATTCAGTTTTGGTTTCTGAATCCCACCATAAATTATTGACGGGAAAACGTAAAAGTATTTTTTCTGCAATCTCTGGGTTATTTAATGATTCAGAATATGAATCCTCTTCTAATTTACCTGCCCAAAGTAATAATTCACCATCGGTCGATTCTTCACCACCCGCTTCCGTGACTAACACTTCTTGAAGATAAGTGAGATCGTCAACTGAAAATACCACAAATGGATTTTGACCTTTATATTCAATCCTTGCTGTTTGCCCATTGAACATTTGTTCATTGGTGGCACAGACTTCAGTGGTTGTACACAAGGTGAATTCTGCATCAAAGCTTAAATAATTTTGTAAGCGAGTGTATTTGGTGTCAGATGTTTCGGAAACAGTGACGCGAATTTGATCATTACCTTCAACAAGGACTTCGTATTTCGTAACCAAGGCATTTTCTAAACGATCAATCATTGCATTGGCAATGGATTTAACTGCATCGTTATCCTCAAAGGAAGCATCCGCATTCACTTTGTCACTAATTCTAAAGATCATTTCTTTACCAGAGGTAAATTCTAAGTTTGTATTCAAACCACCCACAACCGATAGAAAATTTACGCCAATTAAAATAAGTGTTGTTAAAGATAAGATTAAGTAACTCCAAATTCTACGCATGCTTGATCCTCCGAAAGGTCATTTAAACGACAAATGTCGCTATAACACTTTACTATGTTTTGATGCTAAATTCAATGAAAAATAGTAGAAAAAACAAGAGTTTTTAGAATAATAAACCTTGAAAAGGGCGTTTGAGATGCTGATAAGCTTTTTCCGTTGCCACTCGTCCCCTTGGCGTGCGATTAATTAATCCAATTTGTAACAAATAAGGTTCATAAACATCCTCTAAATTCATGATTTCTTCACCGATTGCCGATGCTAAAGCTTCAAGACCAACAGGCCCGCCTTTGAAGCGGTCGATGATCCCAAGTAGATAGCGAATATCCACGTCATCCAGACCTAATGGATCAACTTTTAATGCTTGCAATGCTTTTTGGGTCAAATCTAAATGAATTGCATTTTGTTTTTCAAAGTGGGCAAAATCCCGAATGCGTCTAAATAAGCGGTTTGCAATTCGTGGTGTCCCTCGCGAACGTTTACCAAGTTCACTAACCGCTTGATCATCAATCGGCATTTGCAAAACTTTTGCCGTTCTTTTAATAATGGCTTCGATTTCTATTTGACTATAAAAATTTAGTTTTTCTGTAATCCCAAATCGCCCCCTCAGTGGCGAAGATAAATCACCGGCACGTGTTGTGGCCCCAATCAAAGTAAAGGGGGGTAAAGCTAAATTGATGGTGCGACTACTCCCTTCACGATTGACTAAAACCGAAACATGAAAATCTTCCATCGCCCCATAAAGAACTTCTTCAACGATTGCTGGGAGACGGTGGATTTCATCAATGAACAAAATGTCTCCGGGTTCAAGGGCCGTTAACACCGCAGCTAAATCGCCAGTGCGTTCAATACTGGGTCCCGTCACGGTTTTGATTTGGCTTTTCATTTCATTAGCAATGATGTGGGCAAGGGTTGTTTTTCCTAAACCAGGGGGACCATATAGTAATAAATGATCGAGGGTTTCTTGGCGATGTTTAGCAGCACCAATAAAAACTTTAAGATTATCTAAAAGTTGTTTTTGACCAATATATTCTTTTAATAATTGTGGCCGCAGCGATAATTCTTCGCTAGTTTCTTCTTGTTGCTTTTTGGCATCGACAATTCTTGCCATCACGATTTACCTAATCTTTTTAATGCCAGCCTAATGAGTTGTTCGGTGGTAGAAGTATCCGCAACCATATCCTTTAATGCCCGATCAATTTCAACTGCTTTAAACCCTAAGGTTTTTAAAGCTTCTCTCACTTCAGTTAAACGGCTATCCTCTTTGACGGAATTTTTGGGTGAATCAAAGGTTATTTTCCCTTTCAAATCTAAAATGATTTGACTAGCAGCTTTTGGACCAATACTAGGTAATGATTTTAAAAACGCAACATTTCCGTCATTAATCCCTTGAATTATTTGGTCTGGTGATGCTCCAGACAAAGCGCCCATTGCCGTTTTAGGACCGATGCCTTTCACAGACAGTAATTGTTCAAAAATTCGTTTTTCTAAAAGGTTGGCAAAGCCAACTAAAAATTGATCGCCTTCACGAATCACATGATACGTGTAAATATGGTTCATTTCATTCAATTGAAACGATGCTGGTTTGGTAATGTAAACAAAATAACCGACGCCTTGGACCTCTATAACCAAGTGATCGGTTTGCAACTTCACCACTAATCCAGTCAAGGAATAAATCATATATTGAGTTGAACCACTCCTAAGAAAAACAGGATTAAGAGAACAAAAATCGTGATGATAGTGGTGACAAGGACAAGTAAGGTAGAAAGTTCTTTGCGCATATCGATATTATATAACGCTTTCGTTTAGGAATAATAGGTGAACTCAAACTCACCAATGATAACGGTATCGCCCTCTTTGATGCCCATTTTTTCTAAGGCATCTTCGACCTTAATTTTACGAAGATATTGCAATAAACTCATGATCCCTTGATCGGTTGATAAATTAAATTTTTGATAGTTGGCTTCCACTTCTTCACCTTGAATAACAAATATGTGTTCGCTCCGTTTGGTGATTTTGAAGGTCGAAGGGATTTGATAAGTATAAATTTTTTCTTCTGGCGATTGCACGACCTTTTTCTTGGTGATGGGTTGTTGCGATAATTCCAATTCAATCGCATCAAGTAATTCTGGAATTCCTTCATTCGAAAGGACACTAATCGGATAGATTTTCTTACGTTTAAGGAAGGTTTTTAATTTTTTAAGATTCGCTTCTGCAGCAGGTTCATCCATTTTTGAGGCGACAATTAAGGTAGGTTTATCGAGTAAATCCTCAGCATAAGCTTTTAATTCTTTGAGAATACTTTGGTAAGCATAAACCGGATCCCGATGCGAAGCCATATCCACGACATGTAGTAAGACTCGACAGCGTTCAATATGTCTTAAAAAATTCAATCCTAAGCCTTTTCCTTGATGCGCGCCTTCAATTAAACCAGGTAAATCCGCAATGGTAAAAGGGGCTTTTTCTGGCCTTTGAACGACACCAAGTTGAGGGACAAGGGTTGTAAATTCATAATCGGCAA
>CAIMWL010000066.1 GCA_903845135.1 uncultured Caryophanales bacterium
ACCTAAAAAGGTGACAAATTCACCTTTCTTAATTTTTAAGTTAAAATTTTCAACTGCAAATTTACTATCAAATTTTTTCGAAACACCGGCAAGCTCAATGATAATTTCCTGATCCATTGACCCATTCCTTTTTTTCCAAAATAAAGAGGCACGTTTATTTTGATAAAAAATCTTATTTTTTTATCAACTTTGTGCCTGAGAAAAATATATATTTTCTATTACCAATAGTCAATGAAAATTTTACGAATTTTTTACATAAGAATTTTATGAAGAATTAAAAAATAGTTATAATGAGTTAAGGAAATTTTTTATGAATATAAAACACTCGCTTTTAGGTCTAATACTAATCCCCACATTAGCGGCATGCACGCCGACCGTCGATGATAAAGTTGTCATCCCATTTTCGGATGAAGTGAAAACGATAAACGGAGATTACCTCACCCTCACTGAATATAATCAACTTGCTTTAATGGTCGAGCAAGAAGATACGTTTATCTTGATGATTGGCAATGCAACGTGTGGATGTACGGTTGAATTTTTACCGGTGATGCGACAATGGATTGATGAAACAGATATTCTTACCTATTATCTAGAGTACACAGAATTGGAATATCAAACCGATAAATTTGGCATTCCCCTGGTGACCGGTCGGGTTCCGATTCTTGCTATTTTTGAAAGTGGTGTTTTAAAACATTACCAAGCTTATAATCCTAATCGCTCCAGTGATAATGCCTTTTTATACGATTTAGATTTACTAAAAGATTGGTTCAACGATCGCATTCAATTCCCTTCTTTTCGTTTTTTAAATAAAACGAATATGGATGAATTGTTTTTAGAAACCGATCGTGATTTTATCCTTTATCTTGGCCGGGAGGACTGCCCTGATTGTTCTTATGCTTTTCAAACCTTTTTAGTGCCATTTTTGAAAGCAAATCCCAACCTTCCTCCGATTTATGGTTTTGATGTTATGGTGAATGGTATCCGCGTACCGACCGTGACTGGTCAAGAATCCACCACTGGCAATAACACACCGGGATGGGCAGAATTTAAAACAGAGTATGGGATGAATAATGTATTGAATACAACTTTTGGTTATAGCACAGGGTTTGTTCCCACCTTTATGTATATTGAAGCCAATGGTGAATTGATTAAACATGATCCGACCATCATCAAAGATATGATCGTGACCTATAACGACTCGAGTCGAAATGAAAATAATGAATGGACGCAACAATTAACCAGAACGTATTTTGATGGGACTAGACCTTTTCAATATACTGATCTAAATTTAACGTCATTAGTCCTCGAACCTCATACTTCAACCGCAGCCTTGAGAGATCTACTTAAACCGTATCATAATCAAGCAATGCAAGATTTCTTTGATTTTTATTTACCCAAAGTTTCGCCAATCGATTAATCAATAGATTGAATTTGATTCAATAAAAAAACGCCATCTTGATTGGCGTTTTTATGATTCTTAATGAGTCTATTTTTTCTTTTTCTTGAAGCCTTTAACGTAGTCGAGTGGCAAGGTAAATAATATACCTTGATCAGGTTTAGAAAGGTCGCCAATCACCTTTTCAATTACTTTTTCAATCTTTTTAACTTGGTCATCTTCGATGACAAAAAATAAGGTTTTCGTCGTGCGGTTGTTTTGATCAATTAATGCTCTCATCGAACCAAAGATAGAAAATTCATCGCGTTCCGTGAGTTCTCGACCCATGCCGCTGGAATCTAAAATCGTCGCTCCAGAAATCCCTTCCTCATTGAATTGCTTTAATAAGGTGGGTAATTTCTCTACATGACTTAAGACATAAATTAATAATTTCATAAGGTTCCCTCTTTCTTATTTTATCATTTTGTCACGGTTGCTTCTTCAGAACGAATCAAAACTTCTTTTAATAAAATCGGACCAAAGACTTCTGATACAAACACTGCCCCGATGACCACGACTCTTAATAGCCCGCCATCATAAGGTAAACCGAGTGAGGCAGGAATGATGTCCAACATTAAAATTGATAACCCTAAAGCAATTCCACCTTGGGGTAATAAACCGAATCCTAAATACCGTTCGACATTTTTACCGGCTTTAGAAACTTTAGCCCCAAGATAACTTCCAAAAATTTTGCCGCCAACACGGAAGACAAGATAGATGATTAAAATGGCCAACGCGGCTAGACTAAAGTTTGATAATTGAATATCCGCGCCAGATAAAACAAAGAACATGATGACAAATGGAGGGGTAATACGTTCAACCAAAGGCATGACACTATCGACATGTTTTGAAGTGTTGGTAAAGATAGTTCCCATCGCCATACCACCCATCAAACTCGATAATCCAAAACCTAATTCATAATTGACAAACCGCGCCACCCCAATCGAGAAAAAAAGTAAGGCAATCACAATAGAAATCCGATTTCCTCGTCCCGTAAACCAATTCGTCAGGATCTTTAAAATATAACCCAAAATTAATCCCATGATAATCGAAGCAATGATTTCTAAGACTGGTAAGGCAATCAACCAGGCAATTGAACCAGAACTTTGACCCGTTAAAATTTTAATGATGGCCGTGACAATACCAAAGAAAATTAAACCACTGGCGTCATCAATCGCGACCACAGAATAAATCATTTCGGTTAACGGTCCTTTAGCCTTATATTGACGAATGACCATCACCGTTGCGGCGGGTGCAGTTGCACCACCGACTGCGCCAAAAGCTAAAGCAATATAAAGCGGAAAGCCAAAGATTAATAATCCGACCGTGATAAAAACAACGGCAAAGAACGATTCAAGAAAAGCAATGATAACTGGCGCAGGTCCCAAGCGTTTTAAATATTCCAATTTGAATTCTGCCCCGATTGAGAACGCAATGAAAGCAAGTTCAATATCAGCGATAATTTTTAGACTATGAATAAAGTCTTCCCCGATAACCCCATTAAAACTTGGAAAAAACAATCTTAAAAATCCTGGGCCAATTAAAAAACCGCCAAGTAAATAACCTGTCACATTAGGGATTTTAAGTAATTTGGATAATTTACCAAAAGCCAAACCTGTTAACAAAATAACGGTTAAGCCCAACATTAAGTTGTAATCATTTTCACTGAGGATATTTGCAATCATATTTTTTTCCACCGATCACCGAAAAAAATTATACGCCTATTTATTTAATTTGTTGCTCTTTTCCTTAAAGGTAAATATAGCCGTAATTGGCGATGAAATGGAGGATGACCCCCGCCAGCACAAATAAGTGCCAAATAAAATGTGCATATTTAAATTTGCGACTGCTTGCATAAAAAACCACCCCGAGTGAATAGGCAATCCCACCCCAAACCGTTAAGTAAAATGCTGGGATAGGTAAACGTTCAAATTGACCCATGACCAATAAAGCTGACCATCCTAATAGAAGGAACATCACGACATGCAGAACTTGTAGTTTATCAATATAAACTGCCTTAAATACGATTCCTAAAATAATGATGAGCCATTGTCCGGCAAAGAAAATCATCCCAAAGGGTTGTTCGGCAACGACGATTAATAATGGGGCAAAGCTAGCACCGATTAAAAGGTAAATCGAAATATGATCAAAGCGTTTAAATAAACGCTTAACACCTAAGGAAGCAGGAAATGCGTGATAAAGGGTTGAAGAAATGAAGAGAATAAAGATTGCCATGGAAAAGATACTACCTGAAAGATATTCTTGCCACGTTTGACTTGCCATTAAAATCAAGACCAGCGCGACGAGACCAAAAATAGCACCAACTCCATGGGAGATTGCATTCGCGATTTCTTCACCTAGCGATTGTGGACGTTTAATTTTTTTCATCTTGTTCAATATAACATAACCTCACTTTCATCGACTTTAAGAATCAAAATAAAAAAAGACCGATCCGGTCTTTTTAGGCAAATTGGGGCGACCGATGGGGCTCGAACCCACGCATGCCTGATTCACAGTCAGGTGTGTTAACCACTTCACCACGATCGCCATGATATGCTGTTTTATCTTACTAATTTATTCGCCTAAAGTAAAGCAAACCTACTTTTTTGGCTGGGATTGAAACCATGCAATCATCCACTCGAGGATTGGTAATTCCCGTTGTTTAATTAATTGGCCAATCCCTTGATTTGGTAAGCGTTGATACCAGGTTTTGGCTTCTTGTAAAGATAACCATTTTAACTCGTGAATGAGTGTCTTTTCTTGGGGTGTACGATGAAGTTTGCCTTCGCCTATAACTTGAAGGTAAAAATAATGATTTAAATTTTTTCTTTGAATCAAATTGTAAGCGTCCTCAACCACACCTATCGGAAAGATGACTTGACTTAATAACCCGGATTCTTCTTCCACTTCTCTAACCACGGCTGCCATGGTCGATTCACCTTCATCAATCCC
>CAIMWL010000067.1 GCA_903845135.1 uncultured Caryophanales bacterium
GATCCAAATCGGGAATGGGATTTATTAACCTATTTACCAAACCTCCTCACCACGCTTGAAGGATACTTAGAAACCCTTGATGAAGTAAGTGCGTCTTGGAAAACATGGATGCGCGCGGGTGATCAATCCGATGTGTTAGCGAGTATAAACATTGCCAAAAAATTATTAACGACGTTAAAAAATAATGTCAATGCAATTCCTCGACGAATCGAAACCTTATCAGGGAGCAGCGGGTCCGTGCTTTATCGATTAGGTTTGATCTTGCCTTTATTAATCCAATCGCCGTTAACGATTGATCAATTTTATCTTCACGGTCAAACCGCAACTTTACCGATTGCCACAGCAGGTATTTTCCGCGTAGTTTGGATTGGGATGCAACGTTTTTTTGCTTCTTTCTTTTCAGATCAATTCCAAGAATCGACCAATCCTAATGAAGTCGTAGTATGGGTTTCAAGGAGTCGGCAATATGTGAATTTGTTACAACAAATGGTCGATGCTGAATTCACACCCTTAACTGGGATACCCGTTCGCATTCAAATCAATCCGAATGAGGATAAATTAATTCTTGCCAGTAGTGCTGGCAATCAACCCGATATTGCCATGGGTATAGCTGGATGGCGACCGTATGATTTTGCGATTCGAAATAACGTTTATGATTTAACAACGTTTGAAGATTTCCGAGCCATCTCTGACCGTTTTTATCCAGGTTCGTTTATGCAATTAATTTACCAAGATGGGGTTTTTGGTTTACCAGAAACTCAAAACTTTTATTTATTATTTTACCGGCAAGACATCATGCATCGCTTACAACTCGAGATCCCTTCAACCTGGGATGATGTGATTAGCATTCTCCCTGAATTACAACGATTTGGGATGAATTTTTATTCGATGCTTTCTAGCACCAATGCATTCAAAGCTTTTGTTCTCACGATGCCATTTATTCGTCAGTTTGGTGGAAAAATCTTTAGTGATGATGGGTTGTCCGCTGCTTATGATGATCCACAAACTATTGAAGCGCTCACGTTAATGACCGATTTATTCTCTACCTATTCCTTACCTTTAGAAGTAGGGAGTTTTTATAACGAATTCCGTTATGGCAGACTGCCGATTGGGATTGGCGACTTTGGAATGTATATTTCCCTATTGCATGCAGCTCCAGAAATTGCCGGTTTATGGAATATTGCTCCCTTACCAGGGATTGAGCAAGATGGGGTTGTCAATCGCTCCTTCGATGGCAGTTCCACCTCTGCGATGATGTTTAAAAACACTGACAAACCCAATGAAGCTTGGTCTTTTCTCAAATGGTGGACGTCTGCGAGTACCCAATTAGATTATGCGGAAAATTTAATTTCCGCTTACGGCCCTGAGTATTTATGGAACTCTTCCAATCGTGAAGCCTTTGCCCAAATGTCATGGGATGGCGGGCATCGCCAAACCATTCTTGAACAATGGCAATGGATTGATGACACGGCGAAAACACCAGCCTCCTACATGGTTGAAAGAGAACTTTCTAATATTTGGAATAAGGTGGTTTTCCAAGGGGTCAATTTACGGACCGCAATCGAAGATTCTCTCATTATTGCCAATAAGGAAATTCGGCGGAAAATGATTGAGTTCCGTTTCATTGATCAACAAGGCAATTCCTTAAAACCTTATGTATTACCCACGAAAGAAACGCTTGCAGATTGGATTGGCACATGACGATTAAATGGCCATTGAAAAAATATAAAGATAAACGGTCGGGTAGCCTCTTTGTCCTACCTTATGTAATGGCGTTTTTGATCTTTATTACCATCCC
>CAIMWL010000068.1 GCA_903845135.1 uncultured Caryophanales bacterium
AAATCTAAATGTGAGGCGATAGTGCAACGTCTCAAAAAATATCCAGTTATTTCCATTGCCGAACAAGTGGACGCTGAAGTGAAAGAAAATGTGGTGGCATTAATTAAAAAATATAAACCAGCCATTGTGATGAATTTAGCTTTGCCTTATCAAAATATACCAATCATGGAAGCGTGTATTGAAACGAAAACGCATTATTTAGATACCGCCGCTGCGGAAGTTAGAGAAAAAGCTGGCTTTGAATATAGCACCCAATGGGTTTATCACGACCGTTTTAAAAAAGCAGGAGTCATGGCTTTACTTGGTAGTGGCTTTGATCCTGGTGTGACTAGTGTTTTTTGCATGTATGGTAAAAAACATTATTTTGATACGATTGACTACATCGATATTTTAGATGCCAATGGTGGTGATCATGGTTATCCTTTTGCCACCAACTTTAATCCTGAAATTAATATTCGCGAAATCACGATGCCAGGTCGTTATTATGAACAAGGTCAATGGAAAGAAATTCCAGCCCTAACTGTGAAAGAAACTTATCAACTGGATGAAATTGGACCAAAAGACATGTATCTGATGTATCACGAAGAACTTGAATCGATTGTCAAATTCATTCCTGAAGTCAAACGAGCCCGTTTCTATATGAGTTTTTCAGAAAAGTATTTAACTCACCTTCGCGTTTTAGTCAATATTGGCATGACGTCAGTAAAACCAATCATGTATGAAGGTAGACCTATCGTTCCGCTGCAATTTTTAAAAGCAGTCTTACCCGATCCCTCCTCATTAGGACCTCGTACCAAGGGTAAAACCAATATTGGTGTTATTTTACAAGGTCATAAAAATGGCAAACCGGTTCAATACCGTGTCTTCAATGTATCGGATCACGAAAAAGCTTACGCCGAAGTGGGTTCGCAAGCGATTAGCTATACCACTGGTGTTCCTGCGATGATTGGTGCTGCTTTAATCTTGACCAAGCAATGGTCGGGTCAAGGTGTATTCAATATGGAACAATTTAACCCAGATCCTTACATGGACTTATTGAATAAATGGGGATTACCTTGGAAAGAAACTTTTAAGCCTGTTCTTATCAAGTAAAGGATTATTCATATGAAACTTACCCCAGGGTTACCTACGCCTTATTACTTGATTGATGAAAACTTAATCCTAAAAAACCTACAAATCATCAAAAAAATTAAGGATTTAAGTGGATGCAAAGTCCTGCTTGCTCAAAAAGCATTTTCTAGTTTTTACTTTTATCCGTTATTGAGTCAATACTTAGATGGCACTGCTTCGAGTGGGCTTTTTGAAGCGCGCTTGGCGCACGAACACTTTGGCAAAGAAGTGCATGTATTTACGCCTGGTTTCAAAGAAGAAGAATTTAATGATGTTTTAAAATACAGCGATCATCTTGTTTTCAATTCTAATTCTCAATTAATCCGATTTAAGGAACGGGCTTTAAAAGCGAAAAAAACGATTGGCATTCGCATTAATCCAGAAGTATCAACGCAAACAGGTAACACGATGTACGATCCTTGTTCTCCAACTTCGAGAATGGGTATCAAAATTCAAGATATCGATCCAAAAGTTTTAGATGGTGTTTCCGGTTTTCATTTTCATACCCTTTGCCAACAAAATGCCGATGCTTTAGAAACCACACTTAAAGAAGTTGAAAAAAAGTTTGGCAAATATTTTTCGAAATTAAATTGGATAAATTTTGGTGGCGGCCATCATTTAACCAGAGCAAACTACGATATTCCTAAACTGGTAAAGCTTATTCGTTATTTCAAAGACAAAT
>CAIMWL010000069.1 GCA_903845135.1 uncultured Caryophanales bacterium
ATTGCCCCGGCAATCAGTTTTTTCTTAAGGGCGAACTTCCAAGGCATATCCTTGCGAATAACACCACCATTAACATAAAGATAATAAGGCATTTTATGTTTCTGTAAATACAGAATGGTCAGGATTTCGGTAAGTGTAGAGTAGCCATTGATGACAACAAAATCGTAATGATGTTTTTTTAAATGGTCTTGAACTTCTAACGATAAATGATTTTCTTTACCTAGTTTCAATCCTTTTAACATTCGATATTGAAATTTCCATTGATCTTTTGCAACATACTGATCCTTGGCATATCCTGATAATTCGCGTTCAAAAAATACGGTTAATCGTAGGTGTTTTGCCAACCCATTGAAGAGATTAACTTTATAAGGTGCAGGATGACTAAATAAGAAGAAGCAAGATTTCATTTACTTTATTATACAAAAATCCCACCTTTTCTAGGTTTTTAGTAAGATATATGTAAGATGAAACTTGAATGGCAAACGTTCTTTAATCAAGAAAAACAACACCCTTATGCCCAATCTTTAAAGCAATTTTTAGATCAAGCCTATCAACAAAAAAATATTTATCCTCCGCGACAACTGATGTATCAGGCATTTGCGTTATGCCCAGTTCCCCAACTTAAAGTCGTGATTATTGGTCAAGATCCATATCATCAACCAGGGCAAGCGAATGGCCTAGCTTTTTCTGTTAATCCAGGCATCAAATTACCACCAAGTTTAATCAATATCTATAAAGAAATTTCTCAAGATCTTCAGGTGAAGATGGATTATCAATCCGGGGATTTAACGTATTTAGCAAAACAAGGTGTCCTACTTCTCAATAGTCTATTAACCGTTGAGGATAGTAAACCCTTATCTCATCAACACATTGGTTATGATATTTTTTTTGAACATATTTTTCAGTTCTTAGAAACCTTAGATCAACCGATTATGTATTTACTTTGGGGTGGACAAGCAAAAGCGTATCAATCATGGATTACCCATCCTAATCATGCCTATTTACTTGCCCATCATCCTTCACCTTTATCCGCGAATCGTGGCGGTTGGTTTGGTTGTCAGCACTTTTCAAAAACGAATATCTGGTTAGAGAAAAATCAACTCAAGTCGATTCGTTGGTCTAACACTTAAGTCTCAATTTTTGATATATTACACTCAACGGGAGCTAAGATAGCTTGGCTGAGAGGGTGTGCGTTTCACACCGACCGGACCTGATCTAGGTAATGCTAGCGTAGGAAAGTAACATTGTTTTGTTATCCTTGCTAGCCAAGGATTTTTTTATTCAAGGAGGCCATTCATGAAAAATCTTAGTTTCGGTATTCGACAACTTGTCTTGATGGGCATGTTAGTCGCCATCACCATCGTTTTAGATATGGTGTTTAAGTTTTATCAACAAGCAAATGGTGGATCGATCAATCTTGCGATGGTGGGGCTTGTTTTAATCGCCTTATCTTTTTCCTGGTGGCAAACTTGGTTTACGATTGCGATTGTTTTCGGTATATTAAGTGCAATTCTCGATGGTTATGTGATTTATTACCTCTTCGATTATGGTCTAGCATTGAGTGGATTTGTGATGATTGCGTTATTGCGAGAAACGATATTAAAGCAAAGATCCTGGAAGGGTTTGTTGGCATTGCTTACCACCTTTACACTTGCCTTTTTGTGGAGACTGAGTATGCATGTTATATCTGGCGTGCTTTATTTTGAAGTTGACTGGCTTGGATCAATCCTTTATAACATCACCTATTTACTGCCTTCATTTTTGCTCAGTTTGGTCGCGGTTATCGCATTATATTATTCAAATTTAACCTCTGTTATTCGCAATTTAACTATGGAATCAATGGTATAATTTAGCTTGGAATTAGGTAAATATGTCAGTCAAAGGTAGTTGGTTAAAAATACAAAGTTATAAACATGATGGGTCCTTGCATCGTTGCTGGGAACGGAATTATGTGTTGCTCGACGATGAGAATTTTTTTGTCACGGCCAACCATAAAACCAAAGTTACCGAAGCAAATGGTAGACGCTGGTTTTCCAAGGAACCTGCGATTTCATTTTTTAGTAAACACGATTGGTTTAATGTCATTGGGATGATAAAAGACAGGGGCGTCGTCTTTTATGTCAATATTGCCTCGCCGACATTACTAGATCGAGGAATATTAAAATATATTGATTATGATTTGGATTATAAATTATTTCCAGATGGTTACATTATGAGTTTGGATGAAAGGGAATTTGAAAAACATAGCGTCCGTTATCAATATCCTTCTGAACTTAAAGAAGTACTCATTCGCTCTGCTGCCGCGCTATTCAAGAAATTACAAGATCGAGATTTTCCATTTCAAATGCATATCATTCAAGAATTATTTCAACAATTTATCAAAGAAAAGAAATTTTTATTTTAATGAAAACCACCTTTACCATTCGCCGCATAGAAGATTTACAACCATTCGTTAGAACTTTGCTACCTTTATTAACTTTAGGAACCTTGGTGACATTATCCGGTCCTTTAGGCGTGGGAAAAACCACCGTGGTTCAAGCAATTGCCAAACAATTAGGGATTCAATCTCGGATTATTTCTCCTACGTTTACCATCATGAAAACATATCCACTTCCTCGCTTCAATGGCCGTTTATTACATGTAGACGCCTATCGTTTAGAAAACAGTCCATCGTTTGGTTTAGAAGACGAAATGGGAGATGACACCATCACCATGATTGAATGGCCAGAAAAACTGATGACGTTACCCTCAGCTAAACACACGATTCGCTTAATCATGAAATTGACAAAAGAAGATCACCGTTTGATTGAAATGGAGGTTTTCCATTCGTGAAACCTGCCAACATCCTTGTTTTAGATTCGAGTACCCCAACTTTATTTTTAGGATTGATGCAAGATGGCATGGTGAAAGGCCATCATTTAGAAGTTCTGGACCGGCGACATGCAGAGTTTATGCTTCCTCGTATCATCCAATTTTTAAATCGATATCAATTAACCTTAAACGATTTAACCGACGTAGTGGTTGGACATGGACCGGGATCATTTACCGG
>CAIMWL010000070.1 GCA_903845135.1 uncultured Caryophanales bacterium
CGAAACGTCTAATGCAGAAATAGGTTCGTCGGCAATAATCACATTGGGATCCATAATTAAAGCACGCGCAACACCGATACGTTGACGTTGACCCCCAGAGAACTCATGGGGGTATCGTGACGCATACTCAGGAGATAAGCCAACCAGGGTTAAGACTTCAGCAACCTTCTTTTCAATTTCTTTTTTATCAGTATTCCCTTGGATGACAAGACCTTCACTGATAATTTCTTTAACCGTCATTCGGGGATTAAGTGAAGAAATCGGATCTTGGAAAATCATTTGCATTTTTTGCGATTCTTTTAAGGTTTCCTTAGCGGCGTTAATACGCTTAGCATCATTAATTTTCGCTTGAATTTCTTTAATTTTTAACGCCGAAACTGCTTTCATTTTTTTCACTTGTTCTTTTACATTAGGCTGGTTGGAAACGGCAGCTTTTGCTATCGGAAGTTTGGCAATTTCTATTTTGAGTTTGGTATTAGTTTGCGAAATTTTCTTATTAAGTTCATCTATTTTTTTAGCAAAGCGAAGATTAACGGTTTTTAAATCTTGTTGATATTTCGCTTTTTCAGGAATGACTAATGCCGTAATTTCTTTTTGGAACTTATCTTTGATAATGTTCAGTGCTTTGGTTTTTTCAAGCGTAAATTGGTTAATAAGAGCGGCAACCTTTGCTTTTGTAAGGACTTTAGAGGCATTTTCTTTGATTTGGGGTTCATAAATCTTTTTAAGATTTTCCACCACTTCATAATGTTCAAGTTTTAACTTCGTCATTCTCGTTTCAATCGTCTTCGCATCCAAAGCGGCAGAATCCTTAAGTCCAGATAACTTATGTTCTAATTTTTCATTGGCAATTTTAATTTCGTTATTAAACTTTAATAACGCTTCGTTTTGTAGTGCTTGTCTCGTTTTTTTAACTTTTTGGTTAAAATCAAAAATCACTTTTTGTAATTCAATTTGCATCAGAGCATTTAATTGGTATTTATCAGCTCGATATTGGTCGAATTGTTTTGAAATTACTTTTAATTCTTGATCTTTTTGTTTGATGAGTTCTTGTTTTTCAAACTCAAGTTTTTCAATTTTTGACTTGGTATCTTTTCTTAATTCAAGTTCTTTGATTTTGGCTGGATTAAGTTTGAGGATGTCTTCCTTTAATTGTTTTTTTATTTGGGCAATTGAATCAAGATAACCTTGAATACCCGCACTGATGGTGATGTTGTTTAAAATCACCGTCCCATCGGTGGGTTGATAAAGTTTGATAATCGTTCTACCTAAGGTTGTTTTTCCTGATCCGGATTCACCCACAACACCAAATACTTCGCGTTTATAGACATCTAGTGTCACATCATCGACTGCGGGTATATTTAATTTACGGCGGCCTGAACCAACGCGAAAATACTTCTTTAAATGTTTTACTTGTAACACCTTTTCGGTGTAATCAATCATGTTTGCCATACTTATTTATTGATCTTTCCGCGGTTTTTTTGCAAAGTAATCACAGCCTCAGGTAGACTCACTTTGGGAGCATCTGGATGTAATAACCACGTTGCAGCATAGTGAGTATCTGATACTTTAAAAAGTGGCGGTTCTTGTTCAAAATCAATTTCCATCGCATATTTATTTCTTTCGGCAAAGGGATCACCTTTCGGTGGGAAAATCATATTTGGAGGTGTACCAGGAATCGCATCAAGACGATTGGAAGTCGCTAAATTAGGCATGGAGGACAATAACGCCCATGTGTAAGGGTGTTTGGGGTTATAAAAGACTTCTTCAGCTTTACCAATTTCTACAATTTTACCAGCATACATCACCGCAATCCGATCAGCCATATTCGCAACCACACCCAAATCGTGAGTAATAAAAATAACCGATAAATTTCGTTCGACTTTCAATTGGTTAATTAACTCAAGGATTTGTCCTTGAATCGTCACGTCAAGTGCGGTCGTCGGTTCATCACAAATTAAGATTTCGGCATTATTAGCCAAGGCAATCGAAATAACGATCCGTTGTCTCATCCCACCTGAGAATTGAAAAGGAAATTGATAATAGCGCTTTTCTGCATCAGCAATTCCTACTTGAGTCATTAATTCAATCGCGCGCTTTTTCGCCAAATCTTCAGGCATGCCACTTTTGAAAATCAGTGATTCTGCAATTTGTTGACCAACCGTTTGAATCGGATTTAATGAGCTCATCGGATCTTGGAAAATCATCGAGATTCTTGAACCACGAATTTCATGAAATAGTTCTTCTGGGAGCTTAGTTAAATCGCGATTTTGATAAATGATTTCACCGTTTTCATAAATGGAATTTCCTGCAAGTAAACCAATAATCGCTCTTGAAGTCACGCTTTTTCCAGAACCGGATTCACCTACAATCGCCAAGGTTTCACCACGATGTAAGTCAAAGGAAACCCCACGAATCGCATGAAGAATACCGTATTGGGTTTTAAAAGAGATGGCTAAGTCTTTAACCGATAGGATTTTTTCACTCATATTATTCAACCCCTCTCAAAGATGGATTGAATGCATCTCGTAAACCATTTCCGAATAAGTTAAAGGAAATCATTAAAATTGCAATGTATAAGGCTGGAAAAAGTAATAGATATGGGTAGGTTTGCATTTCTTGTTGACCTTGATCAATCAATAATCCAACGCTAATCGCGTCGGAGTAATTAATAATACCTAGGAAGGAAAAAGACGCTTCCGTAAAGACAAATGCCGGGATGGCAAGGGCATAAGAAGTCACAATTAAACCAAGCGTGTTAGGGAGAATGTGCTTAAACATAATCCGCATATCGGAAGCCCCTAGTGTTCTTGCTGCCAAAACGTATTCCCGATTTTTAAAGCGATAAAATTGTAATCGACCTGTTCCGTAAGACCCAAGCCATCCAGTGGCAGTAAAGGCAAAAATAATGACCCACAATTCGTTTCCGAAGCGCAAGGTTAATAAGGTGAGGACAGATAAAAATGGAATGGAGGCAACAATTTCGACAAAGCGATCAAATAATAAATCAAGAACGCCGCCATAATAACCCACAATGGAACCGATGGTTAAACCAACAACAGCATTGATAACCACAACTAACAAGGCCATGATTAATGAGATTCTTGCACCAGTCCATAATTCTGTAAATAAATCTTGACCAATTCGTGTTGTCCCAAACCAAAAATAAGTATCATCTGGCGAAGTACCAATAAACATTTTAAATCGGTCTACTCGGACTTTATATTGTAAAAATGGTTCTTCTGGATTCGTAGGGTTCGGACTTTCGATAATCTCAACAATATCAATGATGTAATTTTGAGAAAGATACTGTTGAAATTGAGCCCTTGTTAAGGTTTGTGTGACTGCTGCAAGTGGGTTTTTCCCTTGATCTATGTCTGAAAAATAAGTGGCAGGCATAAAACTTTGAATGTAATTTGTATAGCGATAGGAATCAACTTTAACGGTTAATTCTGTTACATTTGCGTAATTAGGATGATTGACGTTGTCAATTAACTCTTCAGGAAAGCCCGAAATAATCACACCTTCACCAAAGGATTCATTCATCACCGCGTGTAAGAAACGTTTACCGGCAGTAATAGTCCGAGTACCATCAAAAATACCTAAATCCTCTAAGATCGGGATTTTTGGTTCTAAATACCCAAAGCGGAATGCTTCATCTGGACGCGTTTTTGCAAGATCATAGGATTTCATTTGTGGTCCAACAATTACAAAAAATAAAATCCCTAAAATAATGTAAAAAGCACTTAATGCGCCTTTGTTTTTCTTAAACCGATTCCATGAGTCAAGATAATAGCCAATTTCTTTTGTTTTTAAAGGTTTGTCGGCTAAGTTTGGGTTTTTAGAATGAACTAAAACAAGTTTACTTTTATCGATGATCATGACATGATTTTCCCACTTCCAACACGTATTCTTGGATCAAATAATGTGTACGAGACGTCTCCCACAATTGAGGATAGTAATCCAACAAATTGCCCGAATGCATTAATTAACATCAACATTGGATAATCAGGTGGAATGGCATTAAATGCGTCTAAATAAATCCGTCCAGTCCCGTCCACTCTAAATAATCTTTCAGTGATTAAACCACCATTGATAATGCCAATAATACCGATAAAAATTCCTGGCAAGAATGGCACAATTGCGTTTTTTAATGCGTGTCGAAAGGTCGCTTGACGTTGGGTTAATCCTTTTGAACGGGCTAATAACATATAATCTTGCGTAAGTTGCTCGGTTAATTCTGCACGAACACTTCTTGCCAATCCCGGGACACCAACAATGGTTAAAAGCGTAATGGGCATAATGTAAGTGGATAAACTCCACCAAAAATCTTCCGTAAATTGACTGGCGGTTGCCACTACGTGACTTGGCACCCATCTTAATTGAAAAAAGAAAAAATATTGTGCAAGCACGATAATCACAAAATAAGGAATAGAAATAAACACCATGATACCGACTGAAATGATGTTATCGATCCATTTATTTTTATATAAAGCTGCGAGAACACCGACACCAATACCAAAGGGTATGGATAAAAAATATGGAATGATGTTGATTTGAATGGAGGCAGGAATTTTCGAGAAATAATAAGCGCCAACATCGGTTGCTTTATTTCTAGAAAACCCGAACGAACCATCCGTAATAATATTTCTTATCCATATCCAGAATTGAACCGGAATCGGTTGATCCCAACCTTCTCTTGCTTTTAAAGCTTCATACCAAGCAGGGTCGCCAAATGGGTCTAAATATTGGTCAGGCATTAACTTAATAAAGGCAAAAAATAAAAAAACGGTAATCACAAAGGTGATTAACATTAAGAAGAATCTTTTGAGAAGATATTGTGTCATTTCTTTACCTTTTAGTTAAAAATGTGCGTATTTAAATTATAGATTTTTGACTAGTTGATGTAAATGATTTTGTTTATAGAATAACGCGCCTGGAAGATTGCTCTATCCAGGCGCATTAATGAAGGCTTAAGACAAGTTCTACTAGGCTGGTAATGAAGCTAAGTATGCAACTTCGAAGGAGTTATATAAACCATCAGCGAAGTCAGCATCTGTGGAGAGATAACGATATCTTGCAGCACCCCAACCAAATGCGGTTGAGTAAAGCGGCCAGGTAATTTCAACGTTATCAGCATATAACACAGCGGATTGTAGTGTTGCAGTTGGGATTAAAGGCATTTGTTGATAGAATGCTTTTTCAAATGCAGCAGTTACTTTCCAAACTTCTTCAGTTGCACCTGGGAATGGTTCTGCAGCAGAGGCATCCCAAGGAGTGGTTTCGTTATAGACATATTCAGCGAGGGCATAGATTGAGCCACGGTATATACCAGCAGCTTTACCTTCTGCAGGAGCTAATTCATCCATTAACCAAGCAAATCCAGGGCGCAATAAGTTGCCAGTTGGTTCGCCGGTTTCTTCATCCACTTCTTCTTCATAAACAAAGTCTTCGCCGAGTTCAACTAAGAAGTCATAAGTTCCAGAAAGATCAATATCAACTTCTTGCATAATCCATGAATTTGGATCTTCTCTTAAGTCAACGAGAATGGTATTGCCGTTAGCATCAAGAGCACCGGTGAATGGAACTGATAAACCGAATTGTGGGACGACTGCACCACCGATTAGACCGAAAGCAGCATATTGCCACCAAACACCATATGAGACACCGAAACCAAGGTTAATCGGTAATAGATCGAAATCCCATGCGGCACGGAGTGGTCCAACAGACGCTGCAGCGACCGCAACAACGTTAATAATTAACTTGTCTGGGGTTGCAGGATTCGTATTGAAGAGTGTTTCAAACATTGACTTAACGTAGTTCGCCAAAGAAACGTTTAGAGCAGAGTTGGAGGTCAAATACTTTAACGTAACTGGTCCTGCAACCGCTCCTGGAGTCAATAAGTAGTCGTTATAAGCAGCATTGAATAATTGTAAAGCTCTTTCTGGAATGTAACCATTAGAACCTTCAGGGATGTTGAAATCTGCAAGGTTTTCTAAGTGTAATGGCGATTCAGAATAGTAGAGTGGATCTTGAATATAGGCCTTGGTATCAACTGGTACTGGTAAGACAGATGGCGCGTTTGGCGCGTACACTGTGCTGTTATAAGCACCGCGGTTGAATCCAAAGAATAATGCTTGACGGAATCTTGGATCTTGAACAATTGGATGCTTAATGTGTGGTTCAGATGCTTTGGTGGATGGAGCAGTATTCACAATTAAATATTGTGGATAGCCAGACCAAGCAGTCTTAACATTTTCGTTTTCAGCATATTGCGTATAGTATTGACCGATTAAGCCAACAGAGGATAAAGAGCCAGCTTCAAATAAGTTCATGTTTTCTTCAACCGTTGCGGTGAAAGCATAAGAGATGGACTTATACGTGATGGTGTCTTTACGGACAAAGTCAAAGTTCTTGTTTAAAACAAAGGATTGGTTTTCATTCCAGCTCTTGATCACATAAGGACCATAAGAACGGAATGGGTTAGCGGGTGTACCATAAGTCGAGTTGGCGCCATCTAATGAGGCCGCAAACACGGTTGGTTGAACAAGTTGGATACTACCAAAACCAACCGCAGAGGATTGTGGGATTGCTTCGTAGGTTGTGAGTTTGAATGTGGTTGTGTCTACAACATCAAAGCCAACATCTTCCCAAGCAACTGGTGTACCGGTTGTCAATTGTTTACGGTATTCAGCGGCATTGAGGATTGGTAAACCTGAACGGTTAGCATCATCCTTATAATAAGAGGTTGAGCGGAAGTTATTTTGGACAGGATCCAAGAATTGTTTGAGAGTGTATTCGAAGGTATAAGCGGTTACTTGAGTACCGTCTTCGAAGAAAATATCATCGCGAATTTCAAAGGTCCATTCGGTTGAATTGACTTTAGTGGCGTTTTCGCGGTCATACTTACCATCGATTGTATAGTCGTTACCAGCAGCATCTTTAGGGAATGAAGTCGCACCTTGTAAGATGGTGATAAAGTCTAGAGCTTCAATACTGAATTCTCTAGCTTCAATCTTAGAGAAGTCGCCGATAAAATCAGCAACGCCTTGTTCAATCGCCTTGCCCCAGTCAACTTCAGAAGAGTATAAAGAAGTTGATAAGGAAGCCATGATTTCGTTTTCAGTGGCAGTTTCATAAGTCATTGGGTTTAAGATAAATCGTTGAGCGGTTGAGCTAATCGTGGAGAAATAAGTTTCACCAGTCGAATAGTTAACTGCCTTGGATTGTAATGGTTCCCAATATGCAAATAAGGTTAAGTCATTTGCAACCGTTAATGGGAATTGTTGAGCTGCTGGTTCTAACCAAGTTAAACCAGGCTTACCTCTAAACCAACCCATGAACCGATATCCAGCACGGGTAGGAGTGGCTGGAGCAGCAAGGGCGCCGTTTTTCGCGACGGTTGCTGGCGCAACTGCAGATCCTCCTCTTGCGTCAAAGGTAACCACGACGGTTTCTTGACTCGAAGGCGTGACTGAAGTTGATGCACTAGAAGAACTAGTGGTCGTACTTGTTGTTTGCGATGAGGCTGACGATGATGGTGTCACGCCGCATGCGGAGAGAACAATGGCAAATAAAGTTAGGAAAAAACTAGACTTTACTTTTGAATGCATATAGCACCTCCATATGAATTGAAAATAATTATACATAGAAAAGTAAAAAAATGTAAATAAAAAAAATCAAATAAACCTTGAATCTATTCATTCTATTAGAATTATTGTGAAATTATTTCGTATCTATCGAGTGTTAATAGAAGCCTCTAAACTGTTATGAAAACGCTTTCAAAGACTTAAAATATTTATGAAAATTCAGTATTTTTCGAAGATGAGATTGAAAGTTTGCTACGTTTTGCACCATTGATGCGGTGGGTGTTTGCATTTGCAATTTAACTATTTATCAATGATAATGACATTCAATTTAATGAGGAGGCCTTATGAAGTTAAAATCTTTAAATTTATTTAGTTTTCTTATACTCGTACTTGTTGCATGTGGTGGCGGAGAAGTTTCATTTGTCAGTTCTAATACTTTAGATTCTGTTACTTCGGCAAGTGAAGATTCAACGTCGAATCTTTCATCTTCGAGTGATATCACTTCGTCAAGTGAGGAAGTTTCGTCTTCAAGTAGTGCAAGCACAAGTTCCAGCAGCACTGCATTGACGAGTTTAGATCGCATTAATTTAGATCTCGCTTCTTTAAATTACACCTTGGGTGCTGTTTTACCTGTAAGAGGACCCAATCGTTCTAATATTACGTGGACTTCATCGCATCCACATATTATTTCTCCAGGTGGTGGACATATTGAAATTCCTGTTTATGGCCAATCAGAAATGGTTACTTTAACAGCGACCGCAACTCATGGTGGTTTATCTGGTACCCGTTCACTCGAAGTCCAAGTGAATCCAATTTCCTATCCTATCTTAAATCGATCAGTAAAACTTCCTTTTGAAAACACCTCGGAAGAATACTTAGTCACCAATAAACCCGAAGTCGATGTTTATTTCTCTGAAACCGGAACCATCCCATACATGAACTTAGAAGATTTTATGAGCATGGTAGATGGTGCTGTAGATTTTCCCGTTCTTCAATTTGTGGAAGATGGTGATTTGATGGTGGTGAGTTACCGCTTGGAAGATGTAGACGATAATAATGAACCCATTTTTTGGGATTATGAAGCCTCGATAGATTTTCAAGCGAATACGATTACCGTTGATGATTTCAGTTTTTTTGGAAATTATGTAAAATCCACCGAAACTAATTTTTCCGATGGTTTGGTTTTCTTAGGTGGGATTGGCGTGGATGCGAATCAAGTGGTGATCGATTTAGATGATTACAGAATTGATTTAATCCGATACAACGGCATGTATTTAGCACCTGTCTCCATTCTCAATTTATTTTTCTTACACTCTCTTTATTACGATGTTTATTACAATGGTGATAAATTAATTGGCTTTGATACATTTACAGCACTTGATAGTTCCAGTCCTGTAATTGGGCAAATGAAGACGAGTAGTTTTAATAATCAATCCATGAATAAGGATGTTAGACAATTAACTTTCCACTTCTTGGCGTTGGCTTTTGATTATTTTTATGGTTTAAAAGCTTATAAACAAATTGATAGTTTCTATGATTATTTAGCAGACTTTGCGGATCAAATTCTAACCGGTAATGATCAAAAGCTCTATCAAGGTCTTTTTGATTTCGCTTATGGGTTAGATGATCTACACACATGGCACGAATCACCCGGATTTTATGAATCACCAACTTATTCAATTCCTTTAACATCATTAGATCAATTAGGACCTGGTACTCAAGCATTCTATCGTGGATTATGGGCAACCGAGGATTTAATTGATGCCGCCTTTGGTGTTGGCAATATGCCACCAAATTCACGTTTACTTGATAACGATACCATTGCCGTTATCTTTATTAGAGGATTTAATGTTGATACTCCCACCTATGTCAATGACATTCTCGCCACCCTCCCTGAAACCGTGGAAGATGTAATTATTGATTTATCATTTAATACGGGTGGTAACGTGGGTGCCGTCTTTAGATTGCTAGGTTATATGACCGAAGAATTGATTCAATATAGTTCCATGAATCCTGCAGATGGATCTGCCGCTACTTATTTCTATGAAAGTGATTATGTTGCCTATGATTACAACTGGTATGTGATGACATCATCGGTCACGTTTAGTGCTGCTAACTTAATGGCCTCCATGTCAAAGGAAATGGGTGTTGCAAAAATTATTGGTACCAAATCATCAGGCGGTGCCGCTTCGATTGGATTATTTGTGACGCCAGATGGAACCTTATTATTACGCTCGACGAATAATGTGTTTGCCAATGTATCGGTCGATGAGAATGAAAATCGTACCTACACCGATATCGAAGGTGGTGTGCCTGTTGATTACACCTTATTGAATACATTTGATAATGCCTCAATCGTTACATTGATAAATCAAATCAGAGCCGAAGTCGCCTAAGTTAATCCTTGAGCGCATTGAAAACGCCCACCATTTAAAAGCTGTGGGCGTTTTTCTATTAATTCGTTGTAGAATAATTTACATGAGGTAAATTTATGAAACTATCAAAATTGCTGTCGGTTGTGATGCCGTTATTTTTAGTGTCCTGTGGGAATGTGTCTGAATCCACACCAGCTTCTACATCCGAAGTCGACCACACGATTACCGTTTATTTTTTAGCAAATAGTCCCGAAGTCGATTGGGTGAGTGATGGTGAATTCACGTATCACATTCATTATTGGGGTAATGGAAGGGCATCCAATTGGAATGCACTGCCAACCTTAAATGAAGTGAGCGATGGTGTATATTCTTATACATTCCAACCAACTGAACTCGATGACTATGCCCCAACATCGTTGTTGTTTTTAAGAAAAAATCAAGCAAGTCAAATCGTTAATCAAACCAAAGATTTAGTCTTTGTAGGCAACGAAACTTTATTTACCTTAACCAGTTGGACAAGCCAAGATGCTTGTGGGGATTGTGTCCCGAGTACCACCAAGTCTGATGGTACATGGTCTTTTTATCAAGCTTAATTTCCTCACAACCATTTCACTAACTCAATCAAGCCTTTGTAGTTTTTTCAACCTCAATTCATTACGTATAATGAATGCATGTTAATCAAAGACAATTTAACGATTAAAAACAAGATTCTTCAATTGCTTAAGGTTCATCATTTTAATATGAATCTATCTGATGCATTGATTGGCCTATTTTTCGATCAGACTTCACTTTTAAATAGTTTCCTTGATCAAGATAAAGCAATCAATAAAGGAAGTAAATCATTGGGAATGATGAAAGCGTTAATCCACTCAAAACTTGCTTTAAGTCTGTCCAATTCGATTCAAAAAGACCTTCTCAATCAAGTTATGAATGCAAGTATCAAGGAACTCCAATTAAAAGACTACATAGGTAACCCTTTTTATCAAGCTATGAAAAGCTCATTCAATTCATCTGGAAAATGGAAATTAGTTCAGGAATCTTACAAGCCATTTCAACCGGTAATTTGTGGGGATGTGATAACCCTTGAGCATGGTGACTTCCTTGATATAACTCCGATTGGATATTTCAAAGAAAAATTTTCTTTTCTTGCACTAAAAGAACGTGATGTAACTTGGATGAGCATCACTCCTTTTGAAATCGAAACCATGACAGTACCATTGGCAAAGGTTAGGGGTACTGTCCTCGCATTGGGGTTGGGATTAGGTTATTTTGCTTCGATGGCGGCAATGAAAGATAACGTTGATAAAGTCATCGTCGTTGAAAAAGATAAAAAGGTTATTGACCTTTATCGCAATTACATTCAACCTTTACTTCCCTATCAAAACAAAATCACCATCATTCATCAAGACGCATTTGATTTCTTAAATCAAAAGATAAAAACTGATCATATTTTTGTCGATATTTATCGAACGGCCCAAGATGGATTACCTCTATATGCAGCCTTTAAAAAACTAGAAAACAAGTTTGGTGATATTGAGTTTCACTATTGGCTTGAGGATTCTATTTTGGGATTATTTAGACGCTATTTAATGATTTATCTAGAAGAACAACTCCAAGGGTTGAAACATGAAAACTATCAATCGCCAAAAACCATAGACGATAGAGTTCTTTCAGAAATTCATCATCTAAATCACCAGAGAAATATTGAAAACATAACCGGGCTTCAATCGTGGTTGTCAAAAGAAAATATGAAGCGAATGATCGTCGATATTAACATATAAAGTTAGATACTATTTTACCTTTTTAAAAACTTAGTTAAATAGTCTTGCCACGCTGGAGCATTTTCTTCTTCAAAGAATTGCATCAAAAAGTCGACCATATATTGATGTCGTTTTTTCGCCTCTTTTTTTCCTGGGTTGGTCATCATCAGATCTTTTAAATTAAGCAGTTTATCGAAGAAATGGTGGATGGTGTAATCAGATCCACTTTGGCGATAGGCTGTGGCATCCTTGATAAAGGTTGGAAATACATCTCGATTAAAAAAGGGTTGCCCTTTCGAGCGGCCATAAGCATAAACCCTTAATAAACCATTCGCACCAATCGCGTCACACATATCGGCATCAGAGACAATTTGCCCTTCGAGTGTGGTGGGTCTAATGCCTTCTAAGTAACGACTATATCCAAGGCGTTTGATTTGATTGATTACCTTTGTTTGGATGGTATGGGGAATGGATGCTTGATGCATCATGGTTAAACTATTTTCATACAAAGATGCTTTTTCGATACCGACTAATTTGTAATCATCCACATCGTGAAGTAAGGCGATAAGTGTAATGAGATCCTTATCTGCTTTTAATGGTTTAGCAAATTCTAAAGAAAGACTTAAAACACGATCAATATGATCCATGCTATGGCCAGTTTTATCCTGACCAAGTTGTGTCACCACTAAAGTTTTTACTTTATTTAAATTCATAGGCTTATTTTACACGTTCAGTTTGATAAATTAAAACCCCGCAGTCATCGCACAAGCGAATTAAATACTGCGAGGTTTTAAGTCGACTGGAATTGGACAAATTTGGTGGAGATGCGGAGAGTCGAACTCCGGTCCAGAGAAGATCCCACATTAGCGTCTACAGCTTAGACGATATTGATTTAACCCCTAGCGTAGATATCGACAAACTAGCCAAAGGCGAGATTCATCAATTTTCGTCAACTACGTGAATCAGTGTAATTGCTTAGCTTCTTGGTATGACACTGGTCCGTTGCGTGAGAAGCGAAACCAACGGTAGCGCGCAGTCCCGCCTGAGCGGGTCACAGTATATCGGAGCTTAATGGTTAAGCTGCTGCGAATTGTAAACTGTTGCCAGTTACTATTTTTTGGTGATAACGTCACCACTCGGCTGCATCCAATGCGCGATGACAACCCTGTCGAAACCATGACATCCCCAGGTTGTTGCTC
>CAIMWL010000071.1 GCA_903845135.1 uncultured Caryophanales bacterium
CGTGCCACTACGTGCCAACTTTTTACCATTCCCATTTTTTCAAGTAAACCCTGAACCCTTGCGTAATCAAACATCTTGCATGAAAAAATATCGAAATACATTTTATTTTCTTGTAAATTAATATGAATCGACAAGTGAGATTCTGCAATCATCACAATACTCGATAAAAAAGTAGGGTTTGTATATTGATTATAAAGACCAAATGCTCTGGTGATGGGGGTCATGCCAATGTTGTCAATTAAACCTTCTAAAAACCGATTCGTCGATTCTAAGTTAATGGATGCATTCAATTGCACAGTTGCCATGACATGAGGACCAAAAACAGATTTCGGATCAAATGCTTCCGATTGATTAATTCCATTTCGATTCGCTGAAAATAATCTACTTTTTGGTTTAGCACTTGGCCAGTAACGTTGTAGCACTTTATGAAAATAGTTAGGGTCAATATCTTGTTGGGTGTAAAGATCAACAAAGTAACATCCTCTTAATGGGAAGGTATGAATCGTGAGATGGCCACCCTCTAAAAATATATAACTTGATAACCCCTCATCGATGGGAACCAAGCCGTAATCATAGGGGAGAAGGTAGGCGGGAGAAATGGGTTTAATTTTTAGATCAAAAAGCACCAAATTAATGGTTTGATTAATAAAGTTACTATTGCCAAGAGCAATCGAAGCTTTAACACCATAACCATCGAACATTAAGTGGGTCATTATTTAGATTCTCATTCCATTCATAATGCTATCAAAATTGGCGTACTTAAGCAATCAAACCTTGTCAGTTCTAAACATTCATTTCTTTTGATTTTAATCGGTTATAATTTATAATATCCTTCTATGAAAATCATTTCGAGTCAAGACTTTATCCAAATTCGCTCAGAATCCATCATCTCTTCTTTGGATATGGATTTTTTATTTGAGGCATACGCTCCTTTTCTAGGTGTAGAGGCGACTGGTTTATACGGCGTATTAAAACAACAAGACCAACTATTAGAAGGGAATCAAGTTATTTTCTCAACTTTTTTATCTTATTTTCAAAGTTCTCCACAAATTTTTCAATCTGCAAGAATGCAATTAGAGGCAGTTGGATTATTAAGAACGTATCATCAAACCTTTGATAAAACGAATCTATTTACTTTTTCAATTTTCGCTCCTAAATCCCCAAAAGCATTTATGGATGACCCGATTTTAAAGGGTTTACTTGTTCAACGAACCAACAATTTATATCTTAAAAAGATCGAATTGAAATACGCAACTCCTAGTATAGATCCTCAAGCAAAAGAGGTTTCAGTTAGTTTTGGTGAAGTTTTTCATCCAGACTTAACCCATCCTGCTTTTTTAAATCAATCGTCTGCTAGCGTCAAAGGTAAATCTTTAGCGGAAATAAGGCAACCATTTGATCAACTTAAATTTGCTGAACAACTGCAACATCAATTTTCAATTGATATCAAGAAATTACATCCAGACGATTTACAACAAATGATCTCAATTGCGACCCTAACCGGCTTAGACGAACTTGCCGCTGCCGATATCGTCGGCACTAATCTTGATTTGCATCATCGTTTAAATATCGATAAAGTGATGCAAGCAGCAAGACAAGATAAAAGCATGGTCCCTTCATTTATTCGTCATCGCCAACAACAAAAAGTTCAATTGCAAGAAACTACTACTCAAGTAACACTGATCAATCAAATGGAAATGCTATCACCCCTTGATTTCTTAATGATGAAACAACAAGGTGCAGAAGTCTCACCCGCAGATTTTAGTTTGTTACTAAGATTGCAAAATCAATATGCATTACCAAAGAGTGTTATCAATGCACTTATTCATCACGTTTTAACTACCCAAAATAATGTTTTAAGTTCACGATATGTTGAAAAATTAGCTGGCACGTTAACACGGGCTAAGGTTCAACATGCGATTGACACCATGGATTACTTTTACCAATTAAGTCAACCTAGACAAATGAAAATCCCCAGCAAAAAGGATTTAACTGAAACAATCCTTTCTCAATCCAAACCTGAAGAAGCTCAACCTGTAAGTAACGTCGATGAACAAGAACTTGATCAACTAGAGCATAAGATGAAAGGTTTAAAATGAAACCGATAAATCCTAAACCTTTAATCAAAGATGATTTTGAGGATGCCATCAAGCAAGCGATTCAGCAAGTAAAAACCAGCCCATGGTTAAAGCCAACCATTGAAAATTTAAAGATTAAAGAAATAGAAATTGCAGAACATTTATCCACGCTTTTAAAATTAGAAGTAGATCAACAAGAAGTCGAACAATGCAAATTAGCAGGTAAATGTTTAAAAACACAAGGCCATTATGTTGTAACGATGCAACGAAATGCAGTCGGTTTTTTAGAACGTAAGTTTGCCCCTTGTCCAATGCTAGATGATCAATTAAAAGTTTCTCGTTTTCTCATTTATGATGATTTCAATCCTGAATGGAAAGATTCAAAACTTTTTGAATCCTTAAAACAACGTGAAGGTCAAAAAGCTTTGTATGTTTACTTGATGAAAGTGTTACAAAAACAAACCAAAGATGGTTTAGCCTTAATTGGCCCACATCAATCCGGCAAATCTTTTGCTTTAGGAATTTTTGCTTTTCGCTACGCGCTTAATGAATTAGGCACGGTTGGGATGCTAGATTTCAATCTCCAGTTGCCAAGGCTGGTTGCTAGTAAAAAACTCGATACATTAGGTTTTAATCGTGAACTTGAAAGACTGCAAAAACTCAACATTTTAATTCTAGATGGATTAGGATCTCAACCGATTAGCGAAGAGATGCTCACTGATGTTTTGATTCCGCTGTTCATCGCCAGACAAAAACTAGGATTCATTACGATGGTGGCTAGTACAGCGCCAATCCAACAATTAGAGGGTTTATTTAAAGGTTATAAGGATAAACGGATGTTGATGACAGATTGGTTACAGCTTGTGCAAATTATCACAAAACCAATTTATTTACCGGCATTAATGCCGCTTTGAAGTTTTGCTAAGTAGGTTTTTAAAGTTTTCTCAACGCGATCTTTCCAAATCTTGATGCTGCTATCATTGACTAATCTTTGGTCGATGAAAGGCAAAAATTGTCGATATAAATTGCGTTCATTTAGTATCCATAATGGCTCTACATTTTCTGGGTTTCTTTCATGCAAGCGTAATCGTTGCAGCGCTTGCGGAGATTCAACGCCTAAAATAACATCCGTAAAGGC
>CAIMWL010000072.1 GCA_903845135.1 uncultured Caryophanales bacterium
AGGCATAACCTATGGTCATTCCTGGATTAGGTAAAATCCCAACGGATGTCGGAGCGTGAATGACGCCAAAGAATGTTAAAAGGATTGCGATACCAGAAGTGATAGCTGCATTCATAAATTTACGATCAATAATAAAGGCAACGATGGAACCTAAAATCATCCCGACGACAATCGCACCAGCACCAAGATTGGCGGCACCAAGATAATTGATGCCCGCATCGCTGAGCACTTGATTACCAATGGTTCCAGCATCTGTGCCAGCGGCACCGAGGGCTGTATCCATCGCATGTTGAGTCCATTCAGCAATCCAAGGAATCATTGCCATCACTGCTGCGGGTGCATACTTGAGATCAGAGGAAGTAAATGCTTGGGTTGTAATCACAATCCCGATATAAAGCAAGATTGGATATAACGCGGGTAAAGGAACGACATTGAGTAAGACCGGAATAATCCCTAAAGTTGTCATCAATAGCACACCTAAGCCAGTGGCCGCTGCGTAACCAATTCTCGCACCTGCTTCTTTCCAACCTGGATGGCCAATAAAGACAGCGGTGGGGAAGGGTGAACCAAAGGCAACGCCAATTAAAGTGGTGATACCATCTGCGGCAAGTGCTTCGCGAGTATTATATTCATCGCCAGCAGCGGCTGCCGATTCAACATTATCAATGGTTTCCAAAAAGTTATAAATGCCTAAAGGAATCGCCGCAATAATCACTGGACCAACTGCCGCTAATCCTTCTTGATTGAATAATTCGCCAACCGCAAACGTCGGTAAATAAACGCCAAGTTTATCAAAAGATGCAATGAGACCATCTAATTGCATGTAGCCACTCAACCAACCGATGATGATTCCAAAAATAATCGCAACTAATCCAACGGGTAAATTAAATGGCATTTTGACTTTGCCGACAAAACCAAGAACGACAACTGCGAGAGAGAGTAACCCAATATAAGGTACATAAAAAACACTAAAGGCTGGATTTAAGGCGATGTAGGTAATGGAAACACCAGCAAGTGCACCTAACATCGCGGAGCGGGGTAACCATTTTCTCACTTGTAAGCCAATGCCGACGCCAAGAACTTCAATCAAACCTTCGACTGCAGCCCAAATTAATCCTGCTGACCAAGCTAGGCTTGCATCATTTGTGGTCCAATAAACTGGGCCAATCACCGAAAAAACAATTAAGAACATATGCGGCACACTTGATCCGGAAGGTAATGCGGTGACATCTTTTCTTCCAGTTTTTTTGGCAAGTTTGTACGCCATGTAAGAGTAATAAACGCTTGCAATAAATATCGCTAAGCCAACAGCAGGGAGAATTTTTCCGTAAACAAATGCATCCGGTAGACCGACCACAAAACTCAAAAGTACAGCCATTGTCAGAATGTTGGTTAAGTTATTGGTAAAGAGGCCAAAAAAGCCGTTCCAATCGCTTTTTACCCAAAGTTTCATCTATTTATCCTCCGTTTCTTAATCATAACGAGGAATGTAAGCGTTTTCATTATCAATAAAGAACAATTTTATATATTTTTAGTTGTGATATTATGACAATATGAGTTTATCAATTAACGATGTCTTATCGACCACCATTTTAGATAGCTATAAACTGGTTGCCGGTAAGGGCCATTTAAATCGTATTGTTGAAAGTATTTCCTTATTAGAAACCCCTGACTTTGAAAAATATGTCAAAGATCGAGCGTTAATCTTAACCACACTTTATCCAATTCAATCTAATCTCCCCTTATTTAAAAAACTAATTCATGTATTAGCAGAGAGGCAATCCGCAGGCGTCATTGTCAAATTAAAACGATACGTTGATGTGATTCCCCAAGATATTATTCATTTGTGCGATACATTGAAATTACCGATGATAACAATTGATTACGATGCAAACTTATCTGATATTTCAACAAGTATCTTAAATGAAATTACCAATCAAAGTCTGAAAACCTTATCGCTTTCTTCTTTTTATTTAGATTTAGTTAAGACATTAGATGAAAAACCAAAACTCGAAACCATTCTCGAATTTAAAGATCGGTTAGATTCGATTGATTACTGGATTTATGCTCCTATCCAAGAAAAAACCATTTCTACGAATCCTAAACTGAATGGGATTGCCAAAGAAACGTCGTCTCAACCAACTACTTTTCAAAAGATAGACCCATATTTTGTCTATAGTGATGAAGTAAAATTATCGAATCAACTTCTATATCAAGTGGTGTTTTTTGCCAAGGATGATAATCGGAGCAAGATGTATTATTACGCAGAAATCATTAAGCTAATGTTGGTCTTTATTTATCAAAAACGTCAAGAAAACACCTTACAACAAAATCAGTTCTTGATGGATTTCATTACTAGCACCAATGTCATTTACCCCGATAATCAAACTTTCAAAGATAAAGCAGAATCCTATAATTGGGCAGTTAATTTTCCCTTACAAATGATTCTATTTGATGCCTTACCACCCAAACATGCATTAAGTGCAAGCGAACTACGTGACCAATTATTACAATTACTCAATCTCAAAAAAGAAATGGTCAGATTTGTTTATATCAACCAAAGATTATTATTCATTTTCCATGATCCGCATCAAGATGAATTAGAAACAAAATTAAGAAAATTAATCGCACAATTGGAAAAGACCTATAAAATTCAAACCATCAAAGCTGCTTATGCGACGCACATTAATCATGTCAATAATGTTGCCAGTGACTTTGCGACATTGTCTAGAGGTCTAAATTTTATGACACAACGTAACCTCAAAGAAAAAGTCTTTAATAATCATTCCGTTAAAATGTTTGCAATCTTAGGAAAAGTTTCTGAGGCGGAATTAAAAGAATATGTACAATTAGTGTTAGGTCCTTTGATTGAATATGAAACTAAACATGGTGGTAATCTCTTGGAAACCTTAAACATGTTGATTAACCAACAATTTAATTTGAAAAAAACGGCTGAAAATCTATTTATCCATTACAATACGCTACGGCATCGTTTACAAGTATTGGAAATGTTAGGTTATGGAAAAACCAAACTAGAAACCACGCATTATGATTTAATTTTCGCCGTGTATTTAGCAAAAAACTTAGTCAATCTTGATGATCAAACAAACTAAATAAAAAACCCAAGGAAGCTTCCTTGGGTTTAAACTTAAAAGTTAAAGTTTTTATTCTGAGATAAAGACGAATGGATTGACGTTACCAATCGGATTGGTTGTCGTGGTAACTTCTAAAAAAATCTTAGTATCAACAGCTTCTGGTAAGGTTAGGGAAAGACTCGTGGCATATTCCACATCACTCAAGATTGCCACACCATCTGCTTGCCCAATAAGAGCAGCGTTTTCTTCAATTTGAATATACATGGTATTGCCATCGGCAACAGGAAGATTATCAATGGTGAAAGTTAAGGCGTAGTTTCCAGTCACCGATTCACCTAATACCACGGCATCACTATCAAGTTGCCCGACAATACCACCTGTATCATAAACACTATAATTAAAGTCTAAGAATGTGGAATTGAAATCCGCTTGCAAAATACTAATGGTTAAATCACCCACACTTGAAACCACAGTTAATTGGGTTTCATCCAGTTCACCAGCGATCCCACCAACGCGATATAGATAGACACCAAAGTTCGTATCATATCCCGCTTCAGGGTTATAGTTTTCGGTTGTAACATTCATGTCAACGTCCGCGAGTGTATTGATGACCAGCACATTGGATTCATCGGCAAGACCAACCACACCACCAATTTCATACATATTAATGGCGAAATTTTCCACCTTGGTTGATAGGGTTTGATCAAACGTAATATTCATATCGACCGTGGAATTTGCCACTCGTAGATCGTTATCATAATCAAGTTCACCAACCATGCCACCAAAAGATTCAAAATCAACATAGCGAGCTTCGATATTCGTTAAGTCGCCGATTTGATATTTAAAATCAACCGTGACATCGGTGTCTTGAATGAACGTTTGATTCGTGTAGACAACATCGCTGTCATCGCGTTCATCAATATAACCAATTAAGCCACCAAAACTATTACCATATTGTCCAGTATTGCCCAATTGTTCAATGAGGGTTAAGTCTGAATTAATGGTAACGCCATCGATGACGGTCTTGTGGTTATTGCCTTCTAATTGACCGATGGCACCACCGATATTGTAATCACCAGCTATGTCAGCATTACTTGTGGAATTGGAAATTCGAATGACCGAACCTCCTTTAGAATGACCGATAAAACCACCGATATCATAATTACCTTGAATCACACCATTCACTAAAATATCATCCATGATTAACATGCCGTCACGACCATAGAAACCAAAGACACCACCATTGTTATACCCACCGTTTGTATAAAGTTGGGTTAAGTTCGCATTAATGGTGAGATCTTGTAAAATAACTTTGCTTAAACCTGCCATATTGCCGACAAATCCAGCAGAATGGGAATCGACTGCTCCGGTTAAACTTGTGGTAATTTTTGAACCAATTAAATTCGCACCATTTTGATGACTACCACCCGTACCGCCAACGCGATCGGCATCCACTTGAATTCCTGGGGTCATTGGATTAATCGTTAATTGACTACTAATTTCATAAAGACCAACATCATAACCATCCACCCAACCATAAAAACCGCCAGCAGCATAGAAACTACCATCGGATTGGAATTCAGTATTGGCGACAACGGTTCGAATAAAGTCAATATCACCATTGACATAACCCACTAAACCACCACTTTGATAAACTTGGGATGTTGCCTTGAATAGAATATTGTCTGCGTAAACTTGATCAATTAAGACTAATTCATTATTGATATTTCCTGCTAACGCCCCAGTTGATGTAATTTGTTGAGGAGAGATAAAGGTAAAATTACCAAGATTTAAGTTTTGGACAATTGCGCCGTCTAAGGTGTTAAATAAACCGCCACGATTGATGGTCACGTTGGCAACTGTGGTATCGATGGTCATATTGGTAATGCCATATCCAGCCCCATCAAAAATACCAGTAAAATTGCCTGTAATCACGTTATAAATGTTGTCATTGGTGTTAGGAGTCCAAGCAGTTAAATCAATATTGCTTGTTAAGACATATTTACCCGCTAAACTTTCAGGCGTATCATCAATCGCTTCTAAATCGGCTAAGGTTGAGACACTCACAAATCCTTCGTTGGCAATTAAATTGGCAGCATACGTGGCACTGACATCGACACTAATACGGCTACGATAATCAAACCTTAAACTAGGATTCGTATTAAAAATCCAGTGGGAATATAAACCATTGCCACCAGTATTGATGGTGCCACCACCGCCACCAGAGATTTCTAAATCAAGTTCTTGCCATTCGGCATCGCCGACATAACGCCAAACAAGGACGTTATTTTCAACATCAAATTCAACTTCGCGACCATCGGCACCCGTTGCACCTGCTTCACCGGTTGATCCTTGAGGACCTTGTGGACCCGTTTGACCAGTTGGACCTTGTGCTCCTAAACTACCACCAACGGTTGACACTAACAAACTTAATAATAAGTTTGCCCCTGATACCACACCTAAGATTCCAAATTGTTTTCCTGTAAACATAATTATTTCCTCCTTTTATGTTTATTTTCTTAACATGTCTTGGCGTTTGCCATCGCTATCGATTAGTTTCTTTTCTAATCTTGTTAAGCGCTTTTCAAACGTTGCTTCTGGCGTATCGACTAACCCTCTTTCATAAGCCTCTCTTGCCACAATCACAGCCTCAACATAAATGCCGAGTTCTTCTAGTAAGGTTGCAAGGCGTTGATAAGAGTAGACATATTTATTTCTTGGATTGAGCACATCACGATTGAGGGCAACGTTTCGTCTCAGGATTTTTAGCAGATACTCGACGGGCGGTTGATTACTTAAGGCTTCTGCGGTTCGCGTTGAGGATTCAACAATCTTTAGTTTGGTTTCTTCATCGGTTGTCAAGCTTACTACCGTTTGCGTAAGGTTCGAGAGTAGATTTCCAGAAAGTACTTTAGCGAAACGATGAATGTATCTAAATAAGTTTCGATAGAATAATTCGTTGGTCGTTTGCGGAATATACTTTAACTCTGGGACTTTGACTTCACGATTTTCAGCAACGAAGGTTTGATTAAATTCTTCTTTGAGAGGCTCAGGATAATTTTCAATGGGATCTTTACGAATCTTGAGGGGCGCTTTAAAGATTTCATTGGTAACGAGCGCTTCTGCGACTTGAGCATCTAAGGCAATTGGTTTGGTAACCACTTGCTTTAAATCGACTTTAGGCTTACTAACTTTCGGAGCTACCG
>CAIMWL010000073.1 GCA_903845135.1 uncultured Caryophanales bacterium
ATCACCACGTTATCCATCAAAAAAACCATTACGGAAACCTTTGTCGATTTATCTCATCGTTATCAATTACAAAGTGCCAGTTGGTTAAAGGCGTATACAAGTAATGATGTCATGCAAACGATGATCAATTTAAATCAGCGATTCAAACATCCCATTTATGAGATTTTTACGTCAACCTTGAGTTTCTATGAACAACAAGGCGGTGAAGTGATGACTTTATTTGAAAGCATCATGTTACAGGGGCGACTGATGGAAACAAGACGAATTGAAGTTCAACGTTATGGCAAACGTTATTTATTACAATGGATGTTTTTGTGGGCCTTGAATGTAGTGATTCTATTCATTTCTAAGTTTTCGTTAGCGGATTTATTTGTGATTATGAAAGAAACGATTTTATTTCAAACCTTCATTTTAGTAATTTTAGGACTATTACCTATTTCGCAATTGTTGTGGTTTTTACAATGGGTGAAAAGCAAACATAAACTACGATGAAAATAAATACACAATCCTTAATGGTTATGGTTGGATTAATGGTGGTGATTTTTTATTTGCGATGGTTGTCATGGCCTTGGTTTTATGTAGGCTTAATTAGCGTTGGTTTAATCATGGTTTCATGGGTATGGGGTTGGTTCCAAAAACAAGTTAATCTTGAATTGATATCCCGAAATTTACAAAGACAAGTGATAGATGCCTATCGTTTAATCAAAGTCCTCATCCTCCAAGGGGAAGCGCCTTACCAAGCGATACAAACCATCCTACCATTTTTAGAAGCAAATTTAGCAGATGCTTTTCATGGATTTTTAATCGAAATTGATCAAGATAAATCCATCCAACCGTATTTGCAATTTGCTAAGCGATTTCAATCATTGATGGTAGAACAGCTGTTATTTTCCTTGTATCAATTAGAAAATCAAGGCGGGGATGGTAGGCAATTACAACAATTTCAATATTTATTTGATCAAGTTGAACATCAATTTTATCAACAAGAGTTAATACAATTTCACGAAAAAATGCAACAACAAAACCACTGGGTAATGTTGGCAACGGCGTTGATTGCATTAACATTATTAGTCGGTGTCATGCAGTTAATTGGAGGGATGCTCTATGGCCTCTAAATGGGGATTGATTTTGTCGCTCATGTTTGTGATTCAGCTGCTATTAATAACTGGGGATATTGCCATCATCCAAGCAAAACATAGCCAAATGCAGTCCTTTGCCACCACCCTTGGTCAAAGGATTTCCTTAGAAGGTGGATTATTGTCATCTCACCAAACTTGGGCAAGTGCAGAGGGTCTATGGTTAAGTTGTATTGCTAATTGTTCCCCCCAATTTGGTGATACCTTAACCTTCAAACTTGCAGTGATGGTCGATCCCTTAATCTTGAGTGATGAACCAATCACGTTGGCGATTGTGCGCCATACCGTGATTGGTATTTATTACTAGAAAGGAGATATATGGCAGAACTAAAGGGTCAAATTTTAGGGATTTTGCTAGTGTTAACCATTTTTGGTGCGATGTCAGTAGCCTTTACTGGTATTTTTAATACAGCTGCTAGTAACATTGCGAGACAAGTTTCTGAAACCTATTACGTTTAAGCCGAATCGGGAGTAGGTCATCCTACTCCTTTTTTCTTGGTGCTTTTCGTTGATAATAGCAAAAGATTATGCTATTATTTTTTTCGCGTAAATCTACGCTGCTGCCTACTTAGCTCAGCGGTAGAGCAACCGGCTGTTAACCGGTTGGTCGAAGGTTCGATCCCTTCAGTAGGCGCCATGGCCCGTTGGAGAAGCGGCTTAACTCACCACCCTTTCACGGTGGCATTCATGGGTTCGAATCCCATACGGGTCACCAACGTAACCAAAAAATCTACTTCGGTAGATTTTTTAGTTTAAGTCAGTTGATTGTGATTCACCTACGAATACCTTATGGTATTGAAAAGAGGAAACAATATGAAAACAATTGCGATTCTAGTTGCCGATTTTTATGACGATAATGAACTTTTTTATCCCTATTATCGTTTGCAAGAAGCCGGTTTCCATGTGCATTTAATTGGGGCGATTAAAGGCCAAGCATACAAAAGCAAACATGGGATGTTGGCAACCAGTGACTTATCTGCAAAAGAAGCCAATCCTAACGATTATGCGGGTTTGGTAATTCCTGGAGGTTTTTCCCCAGATTATATGCGACGTTCCAGTGAGATCGTTGCCTTTGCAAAAACCTTTGCGGATGCGAAAAAACCAATGGCGGCAATTTGTCATGGTCCGTGGTTAATGGCCTCTGTCTGTGATTTAAAAGGAAGAAAAATGACATCCTTTTATTCGATTAAAGATGATTTAGTGCATGCTGGGGCGATTTATGTGGATGCGCCTGTAGTGGTGGATGGCAATTATGTAACCTCCAGAACCCCTAAAGACTTACCCGTCTTTCTACCCGCCTTTATCAAATTAATTCAAGGTTAATCTTTTAGTTCTACTCGCGCGTCTCTTACAATTGGATTCGGATAATCTTTACCAATCTCAAATTGATAGATGCCCATTTCAAGACCATTGAGTGTCCAAGGTTGGAATAGCAGTGGCACTGGCAATTTTGCCAGTGCTGGTAACCATGTCTTGATGTATTCTCCTTTTTGATCATATTTTTTCGCTTGTAACGTAACATTAAAAATCCGATCTTCGCGCGGATCAACACCGACGCCTGCAAGATATTGCCAGTTACCATAATTGCTCGACACATCATAATCGATCAAATAATGTTCAAAGAGTGCCGCTCCGAATCGCCAGTCTAGGTTCAATATTTTTGCAATAAAACTTGCCACATTTTGGCGACCGCGATTGGACATCCATCCTGTTTGATAAAGCTCTTTAAGATTGGCGTCGACCAAGGGAAAACCAGTTTTTGCATTTAAAATTGCTTGTTGATATCGAGCGTTATCTTGCCAATGTTTTTTAGTGTTCATGATCCCAGTTATTAAAAAGAAGCGATTGCCTTGTTGCAGGTGAAGATAATAAAAATAATCACGCCATAGCAATTCAAACCATAACCAATAGGTCGATTGATTCTTCTTTAAGGTTTCCTCGACTCTTTTTAATTGCCAGTAAATCATTCTTGGGGATAATAAACCTAATGATAAGGCTGGCGATAACTTACTTGAATCGGCAAAGTGCAACATATTATTTCTTGTTTCTTTATAGGTTAAAACGCTTTTCGTCATAAAAAAATAATTTTGCAAATGTTCCAGGGCTGAAGTTTCTCCACCTTTCATCCATGGTTTTTCTTGAAGTTTAAAGAAAGGGAGAGTTGAGAAATCATCCTCCATTCCCTCGATAAATGGTTGAGGCGTGAGAAGAGGAAGTAGCGGCATCACCTTAATCGCCGATTCGATTTTCATTCGCGCATCGGTAAAACGACCCGGTAATGTTTTCAGCAACCAAGGATAATCAAGCGGGGATAATAAAGGCTTATCATGATGCAAATATAATGAGCTCACTCCGAGTGCAAGTTGAAAGGTTTTAAGGAGGTTTTGTTCTTCAATTCCAGGTTCAACCGCAGCATCAATCGAAGCAATATCATATTTTGTTTTGAGTAGGTTTGCCGCCGATTGTGGGTCACGATTCAAGACGAGCAAAGGAATATTCAAGGTTGCGAGATTTTGCTTTAATTCCCAAAGGCTTTCATAGAGAAATTGTTGCCGATAATTGCCCATTTTTTGAAAGCCAAAGGTCGTCGATTGCATTTCAAGTTGGTTGCATAGATAAACACCAATGATCGGTAAACCCCGTTGCCTTGAAGCAGTTAATCCCGGATGATCATGCAACCTTAAGTCGTGCTGAAAATAGACTAAACTAACTTTTTTCATCGTTTGCTTTCTAAATGTCTTTTTGCTTGCTTGATTAATAATTCTTTTTCGGTTTTCGGCATCTTTTCTAAAACTTTAACCATCATACTCATTCTTGGATTGTGTTTGAGTTTTGGAGTTTTTTCATCGATATAATGCCAATAGAGACTATTAAATGGACAGGCTTTTTCACCAGTTTTAAGCTTGACTTGATAAGGACAAGATTCACAATAATTCGACATTTTATGAATATAGGCCCCGCTGGAAATGTAAGGTTTGGTTGCCATTTTGCCACCATCGGCATGTAATCCCATGCCTAAGACATTGGCAGCCACAACCCATTCCGATGAATCGATATACATTTCATTAAACCAACGATTGACTGCTTGGGGGGTAACGGAGGCAAGATTAGCATAATTACTTAAAATCATTAATCGTTGAATGTGATGGTTATACCCGTGATCGATGGTTTCGTGAATAGTGGTCTTTAAACAATGCATATCGGTTTTGGCATCGTAATAAAAATTGGGTAATGGTAGGGAGTGGTTGAAGTAATTGACGTTGAGATAATTTGGCCCTGAGACTAAGTACACGCCGCGAATATACTCTCTCCAACCTAGAATTTGGCGAATAAATCCTTCTGTGGCCGCTAAAGGCGCTTGCCCTTTTTGATAAGCTTTTTCAGCGCCTTGAATCACTTCGATGGGACTGAGTAATCCAAGATTGAGGGAACTAGAGATTAAAGAATGCGACATCCATGG
>CAIMWL010000074.1 GCA_903845135.1 uncultured Caryophanales bacterium
AGACAAAGTCTATGACAAACGAATGACTTATGATGAATTTATCGATTGGGCAGAACAAGAAGGTATCTTCTAGGGATATTTGTTATAATTTTTTTATCAAAAATCAGATGGATTTCTTGGAGATAGATCATGAAGTTACACTACTTAGGGATCGTGCCCTTTATCCTCACGATATTGTCAGGGTGTCAAAATTCCGCAGAATATGTCAACCTTTATACGGATCGTCATTATGACGTTGATCAAAACCTTTACGATGCGTTTGAATTAGCCACAGGTATTCATGTTAACGTCGTCAAATTAGAAGCAGATCCCTTGTTAACGAGACTGGAAACTGAAGGGGCAGGCACCCTTGCAGATTTAGTATTTTTGACTGATGCAGGGCGATTAGGGCGAGCCAAGGCAAAAGGCTTATTACAATCCTTAGGTGATGAATCCTTTTTCAATCTGGTGCCCAACTACATGCAAGATGAGGACCGGCAATGGATTGCCTTAACCAAACGGGCACGTATTTTTGTTTATAATCCAGAAATAACCGATCCCTCATCTTTATCAACTTATGAGGCATTAGCCCAACCGCAATGGTATGAAAAAATTGCGGTGCGAAGTTCAAGTCATGTGTATAATCAATCGCTTGTCGCGGCGATGATTGAAGAAATTGGTGAAAATGCAACACGCGATTGGCTCAACGGTCTCGTTCATAACTTTGCCATAAGAGATCCATTAACGAATAGTAAACATCCTGTGGGAAATGATCGTGACCAAGCGAAAGCAGTTTACAACGGCATTGCGGAAGTCGCCATCATGAACTCCTATTATTTTGGAAAAATGTTGTATTCAGAAGATTCCAGTGAAGTTGAAGTCGCATCTTCTTTATCCGTTTATTTTCCCAATCAATCCAGCTTTGGTACCCATATTAATATTTCTGGCATGGGGCTGACACGATTTGCAAACCGAGTAGAACATGCCAAACGATTAATTGATTTTATGTTAACGATTGATTCCCAAAGAATTTTTGCCGATGCAAACTATGAATATCCTGCAAGATTGAATCTTGAGCCCCATCCCTTATTAGCCTCTTGGGGAACTTTTGAAGAGCAAGATATTCCCTTATCAGCGCTGGCGTTACGAAGTCAAAGCGCCTTTCAATTAATGCTAGAAGCGGGTTGGCAATAATGCGGCGATATCGCTTTAATCCCTTTACGTTGGTGACGTTAATTGCTTTTGTTTTTGTTTGCCTATTCCTATGGCAATTTATTCCCCCACTTTTTGCCGTTGCCGGACCGATGTGGACTTGGATGCAATCCTATTGGTTTCCAGATGTTTTAAACCAAACCTTTATATTAGTGTTGGGCACCTTATTACTCAGTTCATTTATCGGTGTATCCTTGGCATATTGGATGAGTTTTTATCGTCTTCCCTTTGCAAGACTTTGGGATATGCTATTAGTCATACCGCTCGCAATTCCTAGTTATTTATTAGGTTATATTTACGTGGATTTATTCAGTGGACCTTGGTATCAACCCTTTGTCGTGATTACGAATTTACCTGGGGCCATTCTCATGTTTTCCTTGACGCTCTATCCTTATATTTATCTTGCGATTCGCTCGTTTTTAAGTAAGCAACCGCAAACGATGTTTGCCTCTGCACAAAGTTTAGGAGCCAACTCCCTGACCATGTTTTGGAAAATTATTTTCCCTTTACTTAGACCTGCCTTAATTGGCGCGATGGTGTTAGTGACCATGGAAGTTTTGAATGATTATGGCTTGGTTCAATATTTTGGTTTGCGCGTCTATGCAACCACCATTTTTCAAGCATGGTTTAACGGCAACGATTTAAATACTGCGGTCAGATTCTCGGTCCAGTTAATTGCCTTTATCGTGGTGATTCTTTGGTTAGAAGCGAGTTTAAGAAAATCGTTTAAATATAGTTATTCAACAACGCAAATCAAACCTTTGATGAAGAAAGCATTACCGCTTTCAACTGCATGGTTATTTTATGGCATAGCCACGCTTACGTTGATCTTGGCACTGGGGATTCCTTTGGTGCAATTAATCTTGTGGTTACCGAATGTACCACCCGCAATTTATGCTCGAGATTTTTGGGATGGTTTGTATTCTACCATCATCATCGCGTTTTACCCGACCATGATCATTATCATCTTGGCTCTAATCATCCTCAATTTTCAAAGGCTGATGCCAAAACCTTGGAAAAAATGGATTCAACGTATCTTGACTTTGGGCTATGCGCTACCAGGTGCGGTCATTGCAGTCGGCATGATTTTGATGTGGAATCCTTTTGATCGATGGATTCAAGAAGTACTGAATACGAATTCGCGGTTCGTTTCCGGATCGTTGTTGTTGCTAACGATTGCCTTGGTCTTAAGATTTTTTGCAGTGGGTAGTAATATCATTGAAGGAACTTATCATAAAATAGGGATGAAATATACCGTGGCAAGTCACGCATTAAAAACCGGTTATCTTCGGACGCTTTTTGCGATTGATTTGCCTTTAATTAGCCATGGTGTGATTGCAGCCTCACTCATCGTGATGGTCGATTTATTGAAAGAATTACCTTTGACTTTAATCTTGCGACCGTTTAATTTTCAAACCCTTGCAACTTATTTATATCAATACGCTGGGGATGAACAAATTAACTTGGCAAGTCCGATGGCCTTAACGTTAATCGTGTTAACGACCGGTGCAGTCGTATTTGCCAGTGATATGATATTGAAAGTAAACACCTATGAGTCTTAATATTCAACACTTGCAATTTCGTTATAAACCAATGGTGCCTTTAATTGAAAATCTTTCTCTCAAGATCGAAACGGGGCAGATTGTCGCCCTCACCGGCATCAGTGGATGTGGTAAATCCACCCTCATTCAATTGTTATTGGGTACTCTTAAGCCATTAAAAGGTGAGATTACTTTCAATCACATCACCTTCAGTAATGATCATCTTTTTTTAATTCCCCAAGTTCGAGGAATTGGTGTGGTTTTCCAAGATTATGCCTTGTTTCCTCACCTCAACGTTAGGCAAAATGTCGGTTTTGGTTTGAAGGCAAAGGCAAGTTTGAAACAAATTGAAATCGACCGCTGGTTAAAAATATTTTCATTAGGGGATGTCGCCTTCTCATTTCCGCATCAACTTTCCGGTGGGCAAATGCAACGCGTCGCCATTGCCCGCGCTTTAGCACCTCAGCCTTCACTGCTTCTGATGGATGAACCTTTTTCAAACCTCGATGCCAAACTTGCCTATAGAATTCGTCAAGACCTCAAACCTTTATTTAAACAACTGAAGATGACCGTGTTGCTCGTTACCCATCATCGCGAAGATGCGCTTGATATTGCAGATCAAATCATCGATTTTTCTAGTTTAAATCAATAGTTTTGTTAAGAAGCACTTCAACCTTATCATTTTACTTGAAAGCGCTACCATTTTCCTTTAAGATAACGTTTAGAAAGTAATAAAGGAGGACCTTATGTCAGATATTACTTTACAAATATGGGAATTCGAACTCGTTTCCCATATCCTTACACTCGGCTACGCAGTGATGGCGGCTGGGTTGCTGTACTTCTGGTTGACGATTCGTCAAAACCATCCGAAGTTCCGCATGTCGAACATTCTTTCTGTTGTTGTCTCGATTTCTGCGCTGTTACTTCTTTATGCGCAACAAATCAGCTGGGTAGATGCTTATGAACTTGTCAACGGGGTTTATGTATCGAATGGAACTTTTTCTAATGGTTTCCGTTACTTAAACTGGCTGATTGACGTTCCTAATCTTTTAACTCAAATCCTATTCGTGGCCTTAATTTCCGGGAAAGCATTCCGTAAATATTGGTATGACTTCACACTCTATGGCATGCTGATGATTGTGACTGGTTATATTGGCCAATTCTATGAACCAGGAAGAACTGATTTTGTCGCGGGTAATGAACTCTGGTGGATCGTTTGGGGTGTTATCTCAACCGTCTTCTACGTCTTTATCTTAATCACGATGACCAAGGTTATCGATGAAGGCGCAAAGAATATCAAGAGCAGCAAGCTTGTTGGTGTTTTCAAATTCATTAAGCCATGGTTCTACATCACCTGGACCATTTATCCAATCGCTTACATCATGCCAGCACTATTTGGTGTCGGTATCGATTCCTTTGTCGTGGTCTCTCAACAAGTCTTATACACCATCGCAGACGTTACGTCTAAAGTTGTGTATGGTATTATGTTGAACACCGTTTCGACCTTCTTATCTACAGAAGCGAAATTCGAAGAAGCCGCCTAAACTTTTTATCAGTAATAGAAAAACATCTAGTAAGAACTAGATGTTTTTTTTCTTTAAATGCTTTTGATAAAGTTGGTAGATTTTATCACTCGCATCTTCAATCGTCACGGTTTCATTATCAATGTCATAATCGATTGGCGGCATTTTTTTGCGATCAAAGTTAATCACATCGAATGCTAGTCGCTTCTTTGCAAACTCAAGATCTTGACCACGAATGATCATGCGATTCATTCTTGTAATTTCATTAGCTTGGATAAAGAAAGTTACAAATCTTGGATTATGGAGTTTAACGAAAGCTTGTAAACCATTGGCATCCACGATTAAAACTTTTTGATCACCAACCTCGGCTTTTGAGGTGCCATATTGATATCCATTATAAAAGGTAGTTTCAATAAATCCTTGCTGCGCTTTCATCGTGTTAAAGTTTGCTTCCGAGACAAAGTGATAATCCACTTCTGGAATTTCAGTGGGTCTAATGGGTCGGGTTGTATGGGTAATCACTTTTTTAATCCCATACTTTACAAAAAGGATTTTGGCGATTTCGGTTTTGCCGCTAGCTGAGGGTCCGGTTAAAATAATCATGAGACTATTATATAAACAGAACGTTAAACCCGACAACACTAAGTGAACAGCTAACGAAAACGCTTACAATAAAAAAATGTTTTCACAGCTTAGATTGTTTTACTAAAACTATTGCTATTCATAAGGATTTTGAGTATATTTTGTATGCTAGCAAAAAAAGATTTCACTAGCATATAGAAAAGGAGAATGGTGATGATTTTAGGTAAATTCGATCCGCAAAAGAAACAACGCTTTGCGATTCTAGATGAAAAGGGCAAGATAATTGCGCCTGAATACGAACCCAAAATTGATGAAAAAACGCTTCTGAAGATGTATCGGACGATGAAGTTAGCACGGATTGCTGATATTCGCGCTTTACAATATCAACGTCAAGGAAGAATGTTAACCTTCGCTCCTGTTCAAGGACAAGAAGCCGCTCAAATCGGGACCATGGCTGCATTAGATAAAAATGACTGGATTTCTCCAGCCTTTCGTGAACATGCCGCGATGCTCTATCACAATGTTCCATTAGAAAACATTTATTTATACTGGTTCGGTAATGAACGGGGATCACGCGTTCCGGATGATGTGAACGTGTTACCTGTCAATATCCCGATTGGTTCCCAATATGGGCATGCTTCAGGTTTAGCGTATGCTTCTAAAGTGTTAAAGAATAATAAACAAATTGCCGTTACCTATATTGGGGACGGTGGCACTTCACATGGTGAATTCTATGAAGGGTTAAACTTTGCTGCCACCTATGATTCACCGATGATTGGAATTATTCAAAATAACCAATGGGCCATTTCGACACCACGTCGCAAAGCGACCAAGGCAGAAACCCTAGCGCAAAAAGCAGTCGCGGTTGGTGTTCCTGGCATTCAAGTGGATGGTAACGACGTCTTAGCGATGTATGCTGTGGTTAAAGAAGCCGCAGAACGCGCTCGTAAAGGTGAAGGTCCAACTTTAATTGAAGCGTTTACGTACCGTCTGGGTCCGCACACGACCTCCGATGATCCAACGATTTATCGTAAGAATGAAGAAGTGGAAGAATGGAAGAAAAAAGATCCACTTATTCGCTTTAAAGTTTACATGGAATCCAAAGGTCTTTGGGATGATGCCAAAGAAGCGAAGTTAGATGAAGAGTTAGAAGCGTATGTGAAAACCACATTTGAAAAAGTTGAAAAAGAAGGTCCAATTGTCACCATCGATGAAGTGTTCGATCATACCTTTGCTACGCTGACTGATGAACTCAAAGAACAAAAAGAATATTTAAAACAAATCGCGAAAGAAACGGCAGGTAAATAACCATGGCAGAAATGACATTGTTACAGGCTATTAATACTGGTTTATTCGAACAAATGCGAAAAGACAAAACCGTCGTTGTCTTCGGTGAAGACGCAGGTTTTGAAGGTGGTGTCTTCCGTGTCACGGCTGGTTTACAAAAAGAATTTGGTGAACTTCGTTGCTTTGATACCCCAATTTCAGAAGCCGGAATTGTTGGTTCGGCAATCGGGATGGCGATGAATGGCTTAAAACCAATTGCGGAAATGCAATTTGATGGATTCATGTTTAATGGATTCAACCAATTAGCGGTGCACGCTGCTCGGATGCGTAATCGTAGCCGTGGTCGTTTTACAGTGCCGATGGTGCTACGTGTACCCATGGGCGGTGGGATTCGTGCGCTTGAACACCACTCAGAAGCCATTGAAACTTTATTTGCGCATATTCCAGGATTAAAAGTGGTATATCCATCCACGCCATATGATGCGAAGGGTTTACTTGCATCCGCGATTCAAGATCCGGATCCAGTTGTGTATTTAGAACCAAAGAAAATTTATCGCGCCTTTAAACAAGAAGTGCCAGAAACCGAATATTTAATTCCAATTGGCAAAGCGAAAGTATTCTATGCTGCCAAAGATCCCAACTTAACCGTGGTTAGCTGGGGGGCAATGGTTCACGATACCTTCAAGGCTGTCAAAGCATTAGAAGCGGAAGGTGTCAGAGTTGAACTGATTGATTTACGTTCGATTGCTCCAATTGATTATCAAACGATCTATGCATCAGTTCGCAAAACTGGCCGTTTAATTGTGGTCCAAGAAGCGATTAAAACACTTGGTGTTGCCTCTGAAATCATTACCCGTGTGACCGAAAACTGCTTCTTATCTTTAGAAGCTGCGCCTGCCCGTGTCACCAGTCCAGACATCACCGTTCCCTTAGCTCGTGGTGAATATCATCACGTTCCAGATGTAAAGAGAATTAGTTACGAAATTAAAAAACTCATGTCGTTTAAATTTTAAGGAGGCAACCCATGTACGATTTTAAATTTACGGATATTGGTGAAGGCCTTCATGAAGGACAAATTTTAAAATGGTTCTTTAAAGTTGGCGATAAAGTTAAAGAAGGCGATGTGTTATGCGTCGTCGAAACTGACAAAGTGAATGCCGAAATTCCAGCACCGGTGACAGGTATCATTACCAAGTTAGGCGCAAATGTCGGTCAAACCATTCACGTTGGGGAAACCCTTGTCATGATTGATGAATCTGGTAAAGGCGCTGTGGCTGCTGCCGAAGCACCCAAAGCTGAAGTTAAAAAAGAAGCACCCAAACCTGAAGTTAAAAAACAAGCTGCTGAAGAAAAAGGAGCGGCTGTTGTTGGTGAAGTGGTGGTTTCAAATGATGTGATTGCAAGTTCGAATGAAGGCTTTGAAAATAATGCTGTTACCGTTGAAAACGCAGGCAAAGTCCTTGCAACTCCAGTTGCCCGTAAAATGGCCGCTGATTTAAAAGTGGATATTAGCAAACTCAAAGGTTCTGGTGAACACGGTCGGATTATGAAAGCGGATATTCAAGCTGCTGCAAAGTCGACCACGGTTTCAACCGCATCCTCACAAACAACTTCAAGTTTTGCCTTACCATCTGTTTCGATGCCAACCTTACCTAAAGATGGTGTGAAACGTGTGAAGATTTCTAAATTGCGTCAAGCGATTGTGAAATCAATGAATACGGCGAATTTAGTGATTCCATCTACCACGTTGATGGATGAAATTGATGTCACCAAATTAGTGGAATTCCGCAAATCACAAAAAGCAAAGTTAGAAGAAAAAGGAATCAAGTTAACGTATTTGCCATTCATTGTGAAAGCCGTCACCATGGCGATTAAAGATTATCCAATTTTCAATGCTTCTTTCGATCACGAAGCTGAAGAAATTGTGTATAAGGATTTCATCAATATTGGCGTCGCCGTTGATACACCAGATGGTTTAATTGTCCCTAATGTTAAACATGCCGATCAAAAATCGATTGTCACATTAGCGAAAGAAATTGAAACCCTCGGCGCCGCTACGCGAGCGAGAACCGTTAAATTAGAAGAATTACAAAATGGCACGTTCTCAATTACCAATTATGGGACGACTGGAATCAAACTAGGTACCCCTGTAATTAAGCATCCTGAGCTTGCGATTTTAGGGGTTGGTAGTATTTACCGTAAACCCGTTGTCGAGGGTGATCAAATTGTCATTCGTGATGTCTTACCTTTATCACTCACCATTGACCACCGTGTCATCGATGGTGCGGATGGCGGTCGCTTCTTACTCAAGGTTAAGGAATTATTATCCGATCCAATGCAAATCTTCTTATTCTTAAGCTAGGTGAACCCGATGCAAAATTTTGATGTCCTCATTGTTGGCGGTGGCCCTGGAGGCTATGTTGCCGCGATTAAAGCGGGGCAACTTGGATTAAAAGTTGCAGTCGTTGAAAAAGATAACGTCGGTGGTGTTTGTTTAAATTGGGGATGCATTCCCACGAAGACCTTATTAAAGTCCGCAAAGGTTTTTGAACAATTTAAACATGCCAAAGACTATGGTATCGATGTTAAACCAGACGCCTTTACCGCTAACTTTCCTGAGATGATTAAACGCAAAGACTCGGTCGTTCGCCGATTAACTGGTGGTGTCGCATCTTTATTAAAGAAAAATGGCGCCACACTGATCAAAGGTTATGCTGAAGTGCTCGACGCCAATCATGTTAAAGTTGGTGAAGAAACCTACGAATCAAAATACTTAATCTTGGCTACCGGTGCCAGTGTGATTATGCCGCCTATTGCCGGTTTAAAAGAAGCCTTTGAAAAGGGTTTTGTTTTAACAAGTAAGGAAATCTTAGACCTGAAAACGTTACCTCAATCCTTGGTGATTGTCGGTGGCGGTGTCATTGGCTTAGAATTTGCCACGATTTTTAATTCGCTTGGTACCAAGGTTACGGTCATTGAAAGATTACCTACGATCCTTGCTTCGGTGGATGAAGAATTACGAGGTTTATTCCAAAAGAAAATTATCAAAGATGGTATTCAACTGATTACCTCTGCAAGCGTCAACGCGATTGGCACTAATTCCGTGAGTTATGAATTGGATGGTAAAACGATTGAAATTCCTGCCGATAAAGTGCTCATGGCAGTGGGTATGAAACCGAACACTAATAGTTTTACCTCGCTCAATTTAACAATGGAAAAAGCCGGTGTTCAAGTCAATGAACATATGCAAACTTCGATTCCGAATGTGTATGCAATCGGTGACGTGACGGGCAAATTCATGTTGGCCCACGTTGCCTCGCATGCCGGTCTGGTTGCCATCGAACACATCCAAGGTCATGATGCCAAAATGAATTATCAAGCTATTCCTAGTGGCATTTACACCTTCCCAGAAATTGCGATGGTCGGGGTCACCGAACAAGAAGCCAAGGCTAAAGGCCTTGATTATAAAGTCTCAACTTTCCCGCTGGCAGCGAATGGCAAGGCGATGGGTGAAAATGAAAAAGATGGTTTAGTCAAAATCATCGTCTCAAAACCTTACAACGAAATTATTGGTGTTCATATCATGGCCCCATCGGCTACGGAAATGATTACCGAAGCCTCTTTAGCCATCAATTTAGAAGCGACAGCAGAAGAATTGGTTCATACCATTCATCCACATCCAACGTTAGCAGAAATGATGATGGAAGCGGCCCACGGAATCGTTGATAAACCGATTCATATCTAGTATTTATTTTTATCTGACAATCAAAAAACCATCGATGCTTCGATGGTTTTTTTAATACCTAGATTAAGCAAATAAGCAATCTAATACATTATCCAACGTAATCTTTAAGAAATACTCATCCAGGTTGAAGGCACTGAGTTTTGTTTTAACTGCTTCTCGTTGAAATGTCGTATTGGATAAAACTTTTTCAATCTCCGTTATATCCTTGGTGCCCAGGAAATCACCAAAAATTTTCACGGTTTTGATCAAACCATTTTCTACATTCAATCGGAATGAAACCCCGCCTCCTTCATATCGTCCATATTTTTCGATGGTGAAGGCGGGAGATTCACCATAATTCCAATTCCAGGTTGAAAACTTCGTTTTCACTAATTCATTTATTTTTGAAAGGTCCTTGGCAGTTAATTCATAGATAAAAGGTTTGATGTTAGTCGTGTTTAATAATTTTTCTAACAAGCGCGCTTTAAATTCTTTCATCGTTGGTACAGTTTTAAAGTATGGCAAAATATTGGTTACCCTTGATCGTACAGATTTAATGCCTTTTGATTCAATCTTGTCAGGTTTGGGATTGAGTATTTTTCCAAGCATGGTCAAATCGGCATTAAACAAAATCGTTCCATGATGTAAAAAACGATGCTTATGAAAAGCTTGAGCGTTACCAGAAATTTTCATACCTTCTACAAGGATGTCATTACGACCACCAAATTCAGCGGGTACCCCATAACTTTGAAGGGCTTGAATCACCGGATCGGTAAATTTGCGATAGTTGTTTACATTATCTTTTGTGGTGTTAGTAATAAAAGAAAAATTTAAGTTACCTAAATCATGATAAACAGCGCCTCCGCCGGTGATGCGGCGAACCACATTAACTTGATGTTCTAACACATATTGGGCGTTGACTTCTTCAATCGTATTTTGATTTCTGCCAATAATGACGGAATTAGCATTTTGCCAAAGAAATATAAAGTCTTCGTTTGTATCTAAGTATTTGAGGACATATTCCTCTAAAGCAAGATTAAATCGTGGGTCTAGCGATTCATTGAGAATGGTTTTCATCGGGTACTCCTTTGCCAATTTTAAGAGATAGTATCTTGATTTGCAATCAAGATAGGTTTTTCTCATTCCAATTTATAATTTATCTCACTATTAAGAGGTAAAGCATCAGAAAAGGAGGAGGCGTGATGCAACCTAATCTTAAGCAAATGACCAAAGAAGTATCTCAATTTACGATGAGATATAAACAAGCCAAAATTCAAGTGATGATGTTTCAAGCAAATCAAAATGATGAACACCGCTCTTTGTATTTAAGCAATATGAAATTTATTGAAGCATTTCACTACATTTTGCAACACTTGATTGAAGAATCTAGACAAATTATCATCAATGATTTCATCAATATGAAACAACATCAGTGGTGGTTAAATTTCTATGCAAGAAGTACGTATTATCGTATTAAAAACAAAGCGCTCAAAGAATTGCTAAGTTTTTTTAAGTAAGATGAAGTTATTCCTTTCAATTTTAATGCTCATGATGATCTTCCAAGAAGATGGCGGTGGAGGTCCCGCCCATTATCGGCGATATCAAAACTTAATGATTTCCCCTTATTCACTCGCCGATGGCACAAGGGCGTCGTTTCAATTTTTTAACACTTACGGTGACGATATTACGCTAGCATGGAGACTTTCAAATACAAAATACCACGAGCTACTGGTGTATATTCAATCCTTTTCCCCAAGGATGACTATTCAAAAGACTCTGGATCTTCCCGGTCATTTATTTGATGGGGGCATTGCGACTTTGAAGCTTTATGCTTCTAGAGCAGGTTATGCTAGTCAAATCAGTCTCAATCTATATCCCCGCCAATCTTATATTATCCAAGATCTATCAATCCCATACTTATCTGATCCAACGATTACGCGATTAGATGGAAGTGGATTGATTCATTATGAACGTGAACATTTACGATTTGAAGGAATGCAAGTCGAGCAATATCATCCCACGTATGGAAGCCTAAACCTTGCCAATATGAAGGTACGAATTCTATCCGTGTTAGCTAAAGAAATTGCCATAAGTGATGCTCGCCTCTTAATAGCCAATCATCATGGATTAGAAGGTTTAAACCTTACGACCGATGGATTTCGTAGTGTGGCATTAAATCTTATGTTAGTTGGCGATACTATTCAATTTTTCTTTCCTTTGCTTTATGTGCATCCCCAAACCCTGCATCCAAGTCAAATACCTGTGACCAATTATGTACCTACCTATCATTTATTCTTTCCAATCTTAGATTATCTAAGTCTAAGGAATCAAAGAATGAAAATAGAATTTAATGTCGTCCATTTTCATGAACTTAAATTTGTATATGAATTTGATTATGTAGCCAATATGGCGATATTGGGTGGATGTACCAATAGTACGAATTGTGTAAAAATTTATGCATAGTATTTTGATTATTTTTCCCGGTTTCATGCTTAGTTTATCCTTATTTCATTTCACAGTGGTGCTACACCGATTTCAAACAGGATTTGATTTACTGACTCCGAGTGTCATCCATCGTTACCTTAGTTATGAAATTCATGAAAATAACCTAGCGTTTTGGCTTGATCCTTCTACCATAAGCACGGGCATTCAAGATTATTTTGTAAGTCAATTTGCAGACGAACAAACGCCTTATCAGCTAGCATTTGTTTTTTTTAACATCGATCAAAGCAGTATCTGTCTAACCCGATGTCATGGGGTTTTAACAACTTTAGATATTCAGTTTCAGTGGTCGACGATTTCCTTTTCGCGACATTACCAATTGGTGAAACAAT
>CAIMWL010000075.1 GCA_903845135.1 uncultured Caryophanales bacterium
GCAGATATGGATGCACTCGGTTCTGCGCTGGGTGTGCGTGCGATTTGTGAACACCTAAAAATCCCTAATCGAATCATCTTTGATTATGCTTTTTCTGAAAAACGAGCTAGACAAGCAGTTTCTGGTGAGTTTTCTCCTAGTGAAAATAAACAAATCTTTATTAAATCTGAGGACGCAATCGCTCAGGTCACAAACCAAGATTTAATTGTAGTCGTCGACGTCAGTCGGCCTTCGTTAGTGATGGGGAATCAAATCCTTGATAAAGATATTCCCACCATTGTGATTGATCACCACAAACGTACTGACGAATTTATTGCAAAAGTTTCAATGGAACCTGTCATTGATACCTCTGCATCAAGTGCGACAGAACTCGTAGTCGATATTATTCTTCACAACAAATACTTTAAATCCTTTGAATTTAAACTTCCGTCTTTGATTGCCACCATTATGTTGTCAGGCATTTACCTCGACACAAACTTTTATAAGTTAAAGTCGGTAGGCCCTCGAACCTTCGATGCATCCCGATTCTTAATAGAAAAAGGTGCTGATACCAATAAAGCCCACGAGCTTCTTAAAGAAGACTATAATGACTTACTGATTATTAACCGGGTTACGTCTTCCGCTGAAAGTGTGCAAAGCGATATTCTTTTAGCGACCTTCAATGAGGATGAAATCATCCAAAACGAATCAGCACTAATTGCCAAAGTTGCCAATGCAATTATGGACATGAGGGGAATTAAAGCCGCCATCGTCATTGGCAAAGTCACTCCTAATGGGTATACTAAAGTCTCTTGCCGTAGTGATGGGACGATTAACGTCGCAATGCTGATGGAAAAAATTGGTGGCGGTGGGCACTACACCGCTGCTGGTTATGAAACCAAAGTTGTGGAGCCAATACAAACCGTCAAAGCAAGAGTTCTAGAAACATTAAAAGAGTATTTAACACGCGCTAGAGAAATGCAAATCAAAGAAGGAAACTAATGATGAAAGTTATTTTATTGAAAGACGTAAAGAACCTTGGTAAGAAAGATCAAGAACTTGAAGTGGCAAATGGATATGCTGCTAATTATCTTTTCCCCAATAAACTTGCCGTTGCCTTAACCGATCGCGGTAAGGAAATTCGCGACGAACAACAAAAACAATTGAAGGATATCGAAGATCAAAAAATTGCCGAAGCTCAAGAAATGGTTGGCAAACTAGCATCCATTACCCTTGAATTTAAGGCCAAGATTGCTGGTGATGGTAGAATGGTTGGCACGATTTCCACTAAGCAAATTGTTGAAGAACTCAAAGAAAAACATCATCTGATCATCGATAAACGTAAATTTATTGATCACTACTTAGTGAATGCGCTTGGATTTACCAGACTTAAGATAGAATTACATAAAGGTGTCGTAGGTGTTGTTAACGTCCACGTCACAGAAAGTAAATAGGTCATGTCAAAACCTCTTCCACATAACATCGAAGCAGAAAAGATTGTTCTCGGGGCAATGATGACCAATTCTTCTGCCTTAGCTCAATGTATCAACTCGGTTACAGTTGATCATTTTTATGGTCAATCTGCCCCTAATCAACTTGTTTATCAAGCAATCCGAAATTTGTTTGATAAGCGTTTACCGGTTGATATTCAAACTGTTCTTGAAGAACTAGGGTTGATGAAAGAGGCCGTCAATGCAGGTGGGATTGAATATCTCAAAGAACTATTAGATTCAGTCATTTCCTTATCTAATTTAGATTTCTACTTAGTGATCCTTCAAGATAACAAACTTCTAAGAGATTATTTGTCGACGATTGATCAAATTAGACAAAACTATGAAACTGAAGAAATTGATGAAATTAATCAATTTTTAGCACGAGCAGAAAATAATTTAAGAACGGTTGCCGAAAGACGGCGAATCGATAAGTTTAAAACTGCGCTTGAAGTATCTCAACGCGTGGAAGCTGAACTAAAAGTCATCCAAAGAGCGGATGGTTTAACGGGTGTGGATGTTGGTTATAAAAAGATTAACGATTACACCCACGGCCTACAAAAAGGGGAAATGACCATCATTGCCGCTCGTCCTTCCGTTGGTAAAACGGCTTTCGCGCTTAACTTAGCGTATAACGCGGTGAAATTAAATCCTATTTCCGTTGCCGTATTTTCCTTAGAAATGCCTTCTGAACAATTGGTGAGACGTCTGATTGCTACAGATGCGACCGTCTCTTTGGACAATATTCAAACCGGAACGAGATTTTTAAATGCTGCCCAAAAAGCAACCGTTGGACAATCGATTAAAAACATCGGTAATACTAAATTATTTATTGATGACACCCCTGGGATTAAGTTAATCGATATTCTTGCCAAGTCGCGACAACTTAAAGCGGCGCACGATGATTTAGGTTTAATCGTGGTGGATTATATTGGTTTGATTACCACAGGTGAAAAACGGATTGAATCTCGCCAAGTGGAAGTTTCTAACATTTCTCGGGCTCTTAAAGAACTCGCACGTGATCTCAAAGTTCCTGTCTTGGTTATTTCTCAATTATCACGACAAGTTGACGCGAGAGATGATAAACGACCCTATCTATCAGATTTAAGAGAATCCGGGGCAATTGAACAAGATGCGGATATGGTGTTTTTAATGTATCGTCCTGGATATTATAAAAATCTTGGATTTAGCAAAAACGTCACCCAAGACGAAAAGAAACGTTTTAAGGAAGAACGAGAAAAAGTAGAAGCGTTAACTAAAGAAGTGGGTGAATACGCCGAACTGGTGGAAATCATCATTGCAAAAAACCGTAACGGTAAAACCGGGATTGTTCCTCTTCTTTTCTTTAAAAACTTTGGTCGTTTTGATAACCCAAGTGAAGATTACGAATCAAGACTAAAACAAATTCGCCAAGAACACGGCGCTCCTGACATCGAAGAATAATGAAATTTTATATCCTTGCCTCAGGCTCTAAAGGCAATGCAACCTTAGTGGAGAGCCGGGGTTATCTTTTACTCATTGATGCTGGATTAACCAAAACAAGGCTCAAAGAAACCTTTGCAAAAACCCCATATCTCATGGAACAAGTGCAAGCAGTGTTGTTCACTCACGAACACAGCGATCACGCGATGGGAAAGGATTTTTTTCCTGAAGAGATACGCTACGCCTCAAAAGGAACCATGGCAGTTTTGCAAGGAAATCTACTCACACCCTACGAATCCATTTATTTTCAACATATCAAAGTAACACCATTAGCGATTTCTCATGACGCGAGAAATCCTTTAGGATTTGTGATTGAAGATGGTGTATCTTCTTTGGTATACATGACCGATACTGGTTACATCTCCGAAAAGAACATTGAACTGATGAAAAATAAACATCACTATATTCTAGAATCCAATCACAATGTGAAAATGCTTTTACAAACCAATCGTAGTCAGGACTTAAAGGTAAGAATTCTTGGTGATAGTGGCCACTTATCGAATGAGGATAGTGCCATGTTCTTTTCAGAAATGCTTGGTGAAAATACCAAATCAGTTTATTTAGCCCACATCAGCGAAGAAGCCAACACCCCAGAGTTAGCGCTAGAAACCTATCAAAAAGTTTTAAGAAAACGTCGACTCCTTACCTCTAAATTTAAAGTAGAATTAACCCAACAATATGATGTAGTGATAGGCGGAGATTAAGTAAGTGTTAAAAATAAAACTCATTGCCGTAGGCTCGATTAAAGAAAACTATTTAAAGTTGGGGATTCAAGAATTTGAAAAAAGATTAGAACGGTTTGTTCAACTCACCACAATTGAAATTTCAGAATCTGTTCCTAAACAAGACCATCCGGACGCATTAAAGAAAGCACTTGAGTTGGATGCAAAGTTAATTAAAGAAGCCATTCCAAACCAGGCTTATGTTGTGGTTTTGGATATTCAAGGTAAAAATTTTTCAAGCCCAGCGCTTGCCAAGCAAATCGATCTTATTCAACAAAAAAGTAGTCAACTTGTCTTCATTATCGGTAGTTCAAATGGTCTCGATGATTCGATTCGCAACCTTGCCAAAGAAAAATGGAGTTTTTCTCTATTAACTTTTCCCCATCAATTATTTCGGTTAATGTTATTAGAACAACTTTATCGTAGTCTGACCATCTTAGAAGGTCATCCTTATCACAAATAGTTAATCGATTAATCCAAAGTGTTTCATCGCCTTCGCCCAACCATCTTCATCGACGGTGGCGGTGACATAATCTGCCACTTTCTTCACTTCTTCTTTGCCATTGCCCATCGCGACTGAAATACCAGCAAATTCGAGCATTTCCATGTCGTTTGGAGCATCGCCTAACGCCATTACGTTTTCTGGTTTCCAACCGTAATGTTCTAAGACTGCAAGAATGCCTTTGGCTTTATCGGAGTCGATAGGCATGATATCCACTGCATATGTATCCCAACGGGCTGACTTGCATAATTTTAAATGGGGTAAAAATAAACTTTCATCGACTTCATCACAAAAGGCAATTGCTTGATAAATCTTCCGATCATAGTGGTCCGGAAAAGTCCGCGGTTGAGGAAATCGCGTTCCATATTTTTCGTGAGCCTGAATTACTCTTTCATCTACGTAATTAATATGGCCGCCGTTTTCTTCTACCAAAGTAAGTCCAAACTTTAAACGCTTGGAGAATTTGATTAAGGCATCGACTTCTGACTCAGGCAGTGGATAACGATGAATCACCCTGCCATCAATAATGGCATTGGCGCCATTCATGGTAATCAAACCATCTGGTTTAATCGAATCTAAAATACCGAGTTTATGGATTAAATAGCGATTACGACTCGAAGCCAAAAACACTTTTATCCCCTTTGATTGCATGGTTTGGATAGCTTTAATTGCGGAAATAGGCACGACCTTGGTTTGGTGAGAAAACAAGGTGCCATCAATATCGGTGACCACAATCTTGATAATGTCTTTCGCTTTTTTCATAAGATATCTTCATAGTAAGTCATTCTTCTAGATTAGTCAAAAGCCCACATAATTCGTGTAAAATAAACTTGATGAATGGCCTATTAGTATATCGCCACCTACAAGGAAAATCCGAACAATCCAAGCAGCTAGCTTTGATCATTGAAGCTTTTGCTAAATTCAAACTTAAACTCATCGCTGTCCCATCCAGTGATTTAAATCGATTGATTGAAACCACAAACAAAGGGTTTTTTAAGTTTACTTTGTTACTCGATAGTGATCCCCAAATTGCAAAATTCTTAGAAACTGAACAACAAATGAAGGTATTTAACGATAGTAGTTCTATCAATCTTTCGGTTGATCGGGCGATGCTTTCCATCACCTTACGAAACGCTTCCATCCCCAGTCCTGCTACAATTGCTTTACCTTTTTCCGTGAACGTCAATGTCATGCAAGCGATTCAAGAAGTTAAAGAAATGATGAAAGATATCCAGTACCCAGTGCTTATCAAGAATCGCTACCCACAACTACATGAAAAAATCTATTTTGTCCGAGACGAAAAGGAATTGGTCAAAGTATTAGAACCGATAGGCATGCAACCATTAATTGTTCAAGCGTATGTGCCAACACTTGATAGACAACTCTTTAAAATCCTTGTTATCGGTAGACGGGTGATCGCAGGGGTTGAAGTCGTGTCCAATAACGGCGTAGAATACTTAAAGCAAATTGACACGCCTACAGACATTAAAAAAATTGCGATAAAAACAGCGAAAGCAACCGGAACTAGCTTTGCTTTAATTTCCATTTTTTATTTAAATAAAAAAAATCCTTATGTGTACTCCGTTAAAACCAATCCCAATATAGTAGAATTACAGGTAGTTACTGGCATCTTTATCAGTGGTTATCTTGCCAAATATATCCAAACAAAAACCAAGTCAATTAAATAAGGTGGTTATATGAACATTACCGTCTTCGGTCTAGGCTATGTAGGATTAACCAATGCTGCCTATTTGGCACAGTTTCATTTGGTTTGGGGATTTGATAAAGATATTGCGAAGATTCAAGATTTAAAAAACCAAGTTGATTACTTAAATGAACCCGGTGTCTTTCCTCTCATTAAAAAACATCGCAAAAACTTATTCTATGTTGAAGATCCTTCGCAACGACTTCGTCAATCCGATGTAGCCTTAATTGCAGTTCCCACACCAGAAGGTGATTCCGGTCAAATTGATTTATCAGCGATTAAAGAAGCCTTTGCACACATTCTTGAACATGGTAAGAAAGGCATCTTGGTCATCATTCGATCTACTGTCTTACCCGGTACCTACGAATTA
>CAIMWL010000076.1 GCA_903845135.1 uncultured Caryophanales bacterium
TTAAAAGCTCTATTGTGCCGCCATTTTTAATTAGTCTACCAATTCCTTTACTAATTTTAATTAATAATTCGGATGAAATATATCCTACAGCCCTCTTGTAAACCTTCGCTTCGGATAATACAGGAATATAGAATTCATTAACAACGTCTTGCAGTTGATTTCTATATTCAACATTAATAAAGTCAATTTTTTTAAAATCCAAAATTATTTTCCCCTTAATATTATAACATTCGTAATTTACAAATATAAAATTTTACAAACTTATCACACGGACTAATCCTCCGTGTTTAATCTTGCTGTTGAATAAACTTTTTTAAGAAATTCATCTATTTTAAATTACTTTATTTTTCTTTCAAAAATCACCATCATAGAACTTTTATACCCCATTGGGGTATAATCAATCCATAAAGCTTTATGAATCATAATCTTAAAAACATTCGTAAAAACCTTCGCTATTCCCAAAAGGACTTTGCCGCCCTTATCGGTATACCTTTAAATACATTACAAAACTGGGAACAAAATGTGAGAACTCCTAGCCAATGGGTAATGAATTTAATGATGGACCGGATACTCAGAGATACGATTGAAAATAACGTAAAGATAAGTGAAACAAAAGGCATTTTATCATTCTTTTCAATTCAAAAGATTGTCTCTACGATTGCATCACAATATCAAGTAAAAAAGGTCATTTTATTCGGTTCGTACGCCAAGGGGTTGGCTAAATCAACTAGTGATATTGATCTTTACATGGTCTCCCATTTGTCGGGATTAGCTTATTTTGAATTTGCAGAAAAACTTCGCCTCGCACTCAAGAAAAAGATAGATTTATTGAGTCAATTAACATTATCATCCGATTCACCCACCTATTTAGAAATAGAGGATACCGGCCTTACCATTTATGAAAGATAGCGTTTACCTAGAGAGAATCAAAGTCTATTGCGTGAAAATTAATCAATATATAAGCGGTGTTGATAACGTAAATGAGTTTTTAAAAGACGAACAAAAAATAGATGCTATCATGCTAAACCTTGAACAAATTGGAGAAACAGCAAAAAAACTTTCGCTAAGGACCAAAGAAAATTTTCCCTCAATCCATTGGCGAAGCATCATCGGTTTAAGAAACATGATCTCTCATCAATATGAAGGAGTAAAACTTCATATCGTATACGATATTGCATTACATAATATTCCAGTTTTATTAAACATACTTCTGAGTTCAACATCATCCAAACGAGCTCTTGGAAGCAAATGAATAAAGGTACGTTTAGCCTATTTATCATAGGATTTCAAATAATTCTTTACCTATATTAGTTTATAATTTTGTGGATGGAAACCTATTTCACAAATCAGTTCATATATGCATACTTCAAAGGAATTTCGCTTTATGCAGAAATGAGTTTATTCGAAAACCATCCGCGTTTTCATGATCCAAACCAAATTGATAAATATAGCCATAACTTTTTATTCCTTAGTAACCAACCAATTCATCATTCCTTGATAACCAATTACATTGCCTTAACGAAGTCGTTTGGGTTTACCCAATGGGTAACTTTTTCACCACAACATCAAGATCAATTAATCTCCTATCTTCACGCCCACCAACCTTCGGTTGAGACATTGGTGATGATGGCAGCGCCAATCACAACCTTATTAAAACGGATTCAACCCACCAATCCTCAAGTTCAAATTGAATCCTTGCATCCAAATCATCAAACTACTTTTTTAAATTTTAACTTTGCACTCGATCTTGAATATGGAGTAACGTACGCAAGAGGGAACGGAAAGAGAATCTATAACGTCATTCAACAAAATCCCTTAAATGCTGGTTTTTTGCTAGCGAAATCTCAAGATAACATGATTGGTCAACTGGGATATTATGTTTTTGATTCCATAGGGGAAATCGATGAGTTTTATGTTGCTGAAGATCACCAAAAGCAAGGTGTTGGGAAAACACTGTTTCATCACGCGATTCAATTACTCCAATCACGAAACATAAAAAAGATCATGCTCGTCACCAATCCAACCTCTGATGCATATAAAATTTATCAACGATGGGGATTTGAAGATGTCTTGTCCATCTATCAAACAAGAATCCGATTTTAAACAAACATTAAGGCCATACAAAAGTGAATATTTCCTTTTGTTATAATATTTTTATGAATAAAAAAACATCGATTTCATTCTTATTATTTAGCATGCTCATGGTGGCATGTGATTTTCCTACAACCTCAGCGTCAAGTGCATCTACTTCAATAAATACATCGATAACCTCAAGTCAAGAATCTACTTCACTTGAACCTGAGTTATTAAATTGGAACTTAGTATGGTCCGATGAATTTGATTATGAAGGTTTACCTAATCCTGATAAATGGAGTTATGACGTCGGTGGAAGTGGTTGGGGAAATAACGAACTTCAATATTACACCAATGCCGATTTGGATAATGCCAGTGTCGCTAATGGTAATCTAACCATTACCGCTCGCAAAGAAAATATTCAAAATCGAGAATATAGTTCTGCAAGACTTGTGACGAAAAACAAAGGTGATTTCTTGTATGGACGGATGGAAGCCAAA
>CAIMWL010000077.1 GCA_903845135.1 uncultured Caryophanales bacterium
GCTGACATTAATAAGATGTCGGCATCGCCTTGGGCTACTGCTTCAATCGCAGTGGCTAAATCAACATATTCAGTGACAGTTTTACCATATCCAGTAGGAATGGTTGCCGAGACTTGAGAGGCAATACCTGCAAACCTTGCAGATTCAATGTCTAGTAAATCTTCGGTGGTGGAATCGACGGTTAGGTTTTGTGCCGTGGCAAATTCTTGATTCACTAAGGTAATAATTTTGAAGAAAAAATAAGGATCGGTGAAATCCACGACTTCAGCACGCGCAGCAGTGATACTCATACTGGCGATGACAATATCAATTTCGCCAGATTGTAATGCGGGAATCAAACCACCAAAGTTTGTATTCACAATTTCAGTTGGTCTGCCTAAATATTCACCAAATGCTTTGGCGACATCCACGGAAATACCTTCCGGTTCATTTTCACCCGTGACGGTTTCAAATGGAGGATAACGTAAGTCCATGCCAACACGAATTGGATCAGCTGGTGTGCAACCAGCTAAAACGCCAACGGCAACAAGGGATGAAAGTAAAAGAAACGTTTTTTTCATAAAGAACTCCTTTTGTTTTTATAATGTCTTATTTTGCCTTAACTAGCACGACTTAACCAAGTGATATACTCAAAAACTTTTTGGATAAACGCTTGATTAAATCCGGTGAGGCTGGTTGTTTAATTCCAAGAATCATCGTTAATAACATAGCGCGTTCGGCGATGGCACCGCTGATTAAGGCATTACGTAACCACGCATCCTTCAAATCCTTACTGTGATATAACAAGTGGATGATAATCGGAATACTTTGATTAATTGCACAAGCTGTTCCCGCATAATCTTTGACAAAGGCGGCAGTGTCTTTCATTTCAATCGCTTTCTTGACTTGGACGGCAAAGCGACGTGGGGCTTTGCCAATGGCAAGTTGCACCGCTTCTTGCATCGAATATTTTTCTAAACCGAATATAATCGCATCAAACATCTCATAACATGCAGGATATTCTTCTTTACTGGTAAATAATTGTGCTAAATCCCAAGCTCGTGCGTTACTTAATCCTAATTGTTTAGTGGCAATGTAAGGAACAAATCCTATTAAATGATCATCTTCCATCGGAATGATTGGTAACGATAATTTCATCTTTTGATTGAGAGTGTTAATAATCAATTTGTGCCCGTAAGTTTCAATATAACCAGCGTAATCGCCACCGGGTTTGATTTGTGCATAAATTAAATCACCATAGGCCTCTCTTGTTAACGTCGGATTCTTTTTTAATGCCTCGGTTAACCAATACAGAAACATCCCTTGAGACGTGACATCTCCAACCTCGGCAAGAGGATAGGCATAGTAAGAAGGTTGGGCTTCTTCATACATTTTTGGATCTTGTTTACGAAAGAATAAACTTTCTTTTTTTGCAAGATTGGCTAAAAAAGTGGGATTATAAATCCAATGGATGCCTAAGGTTGCAGCATTCCCTAATAATGCATGCATGACATATGCTTTTGAACTCATGAAACCTTCATCCTTAATACATTCATTGTAAGAGGATAAAGTTGATTTAACAAACGATATACAATGATCCAAACTAAGATGGTTGCCGAATAATTCACCAAGACGATGCCCCACCAAATCCCAGTAACACCTAACTGCAATAATTGCCCTAAGGCATAGAAAACAAGGATGGGTGTCAATTGACGTAAGATACCAATCATCAAAGCATAGTAAGGTTTTTTAATCGCCTGTAGGACGCTACTAGCGATGCCAATCATGGAGTAAGAATAAATAGCTAATCCTTCAATTCTTAAATAATGAGCGCCTTCTAAAATCACTTGTGGGTCTTGATTGAAAAGTCCGACTAATTGTGGCGCAAATGGATAAATAATCGCTAAACCAATCGTCAGTAAAATCAAGGCATATTTTCCTGCTTGTTTAATGGATTGGAGAATGCGTTCCCATTGTTGGGCGCCAAAATTTTGCCCAACAAGTGCCACCGTGGCGATATTTAAACCAATCGTCGGCAATAAAGCGATTTGCTCAATCCGAACTGCAACACCATAACCGGCAATGGTTTCATTGGTGCCAAATTGATAAATAAAATATTGAATAATAAAGATGCCAATCGAAACGGTTGCATTATTCAACGATACGGGAATCCCTTGTTTTAATAATTGGCGAATAGAGACACCTGAAAAATGACTCTTTAAAAATAAGGCGGGATCATATCCTTGTGACTTAAAGAAAGATAGACCTAAATAGACGGTGCCGATTACTTGTACTAATACCGTTGCCAATGCCACGCCGGCAGTCCCCATTCTAGGTAAGCCAAACCATCCAAAAATAAACATCGGATCGAGGATGAGATTAAGAAAAAAACCAATGATTAAAAAGTTACGAAAGGGTTTAGTATTCCCTTGAGCCGAGAGTAGACCATTAAACGTAAAATTAAGAATTTGAAAGAC
>CAIMWL010000078.1 GCA_903845135.1 uncultured Caryophanales bacterium
ATATCGGAGCTTAATGGTTAAGCTGCTGCGAATTGTAAACTGTTGCCAGTTACTATTTTTTGGTGATAACGTCACCACTCGGCTGCATCCAATGCGCGATGACAACCCTGTCGAAACCATGACATCCCCAGGTTGTTGCTCAAAAGAGCAAACTTATCTTAAATTATTCGTTGAGGGAATGCAATGATTCGAACTCTAATTGCTTAATGATTTGATTTACTTATATAATTAATTCGCACAGAGGAATTATGAAAACATTAAAACTTATCTTCCAATCTATCTTTAGTAACGAACCCATCATGCAAGCCAGATCCCAACCTTGGTATATTGCGATCCTTTTGTTTGTTCTTTCAATCTTGCTCGCAACGTATCCAACTTATACCCAAATCTTGAATCGAGAAGGGTCCACCTTTTTATCTGGTAACACCTTTTCAATTGAAAACGCACTGGTGTCTTTTACGGAAGCACTCGATGAAGAAGGCGTTGATTTGGTGGTCATTTCTGAAACCATCGATGGTGAAACCAAATATTACCTCGATAATCAAGGCGTTGCTTGGGATGATGCCTTTGATCAAACCCTACCAAGCGAAGAAGCTTATCCTTATTTTGATTATTCAGTTAATGGCACAACGCGTTTAAGAGTGTTCTTACAAGCAGATGATCAAAACAACGAGGCTGTTGGTGAATTTGCAAGTCGTTTACTCGCCTTACCCACTGGGGATGATCAAATTGGTAGTTTTCTTTTATTAACAAAATCTGCTGTTTATATGTACGTTTATAATCCTGCAGCGTTGGCAGAGGGTTCGGTTAATGGCGAAGGGTTTGCAACCGCTTTTACTGGCACCTATGATGAAGTACCATTAGGAACCAATTTAGCTAACTTTGCTCAAGTTGATCAAGATGGCAACGTCATCGATCCAACGGAAGTCAGTGAATACGTCAATCTGGTATTTGCCAATTGGCTCAATTTCTTTGATCAAAGTTTTGCCTATTCAAAATCGGTTTTACTACTAGCACAAACTGGATTAACCCTTGTGGTCAATGCGGTGATGGGCCTGATGATGTCGATTGTTATCTTTATTATGACCCGGGGAAAATTAAATCCAAACAATCACTTCAAGTTTGGTGAAACGATGAAAATGGGTGCTTGGTCATTATTCTCACCAGCGTTATTAACCATAGTTGCAGGCGCCTTATTCCCAGAATTCGCAGGCACTGCATTTGTACTCTTTGTTGGTTTACGATTAATGTGGTTATCTTCTAAATATTTAAGACCTGTTGATGCCAACGTCGTTCCTAATACCACTAAAAAATAAATTACTTAAGGGTCGGTCTGCCAATTGAATGATACTCGACTCCATTCATATTTTTAACGTCGTATAAATTTCTTCCGTCAAAAACAATCGGTGTTTTCATGAGGCGAACGAAGTCATTTGGTTTTAAATTTTTAATTTCTTTAGCGTCGTTCAAAATAATAGCCACATCAGCATCTTTCAACGCGTCTTCTATTTCAATTGCATACGCCAAACATGGCTTTTCACCGCGTTGGTTAAAAAATTCAAAGGTGGCTTTTTTATCGTATGCAAAGATAATCGCTTGTTGATCGGCTAGGGTATCAATCACTTTAAAGGCTGGTGAATTCCGAACATCGGTTGTGGACCCTTTATAACTTAAACCAAGTACTGCAATTTTCTTTTGCTTGATTTGATGATTGAATCGGGACATAACCCTATTCATAAAGCGAGTGATTTGTTCTTGATTAATGGCGATTGTCGCATCAATCATGTTACCTTTGATTTGATTTTTTACAGCAAGGGATTGCAGGGCTTTTAAATCTTTAGGGAAACAACTACCACCAAAACCGATACCAGGTTGAATAAATTGTTTACCAATGCGAGGATCATATCCCATACCTTTAACCACATCTTGAATGTTGGCACCCACGGCTTCAGCGATTTGTGACATTTCATTTATAAAGGATACTTTGGAAGCTAAAAAGCTATTCGATGCATATTTGGTTAAACACGCACTACTCGGATCTGTGGTTAACAGGGGAACAGTGGATGAATACTTAAAAATGTTTTGAACTGTTTTTTCTAAACCAACTTGCTTCAAGCCAAGTACAACTCTATTGGGTGAGGTGATGTTCGTTAACGCTTCGCCTTGAGACAAAAACTCAGGCATGATGATCAGTTGAATGTCTTCTCGATTTTTTTGCTTTGCTTCTTCAAATAATAATTCGTAGGTACCGGGTAAGACAGTAGATCGAATGATTACCAAGATACCCTTCTTACCAGTTTCAAGAATGTGAGCAAAGGCTTCTTTAATCGCCGATAAATCAATTTGACCGCCAGCACCTTCTGGTGTGGGGACTGCGATTAAAGCCACATCTGATTGACGAAGTGTTTGCGAAGGATCTTCAACATAAAATAAGTTTTTGCGATGTTTTTTAATTAAAGGAAAGACACCGGGTTCGTTTAAGTAATCAACTTGGTTCTTTAACTCTTGGATTTTCGCAATATCTTTATCAAATCCCCAAACCAAATGAAACTGTGCCAAATAGGCAGCATTGGTTAATCCTACATAGCCTAGACCAAAGACAGTAATGTTCATATAACCACCTTATTTAATTGACTTGGTTTTGACGTGAATATATTTGGCAAGATAACCACTGATATAAATGCCAGTAACTACTTGTAATTCTACTATATTGGGAT
>CAIMWL010000079.1 GCA_903845135.1 uncultured Caryophanales bacterium
ATCCTTCCTCAACTGGAAACCTGGATTGCTTTTCAGGGTTTTACTGACTGGGAAGCGACACTACCGACGGTATTTTATCCCTCCCCAACTTTAAGAATTGAATTTGAATCCTATGGGGTCAATTATATTGGTAAAAACGAGATTTTGTCGTTCATATCATAAAGATTTTTTCACCTTTTTTTCATAGTATTCATCATCGTAATTTGGTAAAATTTAACCAGTAATGAAATGATGAATTTACCTACCCAACTAAACGAAAAACAATCGCTTGCCGTTACGACGCTTTCACCCTATGTCAGAATTATCGCCGGTGCTGGTAGTGGAAAAACTAGAGTGTTGACTTTTCGTATTGCTCACTTGATTAATGACCATCATATTTATCCAGAAAAGATTCTCGCCATCACGTTTACTAACAAAGTTGCCAAAGAGATGCTTCAAAGAACAGCGCAATTAGTTCCTGATTTAGGCTCGCGTTTAAAAATCATGACCTATCATAGTTTTGCAGCAAGATTCTTACGCCGAGAAATTCACCATTTAGGTTATCCCAGTGCCTTTACGATACTGGATGATGATGACCAAGAAAAATTAGTGAAAACCATCGCCGAAGAAAAAGGGTTTCGTCGCGGAGATGAGATCGTTAAACAAGCACTTCGTTACATTGGTGAACAAAAATCACAAGGGTTATTGCCATCACAAATTCGGATTGAATACGAACGATTTCCTACGGAAAAACTTTGCTTATCTTTTTACGAAATTTATGAAACTAAAATGAAAGCAATGGCTAATTTAGATTTTGATGATTTACTGATGAAAGCAATTGAAGTTCTCGAACGATTTCCTGATGTTAAAAGTAAATGGCAACAATATTACCAGCATATTCTCGTCGATGAATTTCAAGATACAAACGATGTTCAGTATCATTTATTGCGGTTATTGATGAACACAAAAACCAATCTTTATGTTGTTGGAGATCCTGATCAAACAATTTATTCATGGCGAGGCGCAAATCCCAAAATTATTTTGGATCTAACCCAATCTTTTCCAATTGAAACCATTATCTTAAATCAAAATTATCGATCAACAAAACCGATTCTCGATGTTGCCAATCAATTAATTGATCATAATCAACATCGAGTTAAGAAAGATTTATTTACCAATATTCTTGAAGGTAAAGAGGTCTCTTATCAACGTTATTTTAATCGAGAAGACGAAGCTTATGCAGTCGTTCAGTCAATCAAAAAATTACTACAGCAAGGTCAACAACCACGACAAATCGCCATTCTTTATCGCGCGAATTATTTAACTTTACCATTTGAAAAAGCATTAACAAGGGAACAAATTTCTTTTCGAATTTTTGGTGGGATGCGCTTTTACCAACGTCAAGAAATCAAGGATGCAATTGCATACTTTAAACTTGCGATTAATGCCAAAGATGATCTTTCTTTTGAGAGAATTATCAATGTTCCTCGTCGGGGGATTGGTGAAGTCTCGTTTCAGCAATTAAAAAATCTCGCTCATTCGAGAAACTTATCGCTTTATGAGGCTGCTGAAGGCATCGACATGTTTGCGGATGTTTCTACTAAATTAAAATCCCAATTGAAACCGATGATTATCACGATCGATAAATACAAAACAAGATTGCTGACGGATGGCATTGATCTTAGAACGGAAGTTGAACAATATCTTCGTGAACTTGGATATATTAAAAATCTTCAAGAAAGTGATGAAGAAGAACGTATCGAAAATATTTTTACGTTACTCGATGATTTAGAAGAATATTTGGAACGGAATCAAGAGGCAACTTTTTTGCAGTATTTAGAAAATATTTCCTTGATGTCAAGTCAAGATGAAATCGTTGAGGATAACTTCGTTTCATTGATGACGGTGCATACAGCTAAAGGTCTAGAATTTGATCATGTCTATGTCATCGGTATGAATGAAGGCGTTTTTCCTTCCATG
>CAIMWL010000080.1 GCA_903845135.1 uncultured Caryophanales bacterium
ACTGCTACTAATTTTAAGTTGAGGCAATCCCATGATTTTACGGGATTCCTTGATAATCTTTTCTTCTTCTTTTGTGTTGCCATTTTCCATAAAGATATCAATATGTGGAATCACATTTTCATAAATTTGATAAGGAAATTTAGTGGTTTTTCCGGTTGGAAGTTTCTCTGCTAAATCATACATGCCTTTACTACCAGCACCACTGACTGCTTGATAGGTTGCAATCACCATCCGTTTAAGTTTAAAAGCATCGTGAAGTGGTTTCATCACGACAACTGCCTGAATGGTGGAACAGTTAGGATTAGCAATGATATATTGATGTTTAAAGGCATCTTGAGGGTTAACTTCTGGAACAACGAGCGGCACATTTGGATCCATTCTCCAAGCCGCTGAATTATCAATCACTAACGTTTTTTGCTTCGCAAATAGTGGTGCATATTGTAACGACACATCACTACCCGCACTAAATAAAGCATATTCAACAGGATTATTTTTGACATTAGCTTCATTTAACGTTAAAACAGGATAGTTTTTTCCTTGGAAAAGAATCATCATCCCCTGACTACGTTCGGAAGCAAAAAGGACTAGTGTACGAATCTTGATTTTTCGTTCCTCTAATACTTCTAAAAATTTTCTCCCAACGACACCAGTTGCACCGACGATTGCCAACGAGATTGTTTTCATTTTGTGGTTCCTCCTAATACGAATTCATTATATAAAGCATTAATTGCAAACTTATAGTCGATATCTTCAACACCGATTACCAAGTGTAAACCATTACTACCATAATCAATCATTTTCAGGTTCACGTTACCGTTGACTAAGGCCGAGAACACCTTCAAGATATTCATTTTGTTTTGTAATAGGTTCCGTCCGACGACATAAATTAATGAGATACCCTCTGTTACTTCCACGACATCAGGTCTTAAATCTTTTTTGAGTTTAGCAATTAAGGCTTCTTTTTTGCCCTCTTGTAAATACTTAGATTCAATCATCATGGAAAACGTATCCGTGCCAGACGGGAAGTGTTCAACATTGATTCCAAGTTTCTCACATATTCTGAGAATTTTACGATCAAATCCCAGTGTCTCAGACATCATTTCCTTTTCAACTACCACGAGATTAAATCCCTTAACACCGGTAATGCCTGTAATCGTGGATTGGTAACGATCAGGAGGGAGTTTACTATAAATCATCGTCCCCTCACCCGTCGGGTTAAAGGTGTTTTTAATTTGGGTAGGTATGCCCTTTTTGATTAAAGGAAACATGGTTTCCGCTTGAATCACGCTTGCGCCCATAAATGATAAAACTCTTAGTTCTCGATAGGTTAGCGCTTCAATCCGTTGAGGTTTTTCTACAATGCGTGGATCACAAGTAAGAAAACCATCAACATCGGTCCAGTTTTCATAAAGCTTGGCATTGACCGCATCGGCAATGAGCGCGCCACTAATGTCCGAACCACCACGCGGTAAGATTTGGATTTGGTCTTGTTCATCACTTCCATAAAACCCACCCACCACAACGTAGGGGTGTTTTTTTAACAGTAACCCTGCATCATTTCTTGTTTTGGGACGGTTTAATTGATTACCTTTAAAACGCACCACATCAGCAGCATCAAGAAAGGCAAAATCAAGATAATTAGAAAGAATTAAGGCGGATAAATACTCGCCACGAGAAACGATATAAGGTAGCGATTTTGATATCTTCATTTTTTGTAGGATATCTTGCAATATGGATTTGATTGGCAAATCTAACTTTAATTCTTCCGTAATCTCTACAAATCGTTCACGAATGGTTTTAAAGGCAACCGGGTCTTTACCTTGTTGAATATCTTTGGCTACTTGATACAGTAAATCCGTTACTTTAATGTCCTTATCATCGCGTTTTCCGGGAGCAGAGACGACAATAAATTTACGTAAAGGATCTTGCTTGATAATCTTTGCGACTTGTTTAATCGTAGTGGCAGATGCCATCGATGTCCCGCCAAATTTGGCGACAATTGCTTTCATAACCTAAGATAATTTTCCTTTGAAGTGACCATAGTCAAAAGCTTTGACTAATACATCCTTACCATCCAACTTTCTCGCATAAATACTTGGTAAAGGGATGCCATTAAAGGTGTTATTTTTAACAATCGTGTATAACGCCATATCTTCAAAGACAATCGGATCGCCAACTTTTAATGGGTTTGCAAAACGATAGATACCAATGTCATCGCCAGTGAGGCAAGTGGCACCCGATAAGCGAATGATGTGGGACCCTTTTGGATTAGCGGTCGTGACAGGAGGAATAAATTTAGCTTCAAGAACATCTGGCATGTGGCAAGTAGCAGAGGCATCTAGAATGGCAATTTCCACGTCATTCTTGGTCACATCAAGCACTTTACTGACCAAGAAACCTGCATTTAAAACAACCGCCTCACCAGGTTCCAAATA
>CAIMWL010000081.1 GCA_903845135.1 uncultured Caryophanales bacterium
CGTCTTTTTCGGAGATCCGATAACCGGTTATTTTTAACCCTCCATCGACTTGGATGGTGGAAAATGCCACGCCATTAGAAGGAATAAAATAAGAAATGGTCGACAACAAAAAAAGTACGCCACCATAGACACTCAAGAATAAATATTGGACTGTCCTATTTGAAAACCATAATAACAAACCCGATCCTAATGTAAAGATTGCCACCACGAACAAGAAAAGAATTGGAAAATAAGTACTACCCGTGAAGTAAGGAATCAGTGTGCCAAAAGGTAAAAAAACCAACAGAGACAACCATTTATTCAATTGATAAATTTTGGCAGCAATACCTATCGAATACCAATAATAATCTCGATCTAACCATAAAATACCAATTGAAAACACGAATGAAATCAGTAAACCAATCCATAAAAAACCAATGACAAGAAAGTAAATTAAATTGAGGCATGACAAGACACTAAGGAAGATTGTGGGAAACCATCTTAATTGAGTTTGTTTGACCTTTAATTGTGATAAATAATGACCTTGAAATGCGGCTTTTTGATAATACTGAAGTGCTTTCTTTAAATTTAAAGTGACACCATCGCCCAATTCATAACGAAGCCCTTCGCTAAACGATGGGTTGGTTTTAAAGCGATTAGATTGGCTCATACTATAGGATTCCTTGGTATGCTTCTAGGGTTAAAATCACCCCGGCGACAATCACGAGGATTGTGAATAAAAAAGAAATCCAAATCACATAGTTTGGTACTTGGTTTTCTTGAACTTTGGTGTAGGCGGTATAGTAATCATCTTTAGGTTTTTTACCAACAAATAAAAGTAAAAACGTTTTGCCACCATGGAGTAATGGGGTAAAAATGTTGCGATTATATACAAAGAAACCCCACGTCATGGTTAATTGCACCGCAAATACTAACCAAATACCATCGGCAAAAGCCTTTAAATCATACTGATTTTGCCACCATAGACTAAATGCCATCACCAGCAATAAAAGAATGCCATTAAACAAGAAAAACGTCAGCCTTTGTTTTTGCAACTCTTGTTTTTGTCTTTTTTGTTCTAATGATAAAGGTTGTTTATTCATAACATTTCATTCGCGTCAGTTAAATAATATAACAATTTAATTAAGACATAATAAAACTTGTTTGGAAACAATCGTTTGGGTCTTAGCGCATACATCGAATCGTCACCAATTTGCAAACAAGGGAGAGTGATAATCGCCCGGTTTTGTAGAGAAAAGTTGATAATTTGTTGGGTCTTTTCCTTAAGTTGGTCGGTGAACTTGGGTGCTTGATAAAACATCAACATCAACTCGTTTTGGATTTCTTTTTTGAGTTTTAATCCAAGTTTGTAATGCTGAATGAGCGCGTCAAGGCTGGCGTCTGCAATCAACATTTTTTGATCTTTGACTAGGACGACAACGATCAGACTGGTTTGGGTTCTTGCAACCCAAGGTAATCGATCATAGAGTCTCGCAAAGATTTGGCATTCATTCGTGTCTTGTACAAGGCTAAATTGATACTGATTTAGATTCTTTAAAAAGGATTGGGATTGAATTGGCGATTGAATGGTAAAGGGTGGCAAGGCTTCATCTATCATCCGATAATAATGCAAATACATTTGGATTGGAATCATCGCTTGTCTTGCCCAAATTAAAACAAATGTTAGTCCGATTAAAAGTAAGAGTAAAATCGTTTCTAAGCCTGGTGTTGTTTCATCCACAAAAAAATAGATGCTAGTTAAAAACAAACAGACTATCAGGTAGACTCCAACGATGAGAAAGATGAATAATCTTTGTTGTTTGAATTTACTTTGGGGAGAACTTATGCGGTTTGCCATTGACCATAGAGCGTGATGGCGAGGGTGCGAGTAAAGATGCCGCCATCAGGATACCAAGTACCGGTGCCATCCGCGCGAGAGTTCCAACCTAAGAAGGTATAACCAGCAACCGTACCAAAATCTGCTGGGAAGGTGGTACCGTAATCAATCACCGTGCCATACGCAACAACACGGTTGCCCGGATTAGGAACAATTGAGGTTCCACCTGGGTGATTCGAACGGAAGGTCACAACTGCTTTAATGGATTGCCAGTGAGCATATAAGGTAATATCTTCAAATAAAGTTGAAGGAAGTGTAGTTAATGCGGGATCGCCTGGTTTAGTTCCTTCATTATTAGGAAAGTCAGCCAAAACTTGGTCATATAAGTACCATCCACGGAATAGGTAACCGGTTCTTCTTGCTTGCGGTAAGACAAAGGTAGAACCAGGTACAAAAGTCGTAGGATAGGTTTCGTTGATCATTTCACCATCATTTAAATCATAGGTAATGGAACGAATTGTGGGAGCCCATTTCGCATAAAGCACGATCGATTCACTTGGCATGACATCGGTGTCAAAATCCCATTCGATGGTATTGGCTAAGTCTAAATACCAAGCGACAAAATCAAAGCCAGAACGAGTTGGATCTTCAGGGCGTTCAATTAACGTTCCTACTTCTTGATCAAAAATGGTATCCACTTGTGATGCGGCGGTATTCGCTGTAAAGAAATAAACGTTATACGCTGGGGTTTCGGAGACACCATTGCAACTGGCAAGAAAGACAACTGCTGCCAAACTTAGAGTTAATAATTTACGATTCATGGCTTAGGCCGCCCCTTTCTTTGCGTTGGTTGAGATAGGTTGATTTAATTTAGCAAATTCAGCATCGCTTAAAAGCACGAAATGATCTTTCGATACTTCACGGAGTTTAGGTTGATTCGTTGGACTATATTGGTGCACTCTAGGATTATAATGAATGCGTTTTCGGTTTTTTTCGTAATCTGGGTCTGGTTGCGGAATTGCCGATAATAAAGAAACCGTGTATGGATGAAGTGGGTTTTTAAACAGCGTTTCTGAAGTAGCCATTTCTACCACTTTACCGTTGTACATAACGGCAATTCGGTCGCAGAAAAAGCGAACCACCGATAAGTCGTGGGCAATAAAG
>CAIMWL010000082.1 GCA_903845135.1 uncultured Caryophanales bacterium
ATATGTCTTTAATCGATTTCTTAAGCGAATATCAGTCTTATAGTCTAACGCGGAAAACGCATCATCAAAAACATAGATTTCTGGTTTTTTAACTAAAGCTCGGGCAATCGATAATCGTTGTTTTTGACCACCAGAGAAGTTTTTACCGGTTTGCGACACTTGGACATTAAGTTGTTCAGGATATTTCTTGATAAAATGATCGGCTTGAGCGACTTCGAGTGCTTGCCAAATTTCTTCATCGGTGGCATTGGGTTTACCAAAAGTAAGGTTTTGTTTGACCGAACCGGTGAATAGTAAAGCTTGTTGGGGTACGAAACCAATTTTGTTTCTTAAATCCGTTTGTTTCATATCGCGTACGTCAACTTCATCGATAAGAACTTGGCCTCCGGATACATCAAAGAATCGGGGGATTAAGTTAATAATCGAAGACTTACCACTGCCGGTGGAACCAATAATGGCGGTTACTTGTTTTGGCTTAGCGGTAAACGAAATATTTCTTAAGGTTGGTTGTTGAGCATCCTTGAATTGAAACACCACATCTTTAAATTCAACCTTGCCTGTGGTCATTTTTGTGGTCTTGGGTTTCACAGGATCAAGAATCGAAGAGTGGGTATCCAACACTTCATTAATACGTTTAGCGGAAGCTCTCGCTCTTGGTAGCATGATGAGAATGGCAGCCAGCATTAACAACGAGAACATCAAGGTACTAGAATATTGCGCTGTTGAGAGAATGTCACCAAAAGCCACATTCACATCACCCAACACCAATGCTTGCCCATCAAAGGTGGCAAAACCAACAAAGAATATCGATAAGTAAGTCAAATCAAACACCAACGATACAAAAGGGTTTAAGTAAGACATGGTGCGACTAACGTGCATATTGGTTTGAGTGAGGTCTTCGTTTGCATCGGCAAATCGTTTTGCTTCTTTCTTTTCTTGGTTGAAGGCTCTAACCACGCGGACCCCAGTTAAATTTTCACGAAGCACTAAAGTTAATTGATCCAGTTTCTTTTGCACCTTTTCAAATAAAGGCGAAGCGATTTTAAACGTAATACCAATCGCAATAAAGATGACTGGAACGGAAACCGCAAAAACAAACACCAGTAAAGGGTTGGTGCCAAGCGTTAAGGTAATCGCAGTCACCAACGTCACAGGGGTGGTAATGATAATTCTTAATCCAAACAAGAAAATCCCTTGAATTTGTTGAACATCGTTCGTGGTTCTTGTAATTAAACTAGAGGTCCCGAATTTTTCAAATTCACTTAAGGATAATTGGTTGACCTTTTGGAAGACAGCGTCGCGAACGTTTTTAGCAAATCCAGTTGCAATCGAGGAGTTGAGAAGCGCGTTACCAATCGCCAAGGCAATGACGCCTAAAGACAACAACAACATCCATAATCCTGTGATTAGAATTTCGCTAGTAGGTTGATCAGCCAACACGAGATTGGTAATTAATCCAACATTACGAGGGATTTGTAATTGCAGGAACGCCATTGCTGCAAAACCTAAAGAAATGAGGATGAGTCGTTTCCATAGGGGTAAAACATATTTAAAGATTTTAATCATAACTTATAACAATATACGCTTCTTTTTTGAAAATTAAAGCGATTTGAGTTTAGCGACTTCGTTATGAGTGAGTTCACGAAATTCGCCTTCTTTTAAGTTCCCTAAGGTTACATCCCCAACCGCGTGCCGGTGTAACCCAACGACTTGATAACCAAATTTAGAAAACATGCGTTTAACTTGATGAAACTTACCTTCATAAATGGTCAACGAAACTTGATGAGGACTGGTTAATAGATTTAATGACGCCGCCTTAACCATTTCTTTTTCACCCAAAGAAAAACCAGCTTTAAAAATATCAATCAATTTTTTATCTAAGGGTTGATCTAGTGTGACGTGATAGGTTTTTCCAACATCATGTTTTGGTGATGTTAAATGATGGGTTAGTTGTCCGTTATCCGTGAAAATAAGTAAACCAGTGGTATCTTTATCTAATCTTCCAACCAAATGCAAATCGCGATGTTCATAACCTTGAATCAAACTAAAGGCAGTAGGATCTTTGCGGTCTTCTCTTGCAGAAACATAACCTTTCGGTTTATTGAGCATGAGGTAAACATATTCTTGATAAGAGACCGGAGCTTCATCCACCAACACTTCATCACGTTCTGGGTTGACATCCAATCCACTATCTAAAATCACTTCCTGGTTAACTAAAACAACCCCTAATTTAATCAGGTTTTTCACTTCACTTCTGGTGCCAACACCAGCATTAGCGAGAAATTTATCGAGACGCATATCGACGATTTAACCAGAAACTACCAATCGTACCGATTGTCAAGGTGACAACGGATAACAAAACCATCCATACAGATAGATTTTGGTAAACTGGCACGATCTTGTAGTTATAAAAAATCCCACCAATTGAACCAACAATAAAACCAAAAATGGCTAAATGGATTTCTTGTTTATATTTTTTAAACAACAAGGACATGACGTTGCTGATCACAACAAAACCCACAAGCGCCCCAATTCCCAAAAGGGCAAAGTTAATTAACTCAGGAACCAATCCTTGAATGGTGAACACATTTTCAATTAATCGTTGTAGACTGTTTAATACCGGTTCATAAAAACCAATGGTGAGTAATAACATCGATCCAGAAATACCAGGAACCACAAAAGCC
>CAIMWL010000083.1 GCA_903845135.1 uncultured Caryophanales bacterium
GCCGAGGTGACCAATCTTGCTCGTGAATATTTAAAAAAAGTAGGGATGATGGACTTTGTTCATGCTTCTCCTTTATCCCTATCTGGCGGTCAAAAACAGCGGGTTGCCATTGCCAGAGCCTTAACGATGAGACCCAATATTTTATTGTTTGATGAACCAACCTCTGCGTTAGACCCTGAACTCGTCGGTGAAGTCCTTGCCGTGATGAAGGCGCTTGCCAATGAAGGCATGACCATGATTGTCGTCACCCATGAAATGGCATTTGCCAAAGAAGTCGCAGATCGTGTCATCTTTATTGATCAAGGCCAAATCATTGAGGATGGTACCCCTGAACAAATCTTTGACCACCCGCAACATAAGCGCACCATTGAATTTTTAAAACGCTTTCGCTAATTCTTAGAGAATTGCTTTATAATATCGAGGTGTGCGCCGGTAGCTCAACTGGATAGAGTACTAGGCTTCGAACCTAGGGGTTGTGAGTTCGAGTCTTACCCGGCGCGCCATTCGTTAAATCGCTTGTAAAAGTGATTAAAAAATAATAAGATTATGTTCGTGCACATGGGGCCATAGCTCAGCTGGGAGAGCGCCTGGTTTGCAACCAGGAGGTCAGGGGTTCGATCCCCCTTGGCTCCACCAAAAGATGGCTGCGTAGCTCAGTTGGCTAGAGCGTCCGGTTCATACCCGGCAGGTCGGGGGTTCGAATCCCTCCGCAGCTACCAAATCTTAAAATAAACACCTATCGCGGGTGTTTTTTTATTTATCGGGCTTTATACTTAGAGTAAGGAATTCATATGGAAATATTAAAAACAATCGATTTGTCTAAAACCTATCGAAAGACCAAGGCCTTGGATAAGGTGAATCTCACCATTCATCAAGGAGATATTTATGGATTTATTGGTAAAAACGGCGCTGGTAAAACCACGTTAATTCGTGTCATTGCCGGCATTGCGGAACCCACAAAAGGATCGTTTGTATTATTCGATGAATCCACTCCGATGGGCATTGTTCGCGCTAGGAAAAAGATGGCGGCAGTAGTGGAATCGCCTGCGCTTCATTTAAATTTATCTGCTTATGAGAATTTAAAACTTCAATGTATTTTGTTAGGAATTCAAGAGGATCATCAAACCGTGATTCAAAACGTTTTGAAAAAAGTTGATTTAGCAAGGCTACTCGTTGAAAGAAAGAAGAAGGCTAAGAATTTCTCTTTAGGCATGCGACAACGCTTAGGGATCGCCATGGCCCTCATTTCCAATCCAAAGTTTTTAGTGCTGGATGAACCTAATAATGGTCTCGATCCAGAAGGAATTCGTGATTTACGACAATTATTATTGAAACTCAATCAAGAAGAAGGGCTGACGATGCTGATTAGTTCGCATATGTTAACCGAACTATCTAAATTAGCAACTCGATATGGCTTTATCGACCATGGTAAGTTATTAAGAGAAATTACCGCAGAACAATTACAAAAAGAATCTAGACAAGCAACCGTCTTAACGCTTGCAGTTTCCACTTTAAATGTTGAAGGGCTCTTCAAGCAAGGTTTAAACGATTTTGAGTTAAATGGCACTCAACTCAAAATCTATGGCCAACAACCGATTCAACCTTATTTGAATGCGTTGCTCAAACAAAATATAGAGTTGGTTCAAATGAATAAAGAAAGCGATGATTTAGAAGCTTTCTTTATGAAGATGATTGGAGGTAAATAACCATGAAACGATTATTTGCCATTGAATTTGCCCGGTTAAGAAGACAAAGCTCTGCCATCGTGATTGCAGTCATCATTTTTGCTTTAGGTGGTTTAAATGTCCTAGTGGCATGGATCACCAAAGTAGAAATTAATCCTGGAGAATACAATTTTTTCCTTACCTCTAGAACGATTCTTGAATCCAGTTTTCAATTAGGACAAATTCAAATTTTACTGATAGGTGTTGTCACCAGTTTATTTATCGCCACCGATATCACGCAAGGTACCATTCGGAATAAAATCATTGCTGGCTATTCCAAATTTGAAATTTATCTTGTACAAATGATGATGTCTGTGATGATTACGACCATGGGTTTAATCTTGTTTCATGCTTTACCAAGTGTATTTTCGTGGTTAATCATGTTTCCAATGACAGTGGATGATGGTGGTACCTTTGCTAACTTTATGATTCACATGAGTTTTGGTTATGGATTAATCATTACTGGCGTGCTCGTGACAACTTGGTTGGCGTTAAAATCTAAAACCACCGCCGGTGCGATTATCTTTACGTTATTAATTTTCGTATTAGGACCTACCCTGACCACCCTCATTAAAACTATTATTGAGGCACTTATCTTGTTAGAAATTGATCAATTTACAGACCTGGCGGCATTTGAAAAAGCCCAAGCCGATATCAATAGTGCTTTTGAATGGGTGTATTTTTATCAACTACAACGCCTGGCAAATATTGGTAGTCTCTTTAACTTTTTTGTACCGACAAGGATTAATTTTTTTAGTGAAGATACCCAAGGATACATTTGGAAAACACTTGGCACTAACTTAACCCTCATTACTTTATTGTTATATGTCGGTGGTAAAAATTTTGCAAAGTCTGATTTGCGATAAATTAGGAAAGTCCGCACGCTAATCTCGTATTCAGCGAAGTTAATCCATACACCTTGCAAATGTAATCACGATTATCGATATAAGGATTCCGATTACCTTGATTATCATAAACGCGGTTGTTTCGTTGCATATCACGATTAGTGGGTGGATATTGTAACGCCCATAAAATCGCTAATTCATTTGATTGAAAATTGCCATCGATGGCATATCCATATATCGTGTTTAAATAAAGGGTTGCTCTTGCGACTTCCCCTTTTGCCGCATCATTGGGTTCAAAAAAACCACCGGCAAGATAATTATCGGTCACTAAGTTACTGGAGTCTTTGACTTGGGTGGTGCTGTTTTTGGTGGTCACAATCCCAAAGCGATAATTACCGCGGGTGCTATTGGTTTTCCAATCATCCGCAAAAATATGGTGATTATCATCAAGCGCCGCGCCGCTAATTTTAGATTGGGGATACGTATGTTCGCGGTTCCATGTGGCAGCAGCATTACCGCTAACGTGAGCGGACTTAAGATAATTTCTTCGTGGATAAATGGTGATCACTTTATTGGTTTCAGTTAACGATTCATCAGCCGATTCATATCGCCACCAATCATAGCCAACATCGATGTTGGAAGAGATGAGAAGATCTAAGGCGCTTTTAAGGGCTTCGCCTGTTGCCGTTGGCGAAATGTTTTGATAATAAGCGGGGGCATTCGAAGGGATAGTGATGAGTGAGACTGGGGCGCTTGACCCGATAGAGGTGCTACTTTCAATGATTGAAGAAGCAGCGATGGAAGTAGTTTCACTGGATGAAAGGATGGAAGGTTCTGACGACATTGAACTTTCGCTTGATGACAAAGAATTTAATGATGAGATGAGGTTAGAACTTGATGCACTCGCCTCGATGACTTCGGAAGTAGAGAAACTTTCGTTCGTCGAACTTGTCCATGAGATTTCAATACTCGATTGTGTTTCACTTTGGTTAGAGGGAAAAGGTAGATCACAAGCGCTTAAAACCAGTGAAAAAAATAGGATTGGTTGAAGATGATGAATTTTCATAGATTAAGTTTAAAGCGATAGTGAAACCTTGTCTATAGGATAGCGCCATTAATCGAATAACATTTGTAGGGCAGGAACATAGACGTCCCCTAGCGGGACGTAAGTCCACACGGTATCCATATCCCATACACTTCGATAACGGAATATTTCCGGATTCACAAATACATTTACGTCTTCTACGAGATGGAGGTCGATGTGACTGCCGTTAGCAACTCCGGGAAGGTTTGCTTCCATCATGATTCCGGTTGCATCATAGTTTCCGGTGTCATTATTATAAAGAATAATTTCAGCAAGTGACGTTTGGAAAAAATAGCTTACATCATAACAAATGGTCAGGATTTGCCGTGAGCCAATAATGCCACCGACCGCTAAGATAACAAAATCCGATTCAACGAAACCGAGGTTTTCAGCGGTTAATAAACCAATATTAAACGAATGATAGAGGTGAATTTCCCCAAGTGAAGGTAACATAAAATCAAAATTGAGTGGCACGACTGCCCCAATTAACCCACCTCCAATATAGTCTTTGACTACAACTTCACCCAGATTATATGCGTTTTTAATTGTCACCTTGATGGTAAAGTTTGGAGAAATGATGCCATACAATCCCCCCACATAATTTTCTCCAGTTATTTGTTCAACATTCATCATATTTAAGGCAATCATATTGGTAAATTGATCGTTGAGACCCATCATGCCCCCAACGTGGAGTGCACCACCGACTTTTCCAAGGTTAGCAATTTCATTCATATAGATGAATTGTTGAAAAAACCATAAGGGTATGCCTGTGGAACCTATAATGCCACCAACATCAACCAAACCTTGAATCATGCCTTGATTGATCACTTGATATAGCGAAGCTGAACCATATACATATCCAATCACGCCACCTAAATATTCGATAGGGTGTTCTTCAGAGTCTAAATAAATATTATCATCAAGCATTTCCCGATCAAAAGTAAGGGTGACATTACCTTGATTTGCAACTTGATTTAAAGCCACAAATTCACTGGCACCGATGACTCCACCAATTGATTGAATGGTAACATTGACAATCGGTGGTTCATAATAAACCGTGACATCGACATCATTATTGACCCAGTAAAATACTGTATTAGCCGCAAAGCCAACCACGCCTCCGACATTGATAAGAACGTAAAATTCATCAATTGGCGCAAATTCCATACTGCCCGTAGTTTGGATGAATAATAATCGATCATCATAAGATTCACCAATCAAACCGCCAATATTCATACGGTTATTAGCTTCACTACTACCGCCTAACTCAATGATAATTTCACTTTGAATTTCCACATAAGTGTTTCTAGATGAAGAACCAACTGCA
>CAIMWL010000084.1 GCA_903845135.1 uncultured Caryophanales bacterium
GCCTATATCGAACAATTAAACCTTATCCAACAATCCAAAAAATTAAATGTTGTCCTAAAGGGCACTGGTAAGCTCGATCTCATTCATATCCATACGGTGAATTTTCGTTATTGGATTGCCATGTTATTTATTAGCATTCCCAAAGTCGTGTATGTGCATTTTTTACCAAGTACCTTGGGTACCTCGATTAAATTACCGAAAATCTTTTTTGGAATCTTAAAGTGGTATATCAAAATGTTTTATAAAACCGCAAGTTATCTTGTCGTCGTCAACCCAATCTTTATTGAACCCTTAGTTAAAATGGGTATTAAAAGAGAACGAATTACTTTTATTCCTAATTTTGTGGACGAAAGTAAATTCACGATTTCTGACTCCCGCGCCAAAGTTAGAAAAGCATGGCAAGTGAAACGGTTTACCGTGTTAGGGGTTGGCCAAGTACAGCATCGCAAAGGGGTCATCGATTTTGTTGAAACTGCTAAAAAGCTTCCGCAACTTGATTTCATTTGGGCGGGTGGTTTCTCCTTTAAAGGTTTAACAGCAGGATATGAAGAATTAAAAAATGTGATGGAAAATCCACCTGCGAATGTTAGATTTTTAGGTATTATTCCTCGGGAAAGAATGAAGGAACTTTATCATGCTTGTGATTTATTTTTCTTACCATCCTATGATGAATTGATGCCGATGAGTGTGCTTGAGGCTGCTGTGTGCAATAAACCGATTCTCCTACGTGACCTTGAGCTGTACCAACCGGTTTTCCATGGGCAATATTTATCTGCCCATTCCGTGGATGGATTTGTTAAAATAGTGAAACAACTTAGCGAAGATGAACAAGCGTACCAACAAGCCCTTGCCCATCCCACTTGGTTGAAAGCCCATTATCAACGCGGGGCGATTCTTAAAAAATGGGAAGATTATTACCAGGAGGTCTTAGACCAACATGCCAAAACTCATTAGTATCGGCGAAGCCTTAATTGATCAAGTCAAACAAGGTGTTAAATTAATTGGAAAATTCGCAGGAGGCGCTCCTGCCAATGTTGCGAGTATGGTTGCCATCCTCGGTCAAAAAAGTATGTTAATTTCAAAGATTGGTGACGATGAAGAAGGTAAAATCGTTTTACAAACTTTACAAGCCAAAGGCGTCGATGTCTCGCAAGTGAAAGTCACGGATGCCCATGACACCACGGTCGCGAAAGTTCAAGTGGATAAAAAAGGGCAACGAACCTTTACCTTTGATCGTCGTAATGCTGCTGATTTATTTTTAATGAAAGAAGAAATCGATGCCACGTTATTTGAGGCTAACGATGTCTTCCATTTTGGCAGTGTCAACTTAGTCCCATCTTTATCGAGAAAAGCACATGAATATGCGCTTGATATCGCCAAGAAAAATGGTTTAATTATTTCGTTTGATCCCAACCTTCGCTTTAATTTATGGCCAAGTCCGATTGCCCTTCGTGAAACCGTAAAAGAGTTCATGGTCGGTGTCGATTTATTGAAAGTCACAGAAGAAGAATTAAATTTTATTTTTCCTGACATCACCTTAGAAGCGGCGATTGAAAAAGTCTTTCAAGCGAAAGTCACATGGTTAATACTATCTAAGGGTGACCAAGGGGTAGCCTTATATCAAGCGAAGCAAAAACCAATCATCATTAAAGGTACAAAAGTAAAAGTGGTTGATACCACTGGTGCCGGAGATGCTTTAATTGGGTCTATGATTGCCAAGATTTTACAAGTAGGATTATCCAAAAATAAATTAGCATCCAGTGCAACGAAGATGAAAGAGTTTGCGACCTATGCGAATGAAGTGGCAGCCTTAGCCTGCACTAAATCTGGGGCCATTGAATCGTTCCCGACTTTAGAAACATTAAAAAAAGAAAAGATTAAATAAAAAGTAAGACAATCAAAACCCAAGCAACGCTTGGGTTTTTCTTTGGGTTAATCGAAATCGGTGATTAAAAAATTCGTAAATTGCCAAACATCACTTGGATCAATACGTGGGCGATTATATCCTTTA
>CAIMWL010000085.1 GCA_903845135.1 uncultured Caryophanales bacterium
CGTTAACCCCACTCTTCTTAGATCAAACATTTTATGGCGTGATGGTGACGGCAATTGATATCACAAAGATTAGTCAACTTGAACAAATTCAAAGTGATTTTTTGGCAGACATCTCGCATGAAATTAAAACTCCACTTGCGGCTATTTTAGGCGCTTCAGAAATTCTCAATCAATCGACTAGAAAATTAACCACCGAAGAAACCAAAGAATTTCAAACGATGATTGCAAGTGAATCGTCTCGATTACAACGTCTGATTCATGAGTTAACCGATTTATCTAAAATCGGCACGCATGGATTTCAAACCTTAATTAAAACTAAGTTTTCGATTCTAGATTTGTTAACAGAAGTTAAACAAGTTCATCAATTAGAATTGGATAAAAAGGCACTTCAATTTAAGATTAAGACACCTAAAGAATTAAACATTTTTGTCGATCGTGATAAGTTTTTTCTTATCTTTTCCAATTTGCTTTCTAATGCGATTCGCTATACAGATAAGGGATCGATTCAAGTATCAAGTGAAATTAAGAATCAAACTTTGATTCTTTATTTTGCTGATACAGGTCGAGGAATTGAACCTAAAAATCTAGCAAGAATTTTTGATCGGTTTTATCGTACGGATGCAGCAAGAACGCGTGTCAGTGGTGGCAGTGGTCTGGGTCTAGCGATAACGAGGGCCATTATTCAAGCTCATCAAGGCACCATCGAAGTTTCAAGTCAGTTAGGCAAGGGAACCACCTTTACTTTAACGATTCCCCACTTAACCTAATCCTGATTAATTCTTTACGGTAACTTTATCTACTTAACAAACACCTCTTTTATATTGAGAGCGTATGAATTCATAAGGAGGATATCTATGAACATGCAATTAAAGAAAGGAACTTTGTTTGCCTCACTTGCAGTGATCTTAGCTGCGTGTGGTACCACCGTTTCATCGTCTAGTGCGTCCAGTTCGCTCGCTTCTTCGACCACATCAGTCGCGCCTGCATTTACAACATCCAACAATATAGTCTTGTATACCCGTGATACTACATCAGGTACGCGTGATGGTTTTATGGGCGGTATCGGATTTAGCACTGCTGCAAAAAATGATAGTTTATTAACGGACGGATTTGTTATCGCTGATAACACAGCAATCCTTACAGCAATGAGCGGTTCTGATAAATATGGTATTGGCTATGTTTCATTATCTTCAGTCAACAATAATGTGAAAGGATTAACTTTCAATAATGTTGAAGCAAGTGAAGATACCGTCTTAGATAATTCCTATGGTTTAAAAAGACCATTTAACTGGATGCTAAGAGCAAACGGGGATTTCCCATCTGAAACAGTTGAAAATATTTCGAAAGCATTTGTTGCCTTTATGGTGACTATTGAAGGTGAAGATACCATTGCCGGTGCAGGTGCGGTCGCCTTAGAAGCAACCCAACGTTGGGATGATATTAAAGCTAATTATCCAGTTTGCAATCAAGATAATAGTGCTGTGACTGTTCGCTTTGGTGGTTCAGACTCGATTGAAAAAGTTGCGAAGGCCATCACTGCTTCTTTTAAACCTCGTTGCGGGAACTTTGTTGCCGAACACGAACACACAGGTTCTGGAGATGCGTACAAGAGAACGAACGATCCTGCAATCAAAGATACCGCGGTCGGTAAGGATGTGGGTTTTGCCTCAAGAAACTTCACCGACGCTGAAAAGAAAGTTGGCGATGTGGCATTACCATCCGCTCAATATGGTCAATTAGCTTGGGATGCCATCGTTGCAATAGTTCACAAAGATAACCCATTACTCAACGTCAATGCTGATATTTTAAAGAGAATGTATGAAAAAGCATCCGCCAATCCAATCCGTACTTGGGCAGAAGCTTTAGCAGCAGAAGCCGCGCTTTAATTCTAACCAAATCATAACAAATCAGACCTTATACCGAGGGAGACCCCTCGGTATAATTTCTTTATGACCATTAAAACGAATGTCACCAAAAAATGGATTGATCAATTGGTTGAAAAAATTCTTTTTTTTATGGCATTATTATCAGCCTCATTTATCGTCATGGTTGTCATCGTCATTATCGAAAGAGGGTTATCGCCTTTTTTTTCAGATAACGATGGTTTAGGTCAAGTTAACTTATTAAGATTTTTAACTGGAATTGTATATTTGGATGGTCCCACGTTTGCTTCTAATGCGTATGGCATTGGTTATTTGATAATCAGTACTCTTTATATTGCTTTACTGAGTTTATTGATTGCGATGCCCATTTCTATCTTCTCAGCACTATTTATTGCCAAGATAGCCCCTAAACCTTTAGGCAACATCTTAAGATCTGTAACGGAAATTCTTGCTGCGATACCTTCGATTGTTTATGGGTTGTTTGGCGCCGGTGTCATCTTAGATTTGGTTTATAACTTATCCCTGGTTGTTGGGGTTCAATCCTCCGCAGGATTTTCCGTTTTGTCGACGGTGATTGTTTTGGCAATCATGATTATTCCAACGATGACGGTCATTGCAGAAGTGGCAATTCGTGCAGTTCAAAAAGAATTAATCCATGGTTCCCTCGCCTTAGGTGCTACTCCTACTCAGACTAATTTTAAAGTTGTTTTGGCCTCAGCAAAATCGGGAATCTTTACAGCGGCAATTCTTGGTGTAGGCAGAGCCTTAGGCGAGGCAACGGCTGTTAGTTTAGTCGCTGGTTCTAGACGTTCTGGTATTTCCTTTGCCTTATTTGAAACCACTGCCACGTTGACATCAACGATGTTACAAGGGATGAAAGAAACGGTTGGTTTAGATTATACGATTCGCTTTTCGATTGGATTAGTCTTAATGGTGATTATTTTGCTCGTTAATTTTATTTTAAACTTCGTTAAATCAAAGGTTGGTCGAGTTCATGTCTAAATTTAGTTTCCGATATGTCATCGATGCTTTATTACAAGGTATTACTTTTTTATTTTCATCAATTTCATTTTTAACCTTAGGCGCGATTCTAGTATTTGTATTTAATCAAGGATGGTCGTTAATAAACATTGATTTGATTCGCTATCCATATGAATCGACTACTATTTTGGGAGCACCCATCGAAGATCAAAATGAATTCTGTTTATGTGAACCCAACATGACACTCGAACCTGAGGTTTTTTATTCAAATAAATGGGGTGTTGGTTTTTCACAAGGGCAAGATTTATTAGGTCAAGCTACAGTGCAACTAGCCTACATTCACCCCAATTCACCACTTAGTTCTTTAACGAATAAAGGAATTGAAGGGAATGAATTTGTCTTATTACCAGAATTCTTAATTCAAAAAATCTCTTATAATGACCGTTCTACTTCATTGGCGAGACGCGGTGTTGAAAGAATGATTAATGAACTCGAATCCTCTGATTCAATCTATGAAATTGAAGTGATTACCAAAGGTGGTGGCATTGGCGGTTCGATTATCACCACGTTATGGTTGATTGGTTTAACCTTAATCATCGCCATTCCAATTGGGGTTGGGGCCGCCTTATATTTGAATGAATACGCCAAACATTCTCAATTTGCGAACGCGATTCGATCGTTCATCGAAACGTTAACCGGTGTCCCGTCTATTATTTTTGGGTTGTTAGGGGTGGCGATTTTTATTCCACTTACCGTTGCAACTACCAATGCCACTGGTGGTAATTTAATTTCTGGGGCGTTGACCCTTTCTGTTATTTTATTACCGATTGTGATTCGCACCACTGAAGAAAGTCTTAAAGTCGTGCCTGTGGATTATCGGAATGCTTCATTAGCACTGGGTGCCTCTCGAACTCAGACCACATTTAAAGTGGTAATTCCAAACGCCCTTCCTGGCATTTTAGCGGCGGTATTACTTGGGATTGGTCGGATTGTCGGCGAATCTGCTGCCTTAATCTTTGCCATCGGTTCGATTGTGAGGGATGAGATTACCTTAACGGATAAATCCACCTCTTTGGCAGTGCATATTTATTCGATGATGACCGATGAACCTGCCAATATTGAACTATCTTCAACCATTGCCATTATCATCTTGGCAATTGTGTTAGCCCTTAACTTATTGATTAAATTCATTTCCAGCAAGATTATGAAGGGCAAACTCGGAGGAGTAATCTAATGAAAAAAGTATTTGATACCCAAAATTTATCTTTGTTTTACGGTAAAAACCAAGCGTTAAAAAACATTAATCTTTCGATATTTGAAAAAAGCGTTACCGCGCTAATTGGTCCTTCTGGATGCGGAAAATCCACATTTTTAAGAACATTAAATCGGATGAATGATTTGATACCAGATGTTAGCATCCAAGGCGGAGTTTGGTTTGGTGATACTTCAATTTATGATAAAAAGACAGACGTCATTGATATTCGCAAGCGTATCGGCATGGTGTTTCAAAAACCCAATCCTTTTCCGATGAGTATTTATGACAATGTTGCGTATGGCCCAAGGTGCCAACGAAACTATTCTAAAAAAGAAATGGATGCACTCGTAAAAGAGGCATTGGTAAAATCGGCTTTATATGAAGAAGTGAAAGATCGATTACAGCGTTCAGCGCTTGAATTATCAGGTGGTCAACAACAAAGACTATGTATCGCACGAGCCTTAGCTATGAATCCCGAAGTGTTGTTAATGGATGAACCTACCTCAGCGCTCGATCCAATTGCCACCGCCAAAATTGAAGAATTAATTGTCGAATTAAAGAAAAACTATACTATAGTAATCGTAACCCATTCCATGCAACAAGCCGCCCGTATTTCTGATCAAACCGCCTTCTTCTTACTTGGTGATCTTATTGAAGTAGAAGAAACAAAAACCTTCTTTGCTACACCCAAAGACCCGCGTTCAGAAAGTTATATTACCGGAAGGTTTGGATAGGAGTAAACATGACCACTTTAATTGAAACAGAAATCAGAGAAATAGAAAAAAATCTTAAAGAGATGATTGATTTAGTCTTATCGATGCACCGCGACGCTAAGAAAGCGTTAGAAACCAATGATACAAAATTAGCCATTCAAATTATTAAACGTGATGAGCAAGTCAATAATTTAGATGAATTGATCAATGAATCAGTGCTTTCATTTTTAGCAACGCAAGCCCCCGTTGCGAGGGATTTACGTTCTGCGATCGCGATGATTCGGGTTGCCAATGACGTGGAACGCATTGGTGATTATGCGAAAACGATTTCTGAATTTATTATTTTAACCAAGCCACTCTATGAACCATTCAAGTTATATATCAATGATATGTTTGATGATTTTATGAAAATGTTTCAAATGGCGACGAGTTTATTTTTTAAACCCGTTTTGGAAGAATCTTATACCATTGCCGCCCAAGATCAATTTATTGACGCCAAACTCAAAAAAGCGTTTCATGAAATTCCTAAAGTGGTCAACACCACCAACGTCATGAGCTTATTAGATACCTTTAACATCATTCGTACGCTCGAGAGGGCGGGAGATCATACGAAAAATATTTGTGAAGCTGTCATCTTTAAATTAAAAGGGAAAAAAATCGATTTAGGTTAATCTTAACAATTCGATATTTTGCGATAAATAACCACCGAATTTGGTGGTTATTTTAGTTCCCATCATTCTTTGGTTTTCAACCTCCCAATCATCGCTATAATAATGAAAGATTTAAAGGAGATGAGATCATGCGTATTGGGATTTTAGGACCGATAGGTTCAGGCAAGTCAACGCTCGCGAAAATGCTCGCTGATTACTATCGATATCCATTATTAGAAGAACCCGTAGAAAAGAATCCTTATTTACCTTATTTCTATGAGGATAAAGAAACCTTTGCCTTACTTTCTCAAAATGCTTTTTATAGTGCCTTATTCCTATTGATGTGGAAAACCAAAGACCTGCCTCACGTCATCTGTGATTCCACCTTGTATTCCAATCTTGTGTTTGCCGAAATGTTAAGACTAGAAGGATTTATGAGTGCCACTGAAGTGGCATTAACGTATGCAATTGCCGATGCTCACCTAAAACGCCTTCCCGATCTCGACATGCAAGTGGTATTGATGAGACCCAAAGATGAATTATTCCGCTACGTGAGAAAACGTGGCAGAACCATAGAAAAAGGCCAAGAAGATTACTTAAATTTTCACTATGACAACTATTATGATGTTTTAAATCGCATTTTTAAAAATTATAAAGTCGACAAGAATAAAGTCTTATTTTTAGAACTTGATGATATCAATGATCCCAAAGAATTTGAAAGAGTTAGATTAAAAATAGAAACCGCGCATAAGTTAGCGATGAAAAAGAAGTGATTACTTCTTTTTTTTCTTTTCTGCTTGATGAAATTCGGATACAAGTGAAGCAACTTTAGTCAATAATAAATCGGTTGCTTTTGGGTTAAACGCGCCTTCAGGAACGATAATATCCGCGTGGATTTTTGAGGGTTCGACAAATAAATCATGCATCGGTCTAACCGTTTGAAGATATTGGTTAGTAATGCTTTTAAAATTACGACCACGTTCTTCAATATCCCGTTGCACACGTCTTAAAACTCGAATATCTGCTGGAGTATCGACGTAAATTTTAAAGTCTAACATCGTTAATAATGCGGGAATGGCAAACGTTAGAATTCCTTCAACGATAATCACAGGAGCAGGGTTTGTTTTAATTGTTGCATTTGCTCGAAGATGGTTTTTGAAATCATAAGTAGGTTGTGGAATGGCAATGCCATTTTTTAAGGCGTTTAATTGGTCGAGAATTAACGTTACATCAAAAGCATCGGGATGATCGTAATTGAGAGCCGCTCTTTTTTCAAAATTTAAATCGGTACGATTACGATAATAATTATCCAAACGAATAATCACCGCATTTCCTTTACCCGATTCAGAGAGTAAGACATTTGCCAAGGTTGTTTTACCGGATGCAGTGCCGCCAGCAATCCCAATGATGATTCGTTCCATTGTTGATAATCATAAATAAAAAAGGTCATCGTTTCAATGAAAAGATGACCTTAAAATTGTTAAGAAATAAACTAGATTAACCGCCACGACCACCTGGACGTCTGGTCATCGGTTTTGGCATGGTAATAGGTGGGCGATTGCCAACTGGTTTTGGTTGATTAGGTACAAAAGGGGTTTTGTTACCTTTCATCGGTGGAATAAATGGTTTTGGCATAATGGTTTCCTTAATTTTATTCTACATTAATTTGCGATAAATAGTGATCAGTAATCGATTCAAGTGCATCGGCAAGTGGATTAATTGTCTCAGATGCAGTTTTTCCAACCAAGGTATCATTTGCATTAATCATAATTTGCCAAGCATTCAAATAAACTGCAGGTTGACCAGCTAAAGAATTTTTTAATGCATTAATGATAACTACACCAAACCCATTATGTTCTCTATGGCTATCCGATTCAAATCCTAGGTAAATCGAATTAGCCAACCCCACTCTAAAACGGTTGGAGTTTCTTCCACCATTGCCATCGACTAATGCTTCGTAAACATACCCGTAAAAACTGCCATCTAGATTAAATACTCTTTGTACTTCAATTACTTTAGTTGACGTTAAGTTTTGGGTTAAATTTTCACTTACCGAATAGAACTGAGTCAGGGTTGCACCACCCATTGCAATTGACCATTTAGAATTTAAAGTAACGATTGCGCTCGTCGCAGTATTCGATGTTAAATTGACTTCACTTGATTGAATTTCGGCTGAACTGGTCGAAATGATAACGGTTGAAGTTGTGGATGCCACTGATGAAGAAATCACATCAGATGAAGAAGTAGCACAACCCACGAGTGCGAGACCGATGGCAACAAGGCGAATTGGTTTTAGCATAACAATCTTCTCCTTTTTTAAACTGAACTTTGATTGTAAATTCATAGAAATATGTGTCAGTTGCGTTTATTATATGTATTAAGGAAAAATAACGCATCTAAAATGCTTTTATGATTAAAAAAGACCTAATTGAAAAATTAAAATCACACTATATAACGATGATTGCGGAAAAAAATTTTGATCACTTTATCAATCCGCAAATTATCAAACTCGAAGATGGTGAAGCGGAGGTGCATTGGCAAGCGAAACCGGATCATTTAAACCGTTTCGGTGCTGTTCATGGTGGTGCATTAGCAGGTTTGATTGATACCGTGGCCGCCATTGCATCCCTTACCAAAATGAAACGAATCGTCACGATTGAGTTAAATGTGTCCTATATCAAAGCTGCTAATATCTCTACTCACATCATCGCCAAAGGAAAAGTGATTCATGCTGGTCGGTCTTTATTAAGAACTTCTGTGGAATTGATGAATGCTGAAGGCGACATCTTAACCAAAGGCAATCTTACTTTTTTTGTATTAGGAGATTTAACATTATGAACACAAACCCCTTACCATTAGGTGGCATTCATCACGTCACCGCAATTACGTCATCTGCGAATGAAATTTATCAATTTTTCACCAGAGTCCTTGGTTTAAGATTAGTAAAAAAAACCGTTAATCAAGACGACATTCGCGCGTATCATCTTTTCTTTGCAGACGATCGCGGTAATCCTGGAACTGATATGACGTTCTTTGATTTTGCTAAATCTCCAAAAGCCGTTCGTGGCACAAACGAAATTTATCGGACTTCATTCCGAGTGAAAGATGATAAAAGTTTAGCGTATTGGTTAAACCGTTTTCAACGTTATCAAGTTAAGCACGAACCCATTAAAACAATGTTCGGTCGAAAATGGCTAAACTTTATGGATTTTGATGAACAAATGTATACCTTGGTGTCTGATGAAAAAATTCCAGGCGTTGCTGGCGGAGAACCCTGGCATCTTGGTCCAGTGCCTGATGAATTTGCGATTATTGGTCTGGGACCAATTTTTATTCGCGTGAATGAATGGGAATTAATGCATCGACAATTAACCCAAGTGATGGGTTTAACTTTGATTCTGAAAGAGGGATCGATGTCACTATACGAAATGACACCCAAAGGAAACGGCGCTGGTGTGGTGATTGATTATCAACGGATGTTGGGGCAAGCCATTCAAGGGTATGGCAGTGTTCACCATGTTGCATTTAGAATCAAAGATAGAGAAGAACTCGATGAATGGCGAGTGCATTTACTGCAAAATAAAATTCCCAATTCGGGATTTGTGGATCGATACTATTTCCAATCGCTTTATGCGCGCATCTATCCCAAAGTTCTCTTTGAATTTGCCACCGATGGGCCTGGTTTTATCGATGAAGAAGAACCTTATGAAACCTTAGGAGAAACGTTGTCGATTCCGCCGCATTTAAAAATTAAAAGTGATTTAATCAAACAAATGATCAAACCATTGAATACCAAAAGAAGTGGGTTTGTTTTTCCTAAAGAATATTGATGAAACGTTCTAGCCTATCAATGCAAATCATGATTTCAGGCCTACTTGTTTTAAGTATGGTTAGTGTGTACTTGGCAATTATCCTTAAACCAAGTCCTAGAGAAATTTTTCGCCTAGCATTTAACCCGCTGAATGTAGAAACGAATGCAAATGTTGACGTCCAAGAGCAGACGATTACGTTTCAAAACTTACACCAAACGTTAACGATTAGTAATGTCAACGCGGGGATCTTGCAAATGGTGCTCACGTTTTCAGGGGGGTGGATTGTGGATGAGCCAGATTTAACGCATCCCACTTTCATGATTGAACTCAATCAAACACCGACTGCAATCCCGATCACGTCGTTAACACTGGCCTATGAACATCGATGGGTTCAATTCAACCGTGGGGATATCACCCTCGTGTTTCAAAATTTTGTTAAAATAGAAGCACATATGTATGCCTTAATTCTTTCGGATATATCCATTGTGTACCACCCATGAACCATCAAGGAACCATTAAACTAAACACGAATCGCTTAATCTTAAGACCGTTACAATTAGCGGACGCTGAGAGTATGTATTTAGGATGGGCAACCGATATGGATGTCGTGAAGTACTTATCCTGGAAACCGCATATATCTGTCGATGAAACTAAAAGGATTATCAGTTACTGGATGAGTAATTATCCTGATCCCAAATTTTATGTTTGGGGCATTCAATTAAAAAACGGATCGTTAATTGGTACCATAAGCATTCACTCGATTCATGATGGATTTGAACGCGGAGAAGTTGGTTACGCTTTAATGAAACGGTATTGGAATCAAGGGTATATGACTGAAGCGCTATTCACTCTTTTACAATATGCGTTTGGTGTCGTTGGATTTAATCGTTTAGAAGCCCATCACTCCATTTATAATCCTGCCAGTGGTGCGGTGTTAATCAAAACTGGATTTCAACACGAAGGGGTTTTGAGACAGTACTATCGTTCGAATGATGGATTTCAAGATTCGAGTCTCTATTCAATCTTAAAAAAAGACTGGGAGATGGCGCAAAAATAATCTGTGCTATAATTCGCTGGGTAAAAATTTATGAAAAATTGGCAACGTAACATCAGCTTCTTTATTGCTGGACAAATGATTTCCTTTGTTGGCTCGCTATTAGTGCAATATGCCATCTTTTGGTATATCAATCTTGAAACCGAATCAGGAACGATCCTTACAATTGCGATTATCGCTTCATTTATGCCCTTACTCATTTTTTCTCCAATCGCCGGTGTCCTTGCCGATAAGATGAATCGAAAATTATTAATTGTCATCGCCGATGGAACGATTGCCTTGGTCACATTGATAACCGCCATTCTTTTTTCTTTGGGCAATATTGAAATTTGGATGCTGATCGCGGTGACAGTCGTGCGGGGCATTGGTCAAGCGATTCACGGCCCAGCAATTGGTGCCGCGATTCCGTTAATGGTTCCACAAGATAAATTAATGAGAGTTCAAGGAATTCAATCGGGTATTCAGTCTGCTTTTAATGTGCTTGGTCCGATTGTTGCAGCTATCTTAATCTCTTGGTTTAGTATTGGTTTTTTATTTTATATCGATACGGTAACGGCAGTGATTGGTGTTTTAACCTTATTATTATTGGTCACGATCCCCAAGCACGTGAATGAAGATAAACCCAAAACCACCAACGGCATACAAGACTTTGTTGCCGGTTTGAAGTATGTCAAAACCCATTCTTTCTTAATTCCATTTTTCATTTATTTATTTTTTGTATTAATTCTTGTCTCACCAGTTGCCTTTTTATCACCACTTCAAGTAGTAAGGTCATTTGAAACGTATGGTGATGAAGTGTTCCGCCTAACGATGGTAGAAGTATCTTTTTCCCTCGGGATGACCATCGGGGCTTTAATCGTGGCTTGGTGGGGCGGTTTTAACAATCGAATTATCACTGCTGGTATCGCAATCTCGATTATGGGGTTTGGCGTCTTGATGTTAGGGATTGTCTCTAACTTCTATATTTATTTTGCGTTTATGTTGATGCAAGGTATAGTCTTACCTTTTTACAACACACCGATGACCGTGATTCTCCAAGAACAAGTGGATCCAGCATACATGGGACGTGTAACGAGTATCTCGACCATGATTAATTCAATTGCCATGCCAATCGGCATTGCTGTATTTGGGCCACTTGCCGACATCCTTGATATTGAATGGTTAATGATCGTGTCAGGTGGATTGATGCTTGTTTTTGGTTTTTTATATTTTATGAATCAACCAATGATGAAAGCGGGCGTCAAACCTGCCAAAACGAAAGCACTTTAAAAAATTATTTTAATCTTGGTTTCAGTAATAATTTAAATAAAAGGGGTGCACCAAGCGTCATCCATAGAGCGATGATGAAGTATCGTAAAAAGTCCAATAATTGATCAGTGAACATTGGATTATTTTCAAAATCTGCGGAGTATAAACCCATTTCAAATACCGCTTTTAAACCAACGCGAATGGCTAAAGCGATGACTAATCCTAATATGACTTTAAGGATTTGTTGCCACCATAAACCTTTTACGGAGAAGCCAATATGTTTTAGTTCAAGAGGATAACCAATCGTGAAACCAACAATGCTCGCGGATGCTAAGTAAACATTTTTATCGTTGGTGATCAAAGCAGTAGGAATCAGTAATAACATTGGGACCCATTTTAACCAAGATGGGGTTTGTCCCTTTACTTGAATTTGATTCACAAGCGTGTAATAACCAAAAGCAATTGCCAATCCAAAAATAACATCGCTTAAATAATGTTCACCCAAATATAACCTTGATAACATGACCAATCCAACCATGACGAATAGAAAACGCGAAAACCACGCGCCGATTTGATTAGATTTTTCGTTTAAAGTAAGGCCGAGAATCGTGCTATTTTGAGCGTGTCCACTTGGTAAAGAGGTACCACCCGATCCTTCTCCAACCAACTCAATTCTGTCAGGAAATTCCACATGGGGTCGTGGTGAATTAGTCAGGAATTTTAAACCGCCATTTATCACCGCACCATAAAGAAAAAACATCACCAATCGATAAGCAAAACGCTTATCAAAGGTCCAATATAAAATCGCCGCGATGATTAAAAATACAGTCTCATCTCCAAATTCGGTGATGAATAAAAAGAAAGCGTCGAGAAAATCACTACGAAAACTTTGAATCCATTCACTAATCAGTAAGTTGATTGATTCCATAAGTGGGTCTATTTCTTTTTAAAGAATTTGCGATATTCGCCATAGCCATGAAGCTCAAGTTGATCATAAGGAATAAACTTTAAGGATGCGGAATTAATACAATAGCGCAGGCCTCCCTTATCACGAGGGCCATCATCAAATACGTGACCAAGGTGGGCGTCCGAATCTTGACTCCGGACTTCGGTACGGATCATGCCGTGGGAGTAGTCGGATCGTTCAAGGATGACTTCCTCGATGATGGGTTTCGTGAAGCTAGGCCAACCACATCCGGAATCAAATTTATCTTCAGAAGTAAATAAAGGGGTGCCGTCTAAAATATCGACATAAAGTCCTCGTTCTTTATGATTCCAGTATTCGTTTTGAAAAGGTGGTTCTGTCGCACTTTCAAGTGTGACTGCACGTTGGATAGGGGTTAATTTCTTTAAATCAATTTTCTTTTTCATCTTATGTTCCTCGCCCTTTATCTACTTAAATTATCCTAATAATGCTATTATTGTAGCATTGTTAACCTAAAGAATATTCGGAGAAAACTATGGCAGATTTATTTAAAAAAGCATATGAATTTAAAGATGTCGATAATGCAGTAAACTTAGGAATTTATCCTTACTTTCATGCCTTAGAAAGTAAGCAGGATATCGTTGTGAAAATGGAAGGCAAACGCCGAGTGATGATTGGGTCTAATAATTATCTAGGATTGACCGGTGATAAGCGCGTGATTGATGCCACTGTCAAGGCGGTTAAGAAATATGGTACTGGTGTATCTGGTTCACGTTTCTTAAATGGAACTTTAACCCTACATTTAGAATTAGAAAAAGAACTTGCTGAATTCATGGAAAAAGAAGCGGCCTTAACCTTTCCCAGTGGATTCCAGTCAACACTTGCCATTATTTCTGCAATTGCCGGCCGTGATGACATTATTTTTTCTGATCGAGAAAATCATGCCTGTATTTATGATGGGATTCGTTTAAGTTTTGCATCCTCGGTTCGTTATAACCATAACGACATGAAACACTTAGAACAATTGTTACAAGAAGCGGATCCAAAAGCGGGAAAACTGATTGTGACGGATGGCATCTTTTCTATGTCAGGTGATATTGCTAAACTGCCAGAGATTGTGGCGCTTGCAAAAAAATATGGCGCAAGAGTGATGGTCGATGATGCCCACTCATTTGGGGTGTTAGGAGCAAAAGGCAGAGGCACCGCCGAATACTTTGGTTTGCATCAAGAAGTCGATATGATTATGTCTACTTTTTCAAAATCACTTGCTTCTATTGGTGGTTTTATGGTGGGTAAAAAAGAAGTAGTGAATTACATTAAACATAAATCACGACCGTTTATTTTTTCCGCGGCTTTAACACCCGCTTCAACTGCAAGCGCCTTGGCGGCTTTGCGCATACTTAAAAAAGAACCGCAACGGCCCAAGGCCTTACTCGATATTGCTGCGTATGCTCGCAAAAAAATGTTAGAAAAGAAACTCCCATTAGCGAACGACACGATTACCCCAATTATTCCGATTTACACTTATACGATGATGCGCACTTTCGTGATTGCAAAATTACTTTATAAACATGGTGTCTATGTTAATCCCGTGATTCCTCCAGCTGCACCTGAAGGTCAATGTTTAATTCGCACTAGTTACACTGCAACGCATACCAAACCATTAATTGATGAAGCGGTAGCAATTATTGATGAAGTGTTAAAAAAAGTACCAATGGATGAAAAAGCATTGATGAGTATGCTTCATGAGTTTCAATAAACACGCTGTCATTCTCGTTACCGGTGCGTCTCAAGGCATTGGTTTTGCAGTAGCAGAAGGTTTTGCTAAAGCTGGATATCGTGTGGTAGGTGTGGCGAGAAATTTACCCAAAACAAAACCATCCTTTGATGCGCAAGTCATGGATGTAACGCAACCTCAATCGATTGAAAACTTGTTCACGTACATCCAAAAAACATACCAACAACTGGATGTTTTGATTAACAATGCGGGATTTGGAATTGCTGGTGCCATTGAAGAAACACCCGTTGAAGAAGTTAAGCGTTTATTTGCAGTTAATGTCATGGGTTTACATCACGTAACCCAAGTAATGTTACCGTTACTCAAAAACACAAAAGGCTTGATTATTAATATTGGATCAGTTGCTGGAGATTTTACCATTCCTTTTCAAACCTTTTATTCGATGACGAAATCAAGCGTTGCAACTTACACCGAAGGTCTTAGACAAGAACTAAAACCCTTTGGTGTTCGCGTGGTCAATGTGAAACCCGGGGACACAAAATCTAATTTCTCACATCAACGTCTACGCCTCGTTAAACCTAATTCACTATATCAAGCAAGGTTAGAGCGTTCGTTAGCCGTGATGGAAAAAGATGAAAAAAATGGGTTGCCGGCTGTTTCCGTTTACCAAGTTTGTCGGCGTTTAGTCAGACAAAAAAATCCACCCATTCATGTCACAGTTGGTTTGCAGTACAAATTTTTACAATTATTAAAATGGTTATTACCGAGAAAGTTTGTCCAGTGGTTGCTTTATCAAATTTACGGCAAGTAAATTAATTTAAATAAGCCTGAATAATGGATTGTACGCCTTTTTCTCCATAGGTTTTCACCAGTGAACTCAACATAAGCTCAACTGCTTTTGCAATCGGTACAGGCGTTGTTGCGTGCTTGATGGCAATTCGTAAATCTTTTAAAAAATGTTTTAGATAAAACGTAGCTTGCCAATCTTTATGTAGCATTTTTTCACCATAGGCGGTCACACTATAAGATTGAGCCGCACCCGAGGATAGGATGTGAATGACTTGGTTTAAATCAAGATGTTGAGATTGAGCAAAGGCGAGCGCCTCTGCTAATCCTGAAAGTTGACCAGCGATGGCAATTTGATTGGCAAGTTTTGCATATTGACCTTGGCCAGCTTCGCCAACATATAAAATGCGTTTACCCAATATGTCTAAAATCGGTTTAGATTTTTCAAAGGTCGATCGATCACCACCCACCATGATGGTGAGATTTTGTTCTTGGGCGCCTTTTAAACCACCGGTCACAGGTGCATCTAAGATAGAGATGGATTGGTTTTTAAATTGAGCATAAAGTTGCTTGGCAAGGGAGGGGCTGGATGTGGTTAAATCAATTAAGATAGTTCTAGGTTTAGCTTCTTTAAGGATGAATCCATACACTTGCTCAACATCCTCAGGCGTGCCTAACATCGTCATGATTACGTCTTGATTTTTGATGGTGGATGATAAGGATGAACCCACCGATAGGCGGTGAGGTACATTGGAAGTTTTATGCGGACTGCGACTGAAAACGGTTACTTGATGAGTTTGACTTAGATGGTTCGCCATCGGTTGTCCCATCACCCCATACCCAATCCATGCAATTTTCATATGTCACTATGATAACGAATGATGGCGACGAAACCAAGTTATGATAAAATTGTCGTGTTATGCAAATTGCCCTTAGTTTGTTTTTATTAACGTATATTGCCTTACTCATTTTTTCAAATTTTAAGGCATGGATTGCCCTTGGTGTTGCTATTTTATTCATTGTGCTAGGATATAGTCCTTTGAGCGATGTATTTTCTGAAGCGATGAATTGGAATGTCTTTATGATCATCGCCGGCACCATGATAGTTGTCTCCCAATTTATCGAGTCTGGAATGCCGGCATTGCTTGCAGATTGGATGATGCGAAGAGTTTCTTCAACAAAGTGGGCGATTATTTTGTTAGCCGCTTTTGCCGGTCTTGTTTCTGCATTTGTGGACAACGTCGCCACCGTTTTAATTGTTGCCCCGATTGCTTTAGACATTGCGAAAAAAACAAAAATCTCTCCTGTCCCTTTAATCATCGCAGTTTCGGTTTTTGCAAACATACAAGGTTTTGCTACCTTGGTTGGTGATACCACGTCGGTCATGCTTGCTGGGAATCAATTTGCCGATATGAATTTCTTTGAATTTTTTATTGTTGAAGGAAAACCAGGGCCATTTTTTATTGTACAAATCGGCACAATCATGAGTTTAATCATGTTTTGGTTTATTTTAGGGAAGCACCATGAAACGCTTAAGTTTACGCAAAAGACGAGCGTCAAAGATTTTGCACCCACCCTCTTCCTGGGTCTGATTCTTTTTGCCTTAATTACCGCATCTTTTATTCCTAATACTCCCAATGAAATCAATGGTTATATCACCTTAGGTGTCGCAGTGCTTTTTGTTTTTTATCGGCTCATTTTTCAAAATCAAAAACAAGCGATATTTGATGCATTTAAGGCGATTGATTTTGAAACCTTAGGTTTATTGTTTGGTTTGTTTATTCTAATTATTGGCCTAGAAAAACAAGGTGTGATTTTAGAGTTAGGACAATTATTTGAAACCCTTGGTATTAATGACCCTTTTGTGATTTATACGTTTGTGATTTTAGTTTCCGTGGTCATTTCCGCTTTTATTGATAATATTCCTTATGTTGCGACACTCTTGCCGGTGATGATGAGTGTGGGACAAAACTTAAATTTAGGTTTTCCACCTTATTTATTACTTTTTGGATTGCTCGCTGGAGCAACGCTGGGTGGTAACCTTACCCCCATCGGCGCCTCTGCGAATATTGCGGGTATTGGTTTTCTTCGTAAACTTGGTTTTCAGGTCAAATTTTGGGATTTCTTTAAAATCGGGTTTCCAATTACGATGGCAGCTCTCTCAACAGGTTATCTATTAATTTACTTTATTTATTCTTAAGTTTGTAACTTAACCAAACGTATACGTATTTTGTGTTGTATTAATTCACTATTCTAATTATTTGCTCGTATAATGATTTTTGTATTTGGAGGACAAATTCATGCTCGTCTTAAAAGGTATCATCAAGAACTATTTTGTTGCAGGCCAACCCTTCCCAGCCTTAAGAGGGGTGGATTTATCCTTTAGAAATAATGAGTTTGTTTCCATTTTAGGACCTTCTGGATGCGGAAAAACAACGATGATGAATATCATCGGTGGATTAGATCGTTATACCTCTGGGGACTTAATTGTTGATGGTAAATCTACTAAAAACTTTACGGAGTCAGAATGGGATAGTTATCGAAATGCGACGATTGGGTTTGTTTTTCAAACCTATAATTTAATCTCGCATTTATCTGTCCTTGATAACGTAGAAATGTCCTTAAGACTTTCTGGTGTTGGTCAAAAGGAAAGACGCAAACGAGCCCTTGATGTTTTGATTGAAGTCGGACTAAAAGATCATGTTTACAAAAGGCCAAATCAGTTATCGGGTGGTCAAATGCAACGAGTGGCGATTGCACGTGCGCTCGTGAATAATCCAAAGATTCTTTTGGCCGATGAACCTACAGGCGCTCTTGACACCAATACCAGCGGCCAAATTTTAGAACTAATTAAAAAAATTGCTAAGGGCAAATTGGTGATCATGGTGACACATAACGCAGAACTTGCTGCTGCTCACTCGGATCGAATCGTTAAATTATTAGATGGTCGTGTGGTCGATGACTCTCGTCCAGAAGTAATTGATACAGAAACGTCTGGAAAACTGATGACGAAGCGCACGACAATGCCCTTCTCAACTGCGTTAAAAACGTCTGCGAATAACTTACTAACCAAAAAAGGACGAACCTTAATTACTTCCTTAGCAGGTAGCATTGGGATTATTGGGATTGCTTTAGTGTTATCGATTTCTGAAGGAATGAATATTTATGTAGGGTCGTTACAAAGTGACACCTTAGCAGGCTTTCCCATCTCTATTCCACAATCCATTACCGCATTTGGACCACCGGCTGCGGTTCGTGATTCTGAGAATGATTTTCCTGATCCAAACACGCCAATTACAGAATATGTCGCCGGGCAAGTGCAGCTTCACAACAATAAAATCAATGATGAATTTCTAGATTATTTAGCCGGCATGGATGCAAGTTATTACAATGCGATTACGTATACACGGTCCATGGCAATGAATTTAATGGTAACAACTTCTACTGACACCAATATCATTCGCAGTGCTGGATCTGGCGGTCAATTTGCATTCTCACGAAACTTTTATGAGTTACCTAACAATGAGGCCTTTATTAACACGCAATATGACATTTTGAATGGTCGTTATCCTCAAGCAAAAGATGAATTAGTGCTCATCGTCGATAAACAAAATCGCATCGATGAAAGTTTCTTCAGTTTCTATGATATTAATGCGAATGATGGTATTGATTTAGAAGATGTGGTTTCCGAAGACTTTGAAGAAGGATTATTCAAAATTAAATGGATTCCTAACAATCTTTATTACCAACTCGATCAAGATCAATCAACAGAAGAAAGACCCATCTATAAAACCAATGATCCGCAAGATGTTTTAGATGCAGATATAGCAAGCGAAGATTCATTGCTCCCATTAAAGGTTGTAGGGATTCTAAGAGTGAAACCAACGGCCAGTGCGGAATTACTGAATGCCGGTTTAGCCTACACATCCGCATTAACAGACTTTGCTTACGAAGACTCTGTTAGTGGGGCATTAAATTCTCAAGTTGTCCAAGATCAACTCAACGGGTTTAATTCTGAAACCAACCTTGGTTATTTTGTGATTGGTGGCACTGCGATTAATTCTGCCACGATTTATCAACAAAGAATGCGGCAAATTGGTGGCGATATGACACCAGTATCGGCACAAATCTTTCCTAGTTCTTTTGAATCCAAAGATTTAATCAAAGCTTATATCGATGCTTATAACTACGATGGCACCACCGCGCTTCGTGATGAACTCGATATGATTCGATATACCGATCTAGCAGCAAATATCACCTCGACGATTACCGATTTAATCAATACTATCGCGATTGTGTTAACTGCCTTTGCTTCAATCTCACTGGTAGTATCTTCCATCATGATTGGTATTATCACCTATGTTTCTGTGATTGAAAGAACTAAAGAAATCGGGATTATGCGTTCATTGGGAGCGAGAAAGAAAGACATCGCTAGAATATTTAATGCAGAAACGATTATCATTGGCTTTGTTTCTGGCGTTTTAGGGATTGTCATCACCCTCATTCTCAATATTCCGATTAACATTATCATCCTTAATTTGATTGAGATTGAAAACTTCACCTCATTATCACCCGTATATGCAAGCGGCCTTGTTGTACTATCAACTTTTTTAACCTTACTAGCTGGATTAATTCCTTCTCGCATTGCTGCAAGAAAAGATCCAGTCATTGCACTAAGAACAGAATAAAAAAACCGAATTTGTCTTATAATAAACCACGTGAAACATTATCTTTCAATTGCTTTTAAAATCTTCATTCTCTCTTTTACTACTTTTGGTCTATATTTGACCATCCAAGATGCTTTAAACGTCATTGAAGTGTTAAGTTACTTTACAAGTTTTGTGAATCTCCTAACCGCGCTTTTATATGTCCTGTTTTTATTGAATCTAATTTTTAGAAAATCTCCATCAGATTGGCTATATTTTTTTAAACAAACCTTAATCGTGTTTTTAACCTTAACAACGATTGTTTACTCTTTTGTCCTGATTCCTTACATCTCCGATCACAACCTTGCTTATGAAATCTTTAGTCTCAAAGATATTTTCATTCATTACATCGTCCCCTTGATTGTCATTCTTGATTACGCTTGGTTTGATAAAAAAGGTTCCATCAAATATTTTTATATTGGTGGGAATCTTTTTACGCTTTCCGTTTACGTCTTTTACTTAATTACGTATATCAACCTAGGGGGTCGCTTTCACGTGAACGGGGTTGAAAAAATCTATCCCTACTTCTTTTTAGATGTCCAAACCCTAGGATTAGAAACCTTTACTTGGATTGCCAGCGCTATTCTATTCGTTGTGTTGCTATTAAGTTGGGTGATTTATCAGATTGACCATATCCTCGGTGTTCCTTTAGATCTCAATCAAATTAAACGCAAATAGTTTGCATTTGCAATTTTCTTTGTTATCATACTTACTGGAGAACATCTTCGATGAATTATCGTGGAATTAAATTTACCTTACTAACTTTATTTTTAATAAGTTGTGGTGGATCGACATCAACCGAACCTTTGTTAGTGGCAACGCTTTTTCCTCAGTATAGTCTTGCTGATAGTTTAGCTGGTGATTTAATGGATATTACTTGGCTGGTCCCTGCCGGCGTCGATCCACATGAATATGAACCAACACCTAGCCAACGGGTCCAGCTCAATAACGCCGATGTCATTTTATTTTCCAGTGATGCCTTTGAACCTTGGATCCACTCCATTGAAGATACTTCAAAAGGAAAATTAATTGATTTATCTAGTCATGTTAATTTATTAACGACTTTACCGACTGATGAAACTCAACCTGCTATGACTGCAATAGAGGATGAACATGACTATGATGGTGATCCACATTATTGGGTTGACCCAAATAACGGAATAATGATGCTGGAAGTGGTTGCCGCGGAATTGATTTTGCTTTTGCCTGAACATCAGCAACTGATTGAATCAAGGCAATTATTGATTGAAGAAGCCTTACAAGATGCGGTTACGCTTTATGACGAATTGGTGCGAGAAGATGAAGAACTTGATATCGTCTTTGCGGGTCATAATGCCCTTGGTTATCTGGTCAATTATGATATTCATGTTTTTACACCCTATCCTGGTTTTTCATCGGACATCGCCCCTACCGCCCAATCCATTATTGATTTCAACAATCTAATGGCGTCTTTTGAAACGAATTTACTTTATGTATCGACGACCGATAATGCTGCCGTCATTGAAACATTATTGGATAATAATCCACTGCTTGAAACAGCGTACTTATATACGATGGAAACGATCAGTGAAAGTCAATTTGAAGCTGGGGTTTCCTATCAAGAATTATTGTTGATGAATTATGAGGCGATTGCTCAAAGTGAAAACTAAATCGTTAATTGAAATCCAAAACTTAACGATGACGTTTGATCAAGTAAAAGTGATTGATCAAGTTTCTTTAGCGTTTCATTCCGGCGATCAAGTGGCTTTAATTGGTGCAAATGGTGCTGGTAAAACAACCTTATTAAAAGTAATTTTGGCCCTACTCAAAGCGGATGAAGGTCATGTAACAATGCAAAAAAATCTTGCTGTTGGGTACCTACCTCAAGTGTTATCGTTGGGTGATCGACTATTTCCGATGACAGTAAAAGAAGTCGTAAGCCAAGGCCTTATCGCAAACAAAAAATTTCCTCGATGGCTGAATGCAAGCGATCATCGAGCGATTGAAAACGTGCTCAATAAATTCGCTTTATCGTCTTTAAAAAATTCTCGTTTTTCGCTCTTATCTTTGGGTCAAAAACAGATGGTGTTATTTGCCCGAATGATGGTACAAAAACCCGATATTGTGTTTTTAGATGAGCCTACTAGTTCCTTAGACGTGAATCGTAAGGATTCAATTTTTGATATTCTCTCTCAACTTAAAAAGGCACGAACGCCTTACGTGATTATTACCCACGATTTACCAAGTTTTTCCAATCATATTAAACGGGTTATTTATTTAGAACATAAAATTATTTTTGATGGAAGTTATCGCGACTTTTGTGAACATCCTGAGTTTTCACCTTTTATTCATACCCACGGGGATCAGCACCATGACCATTAATCAATTGCTAGCGTATTTTCAATATGAATTCGTGTTAAGGGGTCTTTTCGTTGGCCTGCTTGTTGCCGTACTCGCGAGCGGCCTTGGGCATTTTTTAGTGTTAAAAAAAATGGCCTATATTGGCGATGGTCTTTCACATGTTGCTTATTTTTCAGTCGCCATCTCGATTACGTTTTTTGAACAATCCTTATGGATTAACTTATTGGTTGCAACGCTTGCTTCTTTCACCATTCAATTATTAGTGCAAAGCAACAAAGGATATAGCGACACCATTATTGGCGGAATTGCGACCTCTGCGATTGCCCTTGGGACGTTAATTCATGCGACGAACCCTAACGCTAATCTCAGTATTGAATCTTTTCTATTTGGTAGTCTTCTTTTACTTAGGCAAACGGATGTGATCGTGATCATCTTTCTATTTTTATTGATAAGTGGTTTGTTCATTTTCTTTTTTGAAGAACTTATGACGATGGCTTTTGATCGAGATTTTGCTAAAGTGAATCATCTAAGGCCACAATGGTTTGAATTTATCCTTATCGTCCTGACCTCATGGTTAGTGATTGTAGGCATTAGGGCCGCTGGATCATTACTGATGTCGAGTTTCTTATTGTTCCCGACCTTAATTGTCATGAATTTTAAATTTGGTTTTAAGCAAAGTTTTGTTTATGGGCTTCTGATTGCCATGATTAACTTCGTAGTAGGATTTATGATTTCACTTTGGTTTGATTTACCTACCGGCAGCACCTTGGTCGTGACATATGCTATTGTTTGGACCATCACCGTTATCGTTACTTCTTTGAAAAGGAACCAACATTCATGAATAAAAAAATCGATTGTCATAAGGACTTTTTCCACGAATATGATTTGAAAAATACCCCTGCAAGAGATTTGGTTTACCATATCTTGTCTGAGCATGATCCACTCACCCTTGATCGTCTATTCCAATTGGTTTCTAAAAAGAATAAAACGAAACCTATTTCTCACTCAACCGTGTTTCGTATTATTGAGCAATTTCTAAATAAGGGAATTGTAGAAAAACTTTCCTTAGAAACAGAAAGCACGCCGCTTTATCAATTAAAAGATCAGCATCATCACCACCAATTGGTGTGCACAGCATGTAAAAAAATTGTTTTGATTGAAGATTGCCCGTTACAAGATTTTGAAAATAAGATGGCAAAACAACACCACTTTTCTCTCCATCATCATCAATTTACGCTTTATGGTTTTTGTGCAGATTGTCAGAAGCATTCACATTAAGCCAGATTTCATTATGTCTTAAAAACGGCAATGTGTAAGGCCCATTATATCGGGCAATTTTTAAATCACCCACCGCGTGTAATTGCTCTCCTTTTGCAAAGGCTTTCATTTTTTCAGTAATCGTTTCCATTTTTTCTTTGGGAATATAACCAGAAAAGGTATAGACAATGACCATTTGGGATGGATAATGTTTAATTTTCATTTGTTGATAAAGCGGTTGGGGAATATCTTGGGTATGAATTTTCGGAATCACAAACTCCATACTCTTTTCTTTTTCATCTAAATCATTAATGACGGGCACGGTCATTTTCATTTTCACACCTTGCCGATTATTACCGGAAATATAATTAAATAAGTAGCCAAATCCAGAATAACCTTGTAAAGATGGCTCATGAATCGCAACGGTAAAAAACTCTTGGTACTCTCGCCATTCAAGGTTGCCGATTTTTTTAATTAATTTAAACTCAGGTGATTCGTACATCTATTACTATTATACAAAAGAAAAACCATTTGCTTTCACAAATGGTTAAATCAAAATGTGGTAAGTTTTTGTAGCACGAACTATTTTAAAACTAATAAAAATTAACGAAGATTTTCTTCAACCTTTTTCCAATTGATGATTTTGAAAAAATTGGTAATGTAATCTGGACGACGATTTTGATAATTTAAATAATAAGCATGTTCCCAAACATCTAAACCTAAAACAGGTTTACCTTCTTTGAATGGGACATCCTGATTGGCTGTGGATGTCACCTTTAATTTTCCAGTTGTGTCGACGATTAACCACGCCCATCCCGACCCAAAGCGAGTTTTGGCAGCATTACTAAATTGTTCCTTCATCGCATCAAACGAGCCAAAATCTTTGACAATGCGAGCCAAGAGGGTGGTGCTTGGAGCAAGGTATTTCTTTTCTGGTACTAACAAGGACCAAAACATCGTGTGATTAAAATGACCGCCACCGTTATTTCTTACTGCCGTTTGAATGTCAGCAGGAAGCTTTTCTAAATTGATCAATAGTTGTTCGATAGTTTGTTCTGGTAAAGTTGGATACTTTTCCAAAGCAGCGTTGAGGTTATTCACGTATGCTTGATGGTGTTTACTATAGTGAATTTCCATCGTTTTTGCATCGATAACTGGCTCAAGAACATCATAGGCATAAGGCAGTGGCGCCAAGGTAAATTTCATTTTCATTTTCTCCTAATGATATTTTACTAAAGTTCACCTAAATTGAAAACGAAATTAAGTCTAAATAAACTCAAAAATTTACAATAAAATTTAAGGGTTATTTTGGCGATGTTTACTATGTAATAGTAAAGAATTAGTAATTCCACACCCAAAATGTGATTGACTTAGGACCCACCTTTAGACAAAAATAATTTTCACCTAAAGCCATTAGGATTTGAAAGTGTGAAAACTCACCTCAGTCTTCTATTGTTTTAGTTCGGAGGCCATTGGGATGGAAAAGAATTATATTCCGGAATGGGTCTTGCTCAACAATCAAGTGATTGATGAAAAAGGCCAATTGAAGGATCTACAAAAAGATAAGGAAGCTGTCCGTTCCTACTTTTTAAACGAAATTAACAAAAAAACGCAATTTTTTCACTCTTTAAAGGAAAAATTAGATTATTTAGTCGAAAATGATTACTACGAAGATGACTTTTTAAAGAAATACACCCACGAACAAATCACCGAAATTTTTAATATTGCCTATAATGCTAAGTTTCGCTTTCCTACATACATGGGAGCCTTTAAGTTTTATAACGATTACGCTTTAAAGAGTCGTGATAAGAAAGTCTTCCTGGAACGTTATGAAGACCGTCTATCCATCAATGCCCTTTATCATGCTGATGGCGACTTTGAACTCGCGAAAAATATGATTAAGCGGTTGATTGCCCAAGACTTTGTACCGGCGACACCAACACTGCTTAATACCGGCAAGAAAAAACGCGGTGAATTTGTTTCCTGCTTCTTGCTTGAAGGTGGCGATTCATTAAATGATATTGCCCGCATTTCTGAATTCTCGATGCAATTATCAAAAATCGGTGGTGGCGTCTCGATTAACCTCACCAACTTACGTGCTAAAGGTGAAGCAATCAAGGATGTACCCAATGTTTCCAAAGGGGTTGTCGGCGTTGCTAAATTATTAGATAACAACTTCCGTTATGCGGATCAAATGGGTCAACGTGCTGGAGCAGGTGCAGTTTACCTCAATGTTTTCCACGCGGATATTGAAGATTTTTTAAATACGAAGAAATTAAATGCTGATGATGATGTCCGTGTTAAAACCTTATCGATGGGTGTGGTGATTCCCGACAAGATGATTGAACTCGCTAAAGAAAACAAAGATATGTATGTTTTCTATCCTCATACCGTTTACAAAGCGTATGGCATTGATTTTGCAGACGTTTCCACCAACATGGATTACTGGTATGACAAGTTAGTAGAAAACCCAGATGTGAGAAAACGTAAAATTAGTCCTAGAAAATTATTGGACATGATCGCCTCATTACAAGGGGAATCTGGTTATCCATATATTATGTTCGTCGATAACGTCAATAAAGTGAATCCATTAAAGCTACCTGTTAAATTCTCTAACCTTTGCACTGAAATACTCCAACCCACCATTACGTCACACTATGCGGATTATGACAAAAAAGAACAAGATGAAATTGGCATGGATATTTCTTGCAACCTTGCCAGCGGTCACATGGGCAACATGATCAAGCACAACACCATCAAAGAAACTGTTTATGCTGCGATGGATGTGATGAACTCTGTTTCAACACGAACGAATATTTCTTACGTACCCGCAGTCGCCAAAGCTAATCGCCTCAATCGATCAGTAGGATTTGGCATCATGGGTCACCATGGTTATATTGCCGAAAACTATATTTTATTTGGATCCGAAGAAGACATTGATTTAATTGATGTGTTCTTTGCCCAAGTCAACTATTACTCATTAGTCCATTCAATGCAAAAAGCTAAAGAAACCAAACAAAAATTTTATCAATTTGAAACCAGTAAGTATGCTGATGGATCTTATTTTGAAGGCCGTGGAGCAGTCTTACCTAAAACCGATAAAGTCAAAGAAATTTTTAAAGATATTTACCTTCCCACCGATGCGGATTGGAAACAATTGAAAAAAGATGTCATGACTTATGGCTTATACAACTCTCATCGATTAGCAGTCGCCCCTAATGGGTCGATTGCCTATGTCATGTCAGCGACCCCATCCTTAACCCCCATCAAACAACTCATCGAAGAACGCACGTATGGTAATTCTAAAACGTACTTCCCGATGCCTTCTTTAGATACAGCTGCATTTATGTATGAAAGTGCCTATCGCATTGATAATTTTAAAGTCATTGATGTGATTGCCACTGCCCAGAAGCATGTCGATCAAGGCATCTCGTTTGAATTAGGCATTACCTCAAACGTGACAACCAAGGAACTCGTAAGGTATTATCTTTATGCACACTATCAAGGTGTGAAAACTCTATACTATACGCGGACGCAAAAATTAAAAATTGAAGAATGCGAATCCTGCGTTGTATAAATTAAATTAAAAGGAGAAAGACGATGAGCAAATTACCTGGCGATACTTTTAAACCCCTCATTTTTAAACCTAAAGAAGAATTTTCTGGTGCTAATTGGAATGGGACGGAAGATACTTTCACTCAACAATTCTATGAACAAAACCTTTCGCAATTTTGGCGTCCCGAAGATGTCTCATTGCAATCGGATTTACTAACTTGGAAATTATTAAACGAACAAGTGAAAAAAGCTTACTCACTTAATTTATTAATTCTTACCTTTTTAGACACTTATCAAGGTGATATTGGCATGCCGGTAGTCTCACGATCGATGCCAGATACGCTTCATCAACGCAAAGCGGTAATTAATTGGATGGCAGCGATGGAGAACGCAGTCCACGCGAAATCTTATTCCAACATTTTTATGACCTTCTTATCCACCCACGAAATTGATGAATTATTTGAATGGGGAAAGAAGAATAAAAACCTCCAAGCAATCATGAATTTAATTGTTGGCCAATATGAAACCCTTGATCAAATGAATTATCTTAAAAAATATTCGCCGGAAAAAGTTAACTTTAGCGAAGAAGAATTTTTAACCGCCCAATGGAAAGCCATGGTTGCATCTGTCTTTCTTGAAACCTGGTTATTCTATTCTGGCTTCTATTACCCTCTTTATTTCTATGGTCAAGGTAAACTCATGCAAGCTGGAGAAATCATTAACCTCATTCTTAGAGATGAAGCCATTCACGGGCTTTATATTGGGAAAATTTCTCAAGAAATCTTCGCAAAATTTGCGAAACCAAAGCAAGATGAACTCACGATTTGGATGCAAGAACTATTGCAAAAACTATATCAAGAACAAGAAGAACTTTCTGAAAGTGTTTATGATCCAGTTGATCTGACCCACGACGTCAAAGTATTTGTTCGTTATAACTGCAATAAAGCCTTGATGAATTTGGGTTTTGAACCACAATTTGAACATGAAGAAGTTAATCCGGTTGTTTTGAATGGTTTAAATACCGAAACGAAAACCATGGATTATTTCTCGATGAAAGGTAACGGTTATCAAAAGATGAAATCTGTTGCCCTCGATGATAGTGACTTTAACTTTAATAAAGATAAAATCAATAAGTAGGTTAAAGATATGGAAAAGGCGATTATTTTAACGAAAGATAACTGTCCCAATTGTCAAAACTTGAAGATGTTTTTAAAAATGGCGCTGCGTGATCAATATAAAGATCATTTAAAAGAAGTGCATCAAACCCAACACGCGGATGAATTTAATCAATTGATTAAACAACACAATATTATGAGTACACCTGCGTTGATTTATCAGCAAGATGTGATTCGTGGATTTGAGCCCCAACCCGTTGTAAATTTTTTAGTTAAACACTTTGGAAAGAAGTAGTCCATGATTGTCATCGTTGTCGATTCGATGACAGGTTTGGGAAAAAAGTTTGCGGATAAATTAGGTTATCCAGTTTTTGATATCCAACATTATCAACACGATTCTAAAGATGAAGTGTTTCTGATTACGCGTTCGGTTAATTTTGGTGAAATAACGGAACCCACCAAGCTATTTTTGACTGCTTATGCCAAACACGTAATCGGCGTCGCCGTGAGCGGAAACCGCTCCTGGGGTAAAACGTTTGGCGCCGCAGGTGATAAAATACAATTAGGGTATGGAATACCGTTAATTCTCAAATTTGAGGGTCTGGGTTTTCCACACGAAGTTAACCAAGTTAAATCATGGTTAGCACAAAGGAGTCCAAGCAAATGAGATTCTCTTTAGCAAATTTTAAGATCATGAATGTTGTGTCTGCTGTCGCATTCTTCGTTGCCCTTGTGCTCAATGGCTTAGCGAATATTATACCAATTAATGGTCTAGAAACCGGTGTCATCTCTGACACTTATGCGAACTATTTTGCGCCAATTGGTTTAACTTTTTCCATTTGGGCCGTCATCTATACCTTGCTCGCCATCTATGTTGGATGGCGTTTAAAACATCTAAAAGATGATCAAGACACACCCTATCATCGTCATTTATTTAAACTTGATATTGCGTTTACCATCTCGAGTTTTGCTAACGCTGGGTGGATTCTTGCTTGGCATTATTTACAATTTCCTTTATCCCTGATATTGATGCTGATTTTATTCGCTGCTTTAGTCTATATGAATCTAGCGTTTCGTGGAGATACCAGCTTAGCCACCATTCCCTTTCGCATTTATTTTGGATGGATTACGGTTGCCACCGTCGCGAATGTCACGACGATGATTGTGGCAGATGCCAATCAATATCGTTGGCTTTGGAATGGCGGCGAAGTCAGTCAACAAATGATGACTAGTATTATCTTGGTCATCACCATCTTGATTGGGGTTGTGACCATCATTCGTCAAAAAGATTCCTATTACGGCAGCGTCATTGTTTGGGCACTATTTGGCATTTATTTACGTCATACCGTCAATATGCCAGACTTTGGCATAATTGGCGTTGCCAACACCGCTTTATTAGGTATTGTGGTTGCGATACTTGCCATCGTTTGGACACTGAGAAAACAATTTTACAAACTTATCAAGAAATCTTGATAAAATAAACCCATGGCGCAATCACCAGTAAAAAACCCCAATGCCAATTTACCACCCTTGGTGGTGTTAGGTTCTTTTCTCACAGAAAAGAAGCGGGAGTTTGTTTCCAAAAAATTATTTGAATTTGGTTTGGTCAGAAAAGAATATTTTGATCGCAAACTAGGACATCAAAAAAAGGACTTCACGTTAAAGAAGTTCCTTGGTAAGCGTTATCGTTATACGCCTGCACCCATGACCGATGCTGAAGTAGACCAAATCTTTACGTTGATTCAAACCTTAATGTCGATGTCTGTCAAAACCAATCAAGACACGCCTAACAAATTAAATTCCCAAGCCGTTGAAAAACCATTACAAAAATCCACTGCTTTACCGCTTAGTTTATTGGGAATCTTATTAGTGATCATTGGCCTTGCTGGTCTCGGTGGTGGTGGCTTTGCCGCATATTTGGTTTATAGTAATGCCGGCCCACTTGCATTAGAACTTGCCGCGGTGATTGGGGCAACCAGTTTATTTTTTGCATTATCTTTGATTACCCTTGCTCGCATTTTACGAATTGTGCGTGCGTTAAAATCCTCCCGTTAATTAAACCCGTTATAATGAATCCATAGAGGTAAATCTATGGATTTTTTCTTTCAAGTCTTGCTCACTTTTGTTGTCTTTACCCTGGTTGATTTATTTTGGTTAGTGAAAGTTGCCCCTAAACTTTATCGCAAGCATATTGGCCATCTAATGGCAGATAAAGTCAATCGGATTGGAGCTTTATTATTTTATGTTGTCTTCATCGTTGGCCTTGTCTTATTTGTCATTTACCCTCATCAAGACCACCTTTTATTCGGGATCTTGTATGGAGGTGC